>JAYWGO010000047.1:0-23932 GCA_043778205.1 Polaromonas sp. | reverse complement strand
ACGTGCCTTCAACTACCAAATTTGACAGGGAGAAGCGATGGGAGCGTGTTATTTGCAAACTGGAGCGAAGGCGCGTCGTACTTCCAAACGGGCAAATACTCAGGTGGCCTGCGCGTGATTCGCGGAAGTTTGCAAATAACATGTCCCGTCGCCCGACCAAGGTAAATAGACCCACAAAAGCTTTGACACGGGCTGTTCAAAACACCTCAGCCGAACAAACCACCATACTACAAATTCAATAGCTACCCATGCAGCATTTCTTTGGGCAATGGCACTACATCCTCGGTAATCCAAGCTGCGGGCTCATCTGCCATTGGGTTTAGCGCACGGCCAAAGGCACTGGTGGTGCTGGTAAGTACAAAGGCCTGCACCCCGGCCAGGGCTGACTCCTCCAGCAAATTCAGGGTGCCGGTGATATTGGTGTCTACAAAATCTTGTTTGCTATGCGTCGCCACATGCGGCTTGTGCAGAGTAGCCGTGTGCAGCACTGCATGCACGCCAGCCATACAGTTTTTAACCACACTGCGGTCAGCTATGGAGCCCACCACGTGCGTGTATGGCGAGGCTAATACGTCAAGCCCCAACACTTCATGCCCAGCGCCCTGTAACGTGCGCACCAATGCTTCACCTAAATGGCCGGCACTGCCGGTAACTAATATTTTCATAACATTATCAGTAATTTTAAAAAAGCAGCTGTGCACCTAGTACTTGATTTTTTCCCAAGTTAAATCGAACTTTAGCAAATATTTGCGCAACCGGTCCGCATCGTTTACCACGCTGCGCTGCGTGCGCGAGACGTTGAACAGCTCTCGGCCTGCATCGCTCACCGTGCTGTTTTTTCGGCACACCGTGATCACAGCTTGCAACTGCAGGCGGTCAAAATAATCCAGCGCATCTGCTGCACTGCCCATCACTTCGGCCAGCGACACCACTGCTTCAGTGCTGCTTGCGCCGCTGCCATTCCATTGCCAGCGCAACCTGGCTATCTCAGCGGCCACCAGGGCAGCGCCAATACGGGCATTCTCGCCTAGGGTGGCCAACCGGGTGATAGACGCGCTGAGGTCCCTAAAGTTGCCGCTCCAAATGGCCTCGCTTGATTGCGCAAAACGCAGATAGTCACCGCGCGCTTCGGTGGTGAAGCGCACTTGCTTGCCCAGGTCTTGTGAGGAAGCGGTCAGCTGATGGTCTATGTTCGGTTCAATATCTTCACGCCGCTGCGCTAGGCTAGGCAGGACGTAGGTCCACAGGTTAATGCGTGCAAACAGGTCTTCTCTAAAGCGGCCCGCTGCCACTTCAGCACGCAGGTCTTTGTTGGTACCTGCAATCAACTGAAAGTTGCTCTGCACGTCTTTGTCGGCACCCACTGGCAAAAAGCGTTTGTCTTCAATCGCTTTGAGCAGCATGGCTTGCTCGTCTAAGCCCAGCTCGCCAATTTCATCTAAAAACAATACCCCTTTGTCTGCCGTGCGCAGCAGGCCAGGGCGGTCTGCTGCAGCGCCGGTGAAAGAGCCTTTTTTATGGCCAAACAGGGTTGAGCCTGCGCCATCACCGCGCAAAGTAGCGCAGTTCACATCGACAAAATCCCCTTCAATCTGATGGCGCGATTTTTTAAGTTCAAAAATACGCTTAGCCAGCATCGACTTGCCTGCACCCGTGGGGCCGGTCAGTAAAATAGGCGCTTTACTGCGCACCGCCACGCGCTCAATCTCTTCAATCAGCGCATTAAAACGCACGTTGCGCGTAGCGATGCCGCTTTTAAGAAAAGACACCGCATCAAGTTGGGCCACATGCAGCCGCGTGTTGATAGCGTCGTAGCGCGAGAGGTCTAGGTCAATCAGCTCGTAACTGCCCTTTTTTGCGTCGCTGTCATCACGCTGTCGTCCACGCGGTGGGGCTGTTTGCAGCAGCACACCGGGTATAAACCGCGCTTCTACCAACAAAAACATGCAAATCTGCGCAACGTGTGTGCCGGTAGTGATGTGCGCCCAGTATTCTTCCCGCGCAGTGTCAAACGCGTAGCGCCCCATCCAGTCGTACAGCGCGCCATACACCTCGCCAAAGTCCCACGGGTTGGCCAGGTTCATCTCTACCAAGCGCACCTCGGTGGAGGGCGACAACTGCGCAATGTCCGCCTGCACGCGCTGCGCCAGCGCTACGTTGCGCGCATCGTGCATCAGCTCTAGCCGGTCAACCTGCAACTCATCATGCTGCGCCAACGACACAGTAGGCCGCCACTTTTCCCAACGGGTGTTGGACAGGCCAGAATCTAATTGCGTACCCAAAAAGCCGATAACCACTTTACGTTTCATATGGCTAGTTTACTAGCTAATTTTATAATAATTAGTAAATTGATAAAAAGATTTAAATAATTAATTGCCAATATTTATGAAAATACTTAATTAAATCAAAGACTTAGAATTTTATTCATGTGACTTAATAAGTTGGCACGTTGCCTGCAATAACCCATACGTCAACCACAAAAGGTGGTCGCTTACAAGCAGGGGTTGCTAGGCAACTAGGTCCCGCTGGTGCAAAGAGTGCAGGGAGCAAACCCAGTAGTTTTTGTATGCCGCGATCAATAGATGTGTTTGGTATGGCATGTGGTCAAGGGGCGGGTCATCTGGCCCGCCCCGCTAGGTTCAATTCCTGGATGCCAACACACTGCGTCGCTCAGTCTGGTAGAGCAACGTGCTCATCACACGTCTGTCGTGGGTTCGATTCCCGCCGCAAGCTGGCGTAAAAACCAGCTTTCTTTGGAAAAGTGAAAGAGTGTCGCATGTGGGTGGAAGGTAAATTGGCAAGGCAGCCATCGAAAGATGGCCACTAAGCCAGCTAGCAGAAAACCCACCAGCAGCAGTCGCTAGAGCAATGGGCTCTGCGGTACGCGCAAAGTGAGCAACGCAGCAAGCGAGATCGAAAGACCCCCGTCGCTGCAACCCACCAAGCCGTTACAAGCACCCTGCGCCCGTGGCTGTTGCTGCAGCGGCCTTGACAAAGATGTAAGTAGTTAAGATAAAAAGGAAGAATAAAAAATGTTAGGTTTCAATAAAATTACAGTGAAGAAAAACGAACGCGCAGTTTTACTGCGCAATGGCGATTTTGAGCGCTTGCTGCAACCTGGCAAGCACTGGTTGTTCAGCGGCGTAGACAAGTTGCGCGTAGAAAGCTTTGCGCTAGAGCAGGTTGCATTTACTCACGGTTTGGCCGATTACTTTATGGCCAAAGAGCCAGTGCTGGTAGCGCAAGAGTTTGTGCAAACGGCTTTAACCGACACCCAAGTAGGCCTGCGTTATGACAACGGCGTACTGGTTGAAGTTTTGGCACCTGGTAGCCGCAAGCTGTACTGGAAAGGCTTGAATGAAGTGCGCGTTGACGTGGTCGATATCAGCGCAAACGAAAAGCTACCTGCCGACTTGGTGGCCAAGCTGGGCCAGAACCCATTGCGACAACGCCCAGTGGCAGGTTTGCAAGGTGTGCTGTTGGCGCAAGTACCAGAGTTTCACGCAGGCGTGCTGACGGTAGACGGCCAAGTGCGTGGGCTGCTGAAAGCCGGGGCTTATGGTTTTTGGCGTTTTAACCGCCTGGTGCAGTTGGAGTGTGTGGACTTGCGTTCGCAAGTGCTAGAAGTCAGTGGCCAAGAGATTTTGACCAAAGACAAAGTAGGCCTGCGATTGAACTTGTCAGCCAACTGGCGCTTTGACGATGTGCTCAAGGCTTATTCCCAAACGGGCAAGCCTGCTGAGTATGTCTACCGCGAGTTGCAGTTAGGCTTGCGGGTGGCGGTGGGAACCCGTACCTTGGACGAGTTGTTGGAAAACAAGTCAACCATCGACGATATCGTGACCGAGTATGCCCGCGTAAAGCTGGCCGACGCTGGCATGAGGCTGGACAGCTTGGGTGTGAAAGACATTATCTTGCCTGGCGAGATGAAGACCATCTTGGCCCAAGTGGTAGAGGCAGAAAAGTCTGCCCAAGCCAACGTGATTCGCCGCCGTGAAGAGACTGCAGCCACGCGTTCTTTGCTCAACACTGCCAAGTTGATGGAAGATAACCCCATCGCCTTGCGCATGAAAGAGCTAGAAACTTTGGAACGCGTAGCCGAGCGTATTGACAAAATCTCTGTGTTTGGAGGCTTAGACCAAGTGCTTAACGGGTTGGTAAAACTGCGTTGAATTGCGTTAGTTAATTGAAAATATTGAGAATACAAAATGAAAAACTACAACCAACACCAAGTCGCAGACGGTGTGCCTGTGAAGATGTGGACGCAAGGCGTGCCTGTGGAGGCCGAGGCTTTGCAGCAGATTGAAAACGCTGCCAAGTTGCCTATCGTGTTCAGGCACGTAGCCGTGATGCCGGATGTGCACTACGGTATTGGTGCCACGATTGGCAGTGTGATTCCCACCATCAAAGCCATCATTCCCGCTGCGGTGGGGGTGGACATTGGCTGCGGCATGATCGCGTGCAAAACGTCATTGAATGCACGCGACTTGCCTGATAGCTTGGTTACGCTGCGCAGCGAGATTGAAAAGGCGGTGCCGCACGGCATGAGCCCCAAGCAGTTTCGCCGCGATGGGTCTAACCGCGACAAAGGCGCGTGGGAAACCCCGCCCACCGAGGCAGATGCTGCTTGGGCGCAACTGGTGGACGAATTTGACGCAATTTGCGTGGACTACCCGCGCCTGAAAAACACCAACAACTACCGCCATATGGGCACCTTGGGTGGTGGTAACCACTTTGTCGAGGTTTGCTTGGACGAAACTGGCGGCGTGTGGATCATGCTGCACAGCGGCTCACGCGGGGTGGGCAATGCGATTGGCACGCACTTTATTGAGCTGGCCAAAAAGGATGCTGAACTTCACGAGCGTAATCTGCCAGACAAAGACTTGGCCTACTTTGAAGAAGGTGCCCAGTATTTTGGCGACTATGTGCGCGGCGTGGGCTGGGCACAAAAGTTTGCACGCTTGAACCGCGAGGTGATGATGCAACGCGTGATCGGTGCGCTGCGCAAGGTCATCACTAAGCCGTTTGAAACGCACCTAGAGGCAGTGAACTGCCACCACAACTATGTGCAAAAAGAAACGCACTTTGGACACGAAGTGTTTGTTACCCGCAAAGGCGCAGTTAGCGCTAAAGCAGGCGAGCTGGGGATTATCCCCGGCAGCATGGGAGCCAAAAGCTTCATCGTACGCGGCAAAGGCAATGTGGACAGCTTCATGAGCTGCAGCCACGGGGCAGGCCGCTCAATGAGCCGTACCAAGGCTAAAAAGCTGTTCACCGTGGCAGACCAGATTAAGGCTACTGAGGGCGTGGAATGTCGTAAAGATGCTGACGTGATTGATGAAATTCCGATGGCGTACAAAGACATTGATGCGGTGATGCACGCGCAGCGAGATTTGGTGGAGGTGGTGTACACCTTGAAGCAGGTGGTGTGTGTGAAGGGATAAAGGAGTGTGAGATGAAAAGCGGCAAGCAGCGCAAAGAGGAAATCAAAGCCAAGCGTCTAGTGCGCTTGGCCAAATACGTTGAAGCGGGCAAAAACAGCCCGCTAGATGCTATCCGCTTTGGTGCTGTGGCTGCTGACCACACGCGACTTAGGCCTCATAACAGCTACGATGCGCTGCCTGAGTTTTATATGGACTGCGCATTTGTCTGCAAAGACTGTGGCTCCTCTGAGCTATGGACCGCTAAACAACAGAAATGGTGGTATGAAATTGCCAAAGGGCCTTTTGGCAGCCGTGCCGTGCGATGCAAACCGTGTCGCGCAATTGAGCGCGCCAGAGCAGACGAAGCCAGGCGCGTAAGCCTAGAGGGCATGCAGCGCAAATTGGCTGCACAGAAATTGAAAGCATAAAAATGATTGAATTAGATGGCTTACTGGGCGAAGGCGGTGGGCAAATATTACGTACTGCGCTGGCGCTGAGCTTGATCACAGGCAAGGCTTTTCGCATCGACAACATCCGCGCTAAACGCCCCAAGCCGGGGCTGATGCGTCAGCACTTGGCTTGTGTGCAGGCTGCGGTGGCTGTGGGTGGGGGCGTGGAAAAAACGCAAGCTACAAACAAAGCAGGCGAGGCGGTGCAAATTGGCGAAACATCGCTGATTTTTACGCCGGGCAAGGTCTGCTCTGGCGAATATGAATTTGCCATTGGCTCTGCGGGCAGCTGCATGCTGGTGTTGCAAACCGTGCTGTGGCCGCTGGTAATGGCCAATGGCGTGTCTAAGCTTGTTCTGCGAGGCGGAACGCACAATCCGATGGCACCGTCATTCTCTTTTTTGAGCAACGTCTTTCTAAACCAAGTGTCGCCATATTTTTGCGACGCAGGCAGCGTGCTGTTTGAAACCGAGCTGCGCCGCCACGGGTTCTACCCAGCAGGTGGCGGTGAGGTACAGGTGCGCGTGCGTGCGCCTATTGCACGTATGAAGCCTATGCACATCATGCAACGCGGTGCCCTGCGCAACGCCTATGCCGAGAGCCTGCACGCGGGCATACCCAAAGGCGTGGCCGAGCGCGAGCTAGTGGTGCTGCAAAACGCGCTGGGCTGGCGTGACGACCAAATGCACAACCGCGCCTTGCGTGCCAACGAAGGGCCGGGTAATGCGCTGATGGTGACGCTGGCGTACGAGCACATTACCGAGCAGTTCGCTGCTTATGGCGAACGCGGCGTAAGTGCCGAGCAGGTAGCGCGCAGTGTGCTGCAAGAAGTGCGCGCATACCAAAAGTCTGGCGCACCTGTGGGGCCGTACTTGGCCGACCAGCTGATGATTCCGATGGCTTTGGCAGCGGTGTATGGCGAAAAATCGGCAAGCGTTGGTCAGTACTGGGCTACTGAGCTGACACAGCATGCGCAGACCAATGCGCAGGTGATTGCAGAGTTTTTGCCAGTGAAGTTTGTGTTGCAGCCGCTTGAGGATGGCGTTGTAGTTCGATGTGAATCTTGACCTAATAGCTATTAAATTTATAGCGTACTCTTTAGATTTTCCTTGGGCGATAGGGGTTTTTTTCTTACAATCCTTGGTTTTTGGTTATCTTCGGATCTTTGAAGATTGCTCTCCTTGCTTTTGTACGTTAGCGCCGCTTGAGTGTGGCCTTGCTGCAAAATCTTCCAAAAACACGCGCGAAATCAGGGCGCGATAGGCTAGCTTTTGCACCGCGCGCCTTTTTCCGGATTTTCATCAAGGCCACACTCAATCGACGCTTTGCCGGTTTGGTTTGGGGGGCATTTAACGCTAAGTGGGTCAAGGTTTCAATTGCAGCTACAAACGCTGCGCTGCGTGTTCCCGGTCTTGGGTTACTGCATTGCCCGTAACCGCCACATTCGACCGCCCCACGTGCCTTCAACTACCAAATTTGCGAGGGAGAAGCGATGGGAGCGTGTTATTTGCAAACTGGAGCGAAGGCGCGTCGTACTACCAAACGGGCAAATACTTAAGGTACCCTGCGCGTGATTCGTGGAAGTTTGCAAATAACATGTCCCGTCGCCCGACCAAGCTGAACAAGGCACACAAGCATTGCCACGGGCTGTTAAACACACTAAGCAGAAACAAACCAAGATACTACAAAATACATAGCTATCCGTGCAGCATTTCCTTGGGCCATAACCCTAAAATGCTTATAAACGCACTTTCAATCTGCGCGCTCAACCATAGCCCGAATGTCTGCCGGTACGGCCACCGCTTTGATGCCGTTTTTTCCGTCTTCTCGCCGCGTAGCAAAAATGCGCGTCTCGTCGCACTCCATGATGGTGTCCTCTTCGCCATCGGGCCGCAGGCGTACCAAGCTGTAGTGCTGCACAAAGCTTTTTTCGCGCCACTGCGTGATGCTGCAGCGCACATGCAGGGTGTCGCCATAGCTGGCAGTTTTAAGAAAGCGGCTGGTGGTTTCAACCAAGGGCGTGCCCAGCACCCCGGTGGCTTTTTCTAGCTCGGCCCAGCGGGGTACGCCGCACTGGGTAAAAAAGTGGCGCGAGGCTGCGTCGGTCCATTTAAAGAAGTTGGGAAACCAGACGATACCTGCCGGGTCACAGTCACCAAACTCTACGCGCAACGTATAGGTAATTATTTTCATGCCGCTACTGTAGCGCACACGGCATAGGCCTAGGGTTTGGTGGGTGGCGCAAGCAAAAAGTGGTCGCTGGCGGGGTCTGCCAATGCTATTGTTTGGTCGTCAGCTTCGTCTTTCAGGCCCACGCCAGACAGCTGGCGTAGCCTGGACTGGGTGAGCAGCTGGTGCAGTTTGCGGGCGGCTGCGCCTTCGGCCAAGCCTGCGGGCCGCACATTAGAAATGCAGTTGCGGCTGGCATCGGTAAGCCCTGGCTTGGGTGCCCAGGTGATGTAGATGCCCAAGCTGTCAGGCGAGCTTAAGCCCGGCCGCTCGCCAATCAGCACCACCACTATGTTGGCCCGCAGAGCGTGCCCCACCTCGTCGCCAATGGCCACGCGGCCCAGCTCTACCACTGCAACGGGGGCTATGGCCCAAGCTTGGGTGTCGCTGCGCAGCAGTGCCAAGGTGCTTTGCAGCAGCGGCACTGCGTTGTGGTGCACGGCCAGTGCAGACAAACCGTCTGCCACCACAAAGGCAATGTCGTAGGGCTTAGCCTGTGGCTGATGTGGCTGTTGCGTTTGTTGTGTTTGCCGTTCTGCCAGGGCTGCGCTAGAGGCTGCACTCAGGCGGCGGCCCAGGTCGGGGCGCTGTAGGTAGGTGGCGCGGTCGGCTGCTGCGCTGTGCAGCACCACGCTGGGCAGTCCCAGGGCGTTGATGCTGCTGGCCACGCCCAGCGCGTCAAAGGGCAGGTGTACGGCATCGCGGGCCTGTGCGTGGGCTAGCGCAAAGGCCAGGTGCGCTTGGGTAGGCAGGCTGTGCCCGGCGCGGCCCAGGGCAATGCGCGCGTCGGTAAAGCGGCGCAGGCTGGTCCATGCCTGCGGGGTAACCAAGGTCTGCTGTGGCATAGCGGGCTCAGTGGGCACCGCGGGCTCATGGGGCTTAAGGGGCTCAATAGACTCACTGGGCATGGCTTAGGCGTTCAATCACGCTGGCAAAAGGGGCAGGCAGTTGCGGGGCCAAGCGCGACTGGGTACCCGCTGCAAACACGCCCATTTTTTGCAGCCAGGCTTCAAACTCAGGCGCTGCACGCAGGCCCAGCACCTCGCGCATCACCAGCGCATCGTGGAACGAGGTGCTTTGGTAGTTCAGCATAATGTCGTCCGAGCCGGGTATGCCCATAATGAAGTTGCAGCCTGCAGTGCACAGCAGGGTGAGCAATGCGTCCATGTCGTCGCCGTCGGCCTGGGCGTGGTTGGTGTAGCACACGTCGCAGCCCATGGGCAAGCCCAGCAGCTTGCCGCAAAAATGGTCTTCTAAGCCCGCGCGAATAATCTGTTTGCCGTCAAACAAATACTCCGGCCCAATAAAGCCCACCACGGTGTTCACCAACAAAGGCTTGAAGTGCCGCGCCACAGCGTAGGCCCGCGCCTCGATGGTTTGCTGGTCGCAGCCGTGGTGCCCGCCAGCAGACAAAGCACTGCCTTGGCCGGTTTCAAAGTACATCACGTGGTCGCCGCGCTGGCCGTCTTCAAACACGCTGCCGCGCTGCAGCGACAAAGCCGCCGCGCGCGCCTCGCCCAGCAGCACCAGGCTAATGCCAAAGCTGGTGTTGGTGGCCTCAGTGCCGCCGATAGACTGGAACACCAAATCAACCGGCGCACCTTTCTCAATGGCTTGCAGCGTGTTGGTGACGTGCGTAAGAATGCACGATTGCGTAGGTATGGCGTAGTGGCCAATCACATCGTCCAGCATTTTAAGCAGGCGCACCACCTGGGCTACGTTGTCAGTAGCTGGGTTGATGCCAATTACCGCGTCGCCGCTGCCGTGCAGCAAACCGTCTAGCAGGCTGGCGGCAATGCCTGCGCTGCTGTCGGTCGGGTGGTTGGGCTGCAAGCGGGTGGCCAAGCGGCCGGGCAGGCCAATGGTGCCGCGAAAGCGGCTTACCACGCTGCATTTGCGGGCAATTAAGACCAGGTCTTGCACGCGGCACAGTTTGCTGACCGCGGCCACCATTTCGGGCGTAAGGCCGGGCGCCAGCGCTGCCAGCGTGCTGCTGTTGGCACTGTCCCCTAGCAACCAGTTGCGAAAGTCCCCTACCGTAAGGTGGCTTACCGGCACAAAGGCGCTGGCGCTGTGGCTGTCGATGATCAGCCGGGTAACTTCGTCGGTTTCATACGGCACCACGGCTTCTGATAAAAACGTGGCCAGCGGCAGTTCGGCCAATGCCATTTGCGCTGCAATGCGCTCTTGCGCATTGGCAGCCGCTACACCCGCCAAATGGTCACCCGACCGCTCTGGGCTGGCACGCGCCAGCAGCGTGCGCAGGCTGTCAAACTGGTAGCTGCGTGCGCCGATGGTGTGGTGGTAGCCCATGCGGTAGGTGCCTAGATAGCGACAGGGACAGTAGTGCAAGAGCCCGCTGAACTTAAGAGCCCGCCAAGGTTTTCTCAGCGCTGGCAATAGCGGCTTGTCTGCGCGCTACCTCATCGCCCACCGGTGGGCCTTGAAAGCGCTTGCGTTCAAAAGCAAACCATACGACAGCGGTCATGGCTAAAAATGCGCCTGTAATCCACAGCGCGTTGTCGTTGGGCGGCTGTACACCGAGGTAAAAAATCAATGCCACTGCAATGCCGGCCAGCACCGCCACCACGCGGAAAATGCCGCCCATGTCCCACGGCCCCATCTTGCTCCAGCTACTGCCATAGGCAAACAAGCCTGCCACAATGGGCATGCCGTAAGACAAGAACAAAAAGATCACCGTAACCGACACAATGGTAGTGTAGGCCGGTGTGTAGAGCGTAAACGCTATAGAGATAATAGCGGCTGTCCAAATGGCGGCTACCGGCGTGCGAAACTTGGGGTGCACGCTTTTAAGTGCGCCTGAGGCTGGCAGGCCATTGTCGCGGGCAAAGGCATAAATCATGCGCGAGGCCGATGTGACGGTGGCCAAGCCACAAATGAACTGGCAAATAAAAATACCCAGGTACAAAAGCTGCTTGAGCGAAACAGGCAGCACTGCATCCAGGGTCACAAAAAACACGCCCCAGCCACTGGCTGCGGCTTTGTCCATGTCAGGTATGGCCAGCACAAAAGCCGACAGCATTAGAAAGCCAAACAAGGACGACAATAAAACCGAGTTGACAATGCCCTTGGGCACAGCGCGGGCTGCGTCGCGGGTTTCTTCAGCGGTGTGGGCCGATGCGTCAAACCCGGTGATGGTGTAGATGGGCAGCAGCAAGCCCAGGCCAAACAGCAGCAGCATGTTTTCAGTAGCGGGCCACACGTCGCCGCCGGCAGGGCCGCTGTAGTTTTTAAAGGTGATTAAACGTTGAAAGTCCCAGCTGGGTGCAAACCACAGCAAAGCTACGGTAAGCACAATGGCCACCACAAAAATAAGGTAGCCTGAAAAATCAGTCAGCATGGACGTGATGCGAATGCCCATGTGGTTCACGATAGCCTGCACCAGGGTGATGCCAATCACACAGGCAGCTTGTAGGCCTACGCTGGTTTCCCAGCCTAGCGCGGGGCCAAATGCGCCTATAAAAAAGTTGTAGGTACCAACGTTAATGGCACCCAGCACGGTGACCAAGCCCAGCAGGTTAAACCATGCCGTAAGCCAGCCCCAACCCCGGCCACCTAATATGGAGCTCCAGTGGTACAGGCCACCTGCGGTAGGGTAGGCCGAGGCAATTTGCGCCATGCCCAGTGCAAACACCAAGCTGATGGCGCAACCAATAATCCAGCCAATGCCAATGGACGCGCCACCTACACCGCCAATGCCCTGGCCCAGCGAATTGATACCACCCGACAAGATGCAAATGATGGAGAAAGAAATGGCAAAGTTTTGAAAGCCTTTCATGTTGCGTGCCAGCTCTTGGGCGTAGCCCATGCTATGCAAGAGTTTGACATCCTCATCGGTGCTTTTACTGGGGTCGTTGGACATATTTTTTCTCCAAAATAGGATTTACGTTTAGTCACCTTTAAGTGACACAGAAACGCATACTATCGAGACATTAGTCACACTGGCTATCCCATTTCGGCAATTTTTGCTAAATGCGGGGTGGCATTGAACTTGCTAAATAGGTTTACTATTAGCTTGATTATGTTGGTCAAGTAGCTTGTTAAAACTTTAGTCCCAAAGCACTGCTTATGGCACCTGTAAACTGCAAAATCAGCCACACCAGCTACAGCACGTTTGACGATATTGACGCGCAAGCTGCGGCGCTGGGCGGCTGGAACCAGCAGTACATGCAAACCTCAGCGGGGGCGTTTTTTGGCAATGTGGCGCGTATGCATTGGGACGGTATCAGCCTGTTTACCGAAAGCCTCACCCAGTCGGTGCACCAAACTGGCTACATAGCCCCGCACACGGTGGCGCTGGGGGTGCCGCTGGCGCAAAGCACCCAGGCCTATTTTTGCGGCCGAAGCAGCGACGCGCAGCATTTGCATGTGTTCTCAGGTGCCAGTGGGTTTGAGTTTAGAACGCCGCAGCACCACACCATGCTGGGCATAGAAATAGACCGGCCTTTGTTTGACACACTGGTGGCCGACACGCAGCATGGTGCCAGTGCAGCCCTTGGTGCCAGCGCTGGGCTGCACAGTGTGCGCAGCGCAGCGCTGGCCGAGCTGGGGCGCTTTGCTGCGGCCTGTTTTGACAGCTCGGCGCAGAGTTTAAATGCCAGTCAGAGCAGCCAGCTGCGCGACGCACTGCTAGAGCGCATTGCCTACGCGCTGGCCCCTGCAGAGCCCACGCCGCACAGTGCGCTGCATGGCAAAGCTGAGTCTAAGCACCATACCGCTTTGGCTGCAAGGGCCAACGGCTACTTGGCTTCACGGCTAGACAACCCGCCCACCGTGCAAGACATGTGCTGCGCGCTGCAGGTCAGCCGCCGCACTTTGCAAAGCTGCTTTCAGGCCACCAAAGGCATGGGCCCACTGGCGTGGCTTAACACCCTGCGGCTTAATGCAGCGCGCAGGCAGCTTAAAACCGCCACCTCGGTGACCCAGGCAGCTACCGAGTTTGGCTACTGGCATTTTGGCCATTTTGCCAACGACTACCAAGCGCTGTTTGGCGAGCTGCCCTCGCACACACTGGGCCGCTACCGCAAGCTGCATTAGCTGGGCTTAGACTGCAGCGCGTTGTAAATATGCTCTGTAGTGCAGGGCGCGTGCAGGGCGCTGGCATTACCACCCGCTTGGGCTACTGCGTCGCGCAGCGCCTCCCACACGCTGATCGCCAGCATAAAAGGTGGCTCGCCTACGGCCTTGCTGCCGTAAATGTTGTCCTCGCGGTTAGCCTGGGGCCACAGCGCAACCTTAAAGTGCGCGGGTATACAGCCCGTGGCCGGAATTTTGTAGGTGCTGGGGGCGTGGGTGGTCAGCTTGCCAGCGTCGTTCCACACCAGCTGCTCGGTGGTGAGCCAGCCCATGCCTTGCACAAAGCCGCCCTCAATTTGGCCTATGTCGATGGCCGGGTGAATGCTGCGGCCTACGTCGTGCAGGATGTCTACTTTAAGCACCCGGCTCTCGCCTGTTAGGGTGTCAATGGCCACTTCGGTGCAGGCTGCGCCGTAGGCAAAATAGTAAAACGGGCGGCCGCTGAGCGTGGCTTTGTCGTAATGGATTTTGGGCGTAGCGTAAAAACCGTCGCTCCACAGCTGGATGCGGTTAGCGTAAGCCCCGGCCACCACGTCTTTGAACGCGCGGCTGCTTTTGGGTGACACCACCTGGCCTGCCGCAAAGCTAATTTCACCCGCGCCGCACTGGTCTAGGCCGCAGACATAGGCGGCCAGTTTGTCGCGCACATTGCGCGCAGCGTACTGCGCGGCGCGGCCGTTCAGGTCGGTACCTGCAGACGCAGCGGTGGCGCTGGCGTTGGGTATTTTGCTGGTGTCGCTGGCGGTAATGCGCACCTGTGCAAACGCCACGCCCAGCTCATCAGCCACTATTTGGCACACCTTAGTGTGCAGGCCCTGGCCCATCTCGGTGCCGCCGTGGTTAACCTGCACGCTGCCGTCGGTGAGCACGTTGACCAGTGCACCGGCTTGGTTAAACAGCGTAGCGGTAAAGCTGATGCCAAACTTCACCGGTGTGATGGCAATGCCGCGCTGGACGTTGGTGCTTTGCAGGTTCCACTTTTTAATGGCAGCACGCCGCTGCGCATACTGCGCTGTTTGCGCCAGTTGGGGCAGCAGGTCGTGCAATATATTGTCTTCTACCGGCATGTGGTAGTGGGTGGTTTGGCCGCTGGGCGCGTACAAATTGCGCATGCGCACTTGAAGGGGGTCAAGCTGCAGGTGGCGCGCAATATTGCCCATGATGGTCTCGATCACCATCATGCCTTGCGGCCCGCCAAAGCCGCGAAAAGCGGTGTGGCTTTGGGTATGGGTTTTGCAGCGGTAGGAGCTGATGGCCACATCGGCCAAGTGGTAGGCGTTGTCGATGTGGAACACTGCACGGTCGGCCACGGGCCCGCTCAGGTCGGCGCTAAAGCCGCAGTTCATGCGCAGCTCTACCTGCAGGCCGCACAGCTTGCCTGTAGCGTCAAAGCCTGCGCTGAATTGGCAGTCAAACGGGTGGCGCTTACCGGTGATTAAAAAATCGTCATCCCTGTCTAGCCGCATTTTGACGGGGGCGTTAAATTGATGCGCAGCCAGGGCGGCCCACACCGCCACGTGGCCGGCCTGAGTTTCTTTGCCGCCAAAACCGCCGCCCATGCGGCGGCACTCTACCCGCACCTGGGCCAGTGGCAGGGCCAGGGCATGCGCCACCCAGTGCTGCACCTCGCCGGGGTGCTGGGTGCTGCTGTAGACCAGCCAGGTGTCTTGCTCTTGCGGCGCGGCGTAGCCTACCTGGCCTTCCAAATAGAAGTGCTCTTGCCCGCCTACGCAAAAGCTGCCTTGCAGGGTGTGGGACGCGCTGGCCAAAGCGGCGGCTGCGTCGCCACGGCGCACATGCACGGCTGGCAGTACAAAACTATGTGCCTGCATGGCCTGCGCGGTGGTGAGCACGGCGGGCAGTGGCGTAATGTGCTGCTGCACCAAGCGCGCCGCGCGCCGTGCGGTAACCATGTCGGTGGCCACTACCAAGCCCAGCACCTGGCCTACATGCTGCACGGTGTCCATGGCGAAAATAGGCTCGTCGTGGGCAAAAGCGGCCAGCAGTTTGTCGCCTGCAATATCGGCTGCCGTGACCATGCCGCGCACGCCGGGCAGGGCCAGCGCAGCGGCTGCGTCCAGCCCATGCAGCGTGCCGTGCGCTGTGCGCGAGGTAATCGGTGCTGCGTACAGGGTGCCTTGCAGCTCGGTCAGGTCGTCTACGTACTGGGCTGCGCCCATCACCTGGGCGCGGGCGCTCTCGTGGGCTGGCGACTGGCCGCAAGCTAGGGATGGGCCGCTGGCAGTGGTGGCTATGCTAGGGTCGCGTTGCATGCTGCCTCCGCTGTGTCAATCAGCGCTGCGCTGTGCAGGCTTTCTAGCCGAACCACGCTGCGGCCCTGGGTTTCTTGCCAAAACCGCTCCATCAAAGCGCCCAGCGCAGCACTGCGGTAGGCGGCACTGGCGCGCATGTCGCTTAGCGGCTGAAATTCAGCCTGCAAAGTGGCTTTTGTATGCTCAAAAGTGGCTCTGTCCCAAGGTTTTCCTGCACAAGAAGCTTCTGTTTTAATAGCGCGCACCGGTGTGGCCGCCACGCCGCCCACACCTACAGACAATCTCACTACCTGCTTGCCATCGCGCTGCAAGCTCAACCCCAAGCACACCGCTGATATATCGTCGTCGTAGCGCTTAGACAGCTTGTAGATGCGGCTAAATTCTTCGGCTGTAGGCAGCGGTACTTTGACCCACGCCAGCACTTCGTCTTTGGCCAGCACATTGGTGCGGTAGCCTGTGTACAGCTGCTCTAGCGGCATATCGCGGTGCCCACGGCAGCTCATCAGCACGACATTGGCTTTGAGCGCAATTAAAAGCGGCATCGAGTCGCCAATCGGCGAACCATTGGCCACATTGCCGCCCAGGGTGCCAGAGTTGCGCACCGTCAGCCCGGCAAAGCGGCCTGCAAAGTCAGCCAGTTGCGGACGGTCTTGCACCAGTGCAGCGTAGGCATCTTGCAGGGTAACCGCCGCGCCAATGGCAATATGGTGCGGGTAGCGCTCCACGCGGCGCAGTTGGGCTACGCGGGTGGTGTCGATGATCTGCGCCATCTGCATGTGCTGCTTGTTAACCCATAAA
The DNA here is from genome assembly GCA_043778205.1 of Polaromonas sp. Taxonomy (GTDB): domain Bacteria; phylum Pseudomonadota; class Gammaproteobacteria; order Burkholderiales; family Burkholderiaceae_C; genus JAAFIP01. The sequence goes on along the minus strand of JAYWGO010000047.1, from coordinate 7,663 downwards.
CCTACGTCGGTGCAGCCCGCCACCAGCTGCGCGGCCGGGTACTGGGCGCGTACGCTGAGCAGTGCTTGCAGGGTGGTGGGCTGCAGGTAAGCGTTGGCAGCTTCTGCAGTTACTGTAGGGGCTATTTTTAATGCCTTTTCGTCCTCTGGCCCAAGGAAATGCTGCACGGGTAGCTCATTATTTGATAGCATTTGTGCCAGTATGGCCTGCCTGTCCAGCAACTGCACTGGGTAGCTGTGCATGCGCTGCGCTGCGTCCAGAATAGGGCGGTAGCCGGTGCAACGGCACAGGTTGCCAGACAGCGCTTCTTGCGCTTGTGTCCGGCTGATCAAAGAGGGGCTCACCACAGAGTTGCCGCCGGGTGCGCCAGCATTGCCATGTTTTTCGTACATGGCAAACAGGCTCATCACAAAGCCAGGTGTGCAAAAACCGCATTGCGAGGCGTGGCAGTCCACCAAGGCTTGCTGGCAGGGGTGCAGTGCGCGCGCTTTGCCTTGCTGTGTGGCCACATCTTCCACCGTCCACAGCGCCAAGCCGTCGGCTGAATGCGCCAGCCGTATGCAGCTGTTTACCGCTTTGAGCGCCAAACCCCCTTGGCCATCGGGCTCGCCCAGCACCACGGTGCAGGCACCGCAGTCGCCTTCGTTGCAGCCTTCTTTGGTACCGGTTAACCCTAGGTCTTCCCTTACCACCTGCAGCAAGGTGCGTGTGGGTGGTACATTGGCCAGCTCGGTCCATTGGCCGCGCCGCATCAGTCGCAGTGGTTTAACTTGCATAACTTCAAGGGTAGAGGGTATTTACACAGTGACTATACGGCCAATCGTATACACACCATGCCCGCATGACTATGAAATCGCCAGCGCTTTTTGACAAGATAGACCTTCATTTAATCAGGGTCTTGCACACAGTGATTACGGAACAATCTGTCTCGCGCGCCGCCACCAAGCTGGGCATGCACCAGCCTGCGGTCAGCGCTGCGCTTAAGCGCCTGCGGGCGCTCTCGGGCGACCCGCTCTTGGTGCGCTCAGGCGCGGGCATGGTGCCTACCGAGGCCGGTTTGCGCATGGTAGAGCCATCGGCCAGTATTTTGCGGGCTGCCAATGCGCTGTTTAGCGACGCGCGCGGCTTTGTGGCCAAAACCACGCAGGCTACTTTTCGCATTGCGGCCAGCGACTATTTAGACCCCCTGTTTTTGCCCCAATTGGTGGCTTTGCTTAAAAAGCAGGCACCGCTGTGCCATATTGAAATACTGCCTTTGTCGGCTGCGGGCGACTACCGCCAGCAGCTGGCCCTGGGCGAGTGCGACGTGGTGATTGGGAATTGGGCCCAGCCACCTGAAGACCTGCACATGGGCAAGCTGTTTGCTGACGAAGTGGTGTGCATGGTGTCTACGGCCCACCCCGCCGCCCGGCGCGGCTGGACACAAGACAGCTGGTTGGCCGCCGAGCACATTGCCCCCACCCCCACCCACTTAGGGGCCAAGGGCGTGATTGACGAGCACCTGGCCAGCCTGGGCTTGGCGCGCAACATTACTGCCCGCTGCCCGCATTTTGGGCTGATACCGGCCATGGTGGCATCGAGTTTGCTAGTGCTGACCACAGGCAAACAGTATTGCCAGCGCTACGCAGCCACTTTGCCGGTCAAGCTACTAGAATCTCCCATACCCTTTCCGCCCATGATCTACTACCAACTTTGGCATGAACGCAGCCACACCTCACTGCAAGCCCAATGGCTGCGCGGCTGTGTCAAAACCGTGGCCAGCAACCTCCAAACAGCGCGCCCATGACCTCTGACCACCCAGGCGCTAGCCCCGCTGCCATTGGCACCACAGCGCGCCTGCAATTGCACGGCATTACCAAGGCCTACCCCGCCGTCGTGGCCAACAGCGCCGTGGCCCTGCAAGTGCAGCCCGGCGAGATCCATGCGGTGCTGGGCGAAAACGGCGCAGGCAAATCCACGCTGATGAAAATCATCTACGGCGCTGTCCAGCCCGACGCAGGCAGTATCAGCTTTGACGGCGTGCCCGTGGTGATTAAAAACCCGGTGGACGCGCGCGCGCTGGGCATTGCCATGGTGTTTCAGCACTTTAGTTTGTTTGAGACCGTCAGCGTGGCCGAAAACGTGTGGCTGGGGCTGGACAAAGCCTTGTCTTTGAAAGACGTGCAGCAAAAAATTACCGCCAAAGCCAGCCAATACGGCCTGGACATTGACCCCTTGCGCCCCGTGCACACCCTAAGCGTAGGCGAGCGCCAGCGGGTAGAAATTGTGCGCGCATTGCTGACCGAGCCGCGCCTGTTGATACTGGACGAACCCACCTCGGTGCTGACCCCGCAGGCGGTAGAAAAATTGTTTGACACCCTGCGCCTCTTGGCCGCGCAGGGCTGCAGTATTTTGTACATCAGCCACAAGCTGCACGAGATTCGCGCCCTGTGCACGGCCTGCACGGTGCTGCGCGGCGGCAAGGTAACCGGCGTGTGCGACCCGCGCAATGAGAGCAACGCCTCGCTGTCTAAATTGATGATTGGCAGCGAGCCGCCCGCGCTGGTGCACCGCGATGCCGTGGCAGGCGACGAAGTGCTGGCCGTGCGCAATTTGAGCCTGCCCCGCGCAGACGAATTTGGTGTGGACTTGAACGGCATCCACCTGGTGGTGCGCTCTGGCGAGGTGCTGGGCATTGCCGGGGTGTCGGGCAACGGGCAAAAAGAGCTTTTGTACGCGCTCAGCGGTGAAGACGTGCGTGCACCGCACGACAGCGTGTGGATTCAGGGCGAAAAAGTTGGCAAGTTTGCGCCCCAGCGCCGCCGCCTGATGGGCCTGCATTTTGTGCCTGAAGAGCGCCTAGGCCGGGGCGCTGTGCCCAGCATGGGCCTGGCGCACAACCTGCTGCTTACGCGCCAAGAGGCCGTGGGCAAAAACGGCTGGATCGATATGCGTGCCCTGCGCGCACAGGCTGCGCAGATCATCAGCCGGTTTAACGTCAAAGCCGGTGGGCCGGATGCGCCTGCACGCAGCCTGTCGGGTGGTAATTTGCAAAAGTTTATTGTCGGCCGTGAGATACAGGCCGCACCCAAGCTGCTCATCATCTCGCAGCCTACGTGGGGCGTAGACGTAGGTGCCGCCGCGCAAATTCGCGCTGAAATTCTAGAGCTGCGCGACGCAGGCTGCGCCGTACTGGTGGTAAGCGAAGAGCTGGACGAGCTGTTTGAAATAGCCGACCGCCTGCAGGTAATGGCCAAAGGCCGCATATCACCCCCAGTGCCCATCAAGGACGCCACCGTGGAGCGGATTGGGGAGTGGATGAGTGGGCTGTGGGACAGCGGCCAAGCCAAAGATAAACCATTGGCCAGTGTGCCGCAGCATTAACTACCGCGTACCTAACAAGCATATGGTCAAGAAAATAGATGTTAAAGGCAGCGAGATCACCGTCATCTCCAGGCAGGGGCAGGACTATATTTCCCTTACGGACATGCTCAAAGCAAAAGATGGAGATTTTTTTATTTCCGACTGGCTGAGAAACCGCAACACCGTGGAGTTTTTAGGCATTTGGGAGACGGTTTACAACCCGCATTTTAATTATGGCGAATTCGCCTTAATTAAAAGCCAAGCAGGGCTAAACAGTTACAAGCTCAGTGTCAAAGAATGGGTAGAAAAAACCGGTGCCATCGGCTTGCAAGCTACAGCAGGTAGGTATGGCGGCACTTATGCACACAAAGACATTGCTTTTGAATTTGGCATGTGGATCAGCGCTGAATTTAAAATTTACCTGATCAAAGAATTTCAACGACTCAAAGACGAAGAGTCTCGCACCCATTCTTTGGAGTGGAACTTCCAACGCACTTTGGCCAAGGTAAATTACAAAATTCATACGGATGCGATTAAAGAGCGGCTCATTCCACCACAACTTACAGCGCAGCAAACCAGTAGCATTTACGCCTCAGAAGCTGACTTGCTCAACGTTGCTTTGTTTGGCCCGACTGCTGTGCAATGGCGGCTTGCCAACACAGAGCAAAGCGGTAATATGCGTGATGTTGCTACCTTAGAACAACTGGTTGTGCTGTCCAATCTTGAGAGTATCAATTCTGTTTTGGTTCACCAAGGCTTGCCTGCTGCACAGCGCCTGGGCCAATTAAATAAGATAGCCATTACACAAATGCGTTCCTTGGTGCGCAGCGAAGTGCTTCAAGACATGGCAGGGCCAGGCACAGCCAAAAAGCTCACAAAAAAATAATTTATGCCAAAGTTCACGCCCCAACTCGTCCCCCGCGCCGAAGCCTCGCGCTTTTGGACGCTGGCATCGCCCCTGCTGGCCTTGCTGATTACCGTGATCATCGGCATTATTTTGTTTGCTGCGCTGGGCAAAGACCCGGTGCGCGGCTTGCAAGTGTTTTTTTGGGAGCCGATCAAAAGCAGCTATGCGCTGGGCGAGCTGATGGTCAAGGCCACGCCGCTGCTGATCATTGCGCTGGGTTTGGCGGTGTGTTTTAGGTCCAACGTGTGGAACATTGGCGCTGAAGGCCAATTTGTCATGGGTGCGGTGTTTGCCGGTGGTGTAGCGCTGCTGGCAGATAAAGACACGGGCCGCTGGATTGTGGTGCTGGTTATGCTGGCGGGCATGCTGGGCGGTATGCTGTGGGCGGGCATTACAGCCCTGCTGCGCGATAAGTTCAATGCCAACGAAATCTTGGTCAGCTTGATGCTGGTGTACGTGGCCGACATGGTGCTCAGCTACATGGTCTTTGGCCCCTGGAAAGACCCGCAGGGCTACAACTTTCCGCAAAGCAAAACCTTTGAAGCCGTCACCAAGATTCCCAAAATCATGGACGGCTCGCGCATGACGGTTGGCCTGCTGCTAGGGCTGCTAGGCGCTGTGGGGCTGTGGGTTTTTCTGTTTCGCACCCGCGCAGGCTTTGCCCAGCTGGTGGGCGGGCTGGCACCGGCTGCGGCGCGCTACGCTGGTTTTAGCAGTCGCCGCGCGCTGTGGACAGCGCTGCTGGTCTCGGGCGGTGCGGCAGGCTTGGCAGGCGGCTTAGAGGTGGCGGGGCCCATTGGCCAGCTTACGCCGTATGTGCCCGCTGGCTACGGTTTTGCCGCCATCATCGTGGCCTTTGTGGGGCGGCTGCACCCGGTGGGGATTGTCTTTTCAGCCGTGCTGATGAGCATGTTCTACATTGGCGGCGAGCTAGCCCAGTCGCGCATGGGGCTGCCTAAATCGCTCACGGGTGTGTTCCAGGGCCTGCTGCTGTTTAGCCTGCTGGCCTGCGACACCTTGATTGCCTATAAATTCAAGTTTTTTAAGCCTTTTACGGCTATGGCCCAAGGAAATTCTGCACAAGCAGCTACTAAAATCATAGTAAAAGGCGGTGCCTGATGGAATCCTACGCACTCTTACTGGCCGCTACGCTGAACGCAGGCACCGTGCTGGCGATTGCCGCGCTGGGCTTGCTCATCAACGAAAAAGCAGGCATTGTGAACCTGGGCGCTGAGGGCCTGATGCTGTGCGCTGCCATAGCAGGCTTTGCTGCCGTGGTGCACACCGGCAACGACTGGCTGGGCTTTGCCGCAGGCATGGGGGCGGGCGCGCTGCTGGCCGCTATTTTTGGTGTGCTGGTGATTTGGCTTAACACCAACCAGTACGCTACCGGGCTGGCTTTGAGTCTGTTTGGCGTGGGGTTTTCGGCCTTTGTAGGCATTAAATACGTGCAAGAAAAGCTGCCTGAGCGGCCCCAGTTTGCTGTGCCCTACCTGTCCGACATTCCGCTTTTGGGCAGCGCCCTGTTCAAACAGCACCCTATGGTCTACGCCGCCATGGCGCTGGCAGGCGCGCTGGTGTGGTTTTTGTACCGCAGCCGCGCTGGCTTGGTGCTGCGCAGCGTGGGTGAAAGCCCCGACGCCGCCCACGCGCTGGGCTACCCGGTGCGGCGCATCCGCTTGGCTGCAGTGGTGGCCGGTGGCGCGCTGTGCGGGCTGGCGGGGGCCTACCTGTCGGTCATTTACACGCCGCTGTGGGTAGAGGGCATGGTGGCAGGCAAAGGCTGGATCGCGCTGGCACTCACCACGTTTGCCACCTGGCGCCCGGCACGGGTATTGCTTGGTAGTTATTTGTTTGGGGGTGTCACCATGCTGCAGTTCCATTTGCAAGGAATAGGGGTCGATGTGCCGAGCCAGTTTTTAACCATGCTGCCTTATATTGCCACCATCGTGGTGTTGGCCCTTATTTCGCGCAATCCCGCCTGGATTCGCATCAATATGCCCACCTCTTTGGGTAAACCCTTTTATCCGGGTGCCTGATGGTGGCTTTGTAGGGCTGCCGATTGCCTGATAATGTGTTTTTCTGTGTATTGTTTTCTAACCCCGTGTTTTAACTTCTGAAAGAGAGACGAGATGACCGATTTGAATAAACGCTCAGCTATTAAGCTGGTAGCACTGACCGCTGTGGCAGCCGCCGCGCTGATAGGTTGCAGCAAAAAAGAAGAGCCAAAGCCTGCTGCCCCTGCTGCCGCGCCTGCCGCTGCAGCCTCCGCTCCAGCGCCTAAGGCCGAGCCCTTGAAAATCGCCTTCGCCTACGTAGGCCCTGTGGGCGACGGCGGCTGGACCTTTGCACACGACAATGGTCGCAAAGCCGTTGAAAAAGAATTTGGCGACAAAGTGGTCACCAGCTTTGTAGAAAAAGTGCCCGAGTCAGCCGATGCAGAGCGCGTCATCCGCGACATGGCCAGCCAAGGCAATAAACTGATCTTTGGCACCACCTTTGGCTACATGGACCCCATGCTTAAAGTGGCTGGCGACATCAAAGACGTGAAGTTTGAGCACGCCACCGGTTTTAAAACCAGCGAGAACATGCGCACCTACGACAGCCGCACCTACGAAGGCGCGTACATGGCCGGCGTGATTGCAGGCAAGATGAGCAAGAGCGGCACCCTAGGCGTAGTGGCCTCCATACCAATCCCCGAGGTCGTGCGCAACATCAACAGTTTTACCATGGGCGCGCAGTCGGTTAACCCCAAAGTCAAAACCAAAGTAATCTGGGTGCAAGAGTGGTTTAACCCACCTAAAGAAACCGAAGCCGCCACCGCGCTGATCAACGGCGGTGCCGACGTGCTGTTCCAAAACACCGACTCATCCGCTGTGCTGCAAACCGCCGAAAAAATGGGCAAGCGCGCTTTCGGTTGGGACAGCGACATGACCGCCTACGGCCCCAAGGCCCACCTAGGCTCCGCCATCATCAACTGGGGCCCGTACTACATCAAGGCCACCCGTGACGCACTGGAAGGCAAGTGGGCCACCGGCGGCAGCTGGTGGGGCGTGAAAGAAGGTGCCATCGACATGGTCAGCGTAGCCGCTGACGTGCCAGAAGACACCAAAAAAAGCATCGACGAAATCAAAGCAGGCCTCAAAGCCGGCACCTACAACATCTGGAAAGGCCCCATCACCGGCCAAGATGGCAAAGAGATTTTGGCCAAAGACGCAGTAGCCGACGACAAGTTTTTGTCAGGCGTGATGTTCTACGTTAAAGGCGTGGAAGGTAAGATTCCTGGGGGCGATAAGAAGTAATCTTCTTAATCATTCAGATTAAAAAAGCTGCTTTCGGGCAGCTTTTTTATTTGTATCTTCTGGGGTAGTTTTGTAGTGCGCTCAGGTTTTTGAATACCGTGATATTCCAGCA
>JAYWGO010000046.1:0-7119 GCA_043778205.1 Polaromonas sp. | reverse complement strand
GATAAAGAAAACACCTTGCCTGAAGAGCTGACGCAGCTGCGCATGGGCAAAATTGTGCGCGAGCGCTACCCGGAGTTGACCGACACTGACCAAGAGGCCATCAGGCAGCATGCCATTGCGGCTATGAACATTACCCAGCAGGCTAAGCTGGCGTTGGCGCAAGCCGATGCTAATGGCGCAAGCGGTGCAAGCACAGGCGGCGGTACAGCGCTGCTGGATGGGGTGCGCAAGTTTGTCAACGTGCGTGACCTGGACATTGACCTGATCGACCGCATTAACCCTTTTGACGCAGCCTATGCAGTGCTGGCCAAAGCGATGGATGAAAAATCGCTGCGCCAGGTGCAGGCCAGTATTGCGGCTAAGAAGGTGAGCATTCCTGAAGATGAAGCCCGTGATTTGTCAAGACGCGCCTTGCAGTTTAAAAACGATCGCGGTCGGCTGCCAGACATCAACTCTGCCGATGCATGGGAAAAGCGTATGGCTGAAGGTGTAGCCGCTTTTGCACGTTTTCGTGCGCAAGCCAAAGTGGCGCAGTCGCAGGGGGAATCCAGCAATGGCTGATATGGACGATGACGAACTGCTAGATGCGCTAGGGGTAGAAGTTGCCCCGCTCAAGGCCTCCAGTCGCACCGCCCGCGAGGAACGCATCATCGCTGGCTTTGAAGACATTTTGCGTTTTTACCAAGCCCATAGCCGCGCCCCGCTGCATGGTGAAGACCGTGACATTTTTGAGCGTCTGTACGCTGTGCGCCTGGACCAGCTGCGCAAGTTGCCCGATGCACTGGCGCTGCTGGCCGCACTGGACAGCCCTGGTTTGTTGTCTGGCGCTACGTTTCAGGCAGATATAAGCGGCTTGGACGAAGACGCCTTGCTGGCCCAGCTGGGGATTGGCGTGGATGAGGGCGGCAAGCCTACCGATCAGAGCGACATTACCGTGCTGCGCAATGTTCGTTCTAGTGCGGAGAAACGTGCGGCTGAGGAAATAGCAGATCGCACGCGTTGCACTGATTTCGATCATTTCAAGCCCCTGTTCGATGAGGCTGGCGCTGGTCTGAAATCTGGCTTATGGGTAAGTAGTCTGTTTGCCAAAAACGCCAGTATTGAATTGGGCGATTTCTTCATCATTGGCGGCCAGATCGCTTATGTGGCTGATATGAACGAGGGCACTAAAACCAAGGACGGGCGCGACAACCCGAGGCTAAGGGTTATTTTTGACAACCACACTGAGAGCAATCTGTTGCTGCGTTCATTATCGCGTTCGCTGTATCCTGACGGAAATACGTCGGTGGGACGTCGCCTTACCCGCAAAGACGATGGGCCGCTGTTTGGCAACACGGCAGAGCCTGATGACATCGCATCGGGCACCATTTATGTACTGCGCAGCCAGTCCAACCATCCGTTCGTAGCTGAGCACCGCGAGTTGATTCACAAGATCGGCGTGACGGGCGGCAAGGTAGAGGCACGCATCGCCGGGGCAGACAAGGACGCCACTTATCTGCTGGCAGATGTAGATATAGTCGCCACCTACAAATTGCACAATCTGAACCGAACAAGTCTGGAGAGTATCTTCCACCGATTATTTGGGGCGGCACAGCTGGACTTGACCATCGAAGATCGGTTCGGAAATCCAGTCAAGCCAAGAGAGTGGTTTTTGGTGCCGCTGCACGTTATTGACGAAGCAGTTAAGTGTATTCAAGATGGGTCAATTACCGATCTGGTTTATGACCCGAAGACAGCTCAGCTAAACAAATCGTCTACACGATGAGTGGACAATCAAGCGAGATATATAAACGAGTGTACCAGTCAGCCAAGGTGAGTGTTCCATGGGGGAAGCTTAGCCGATCTTGGTATATTCACCTGCATTGCACATTTTGAGAGCCCTATGCTAGACACCACCACACCCAGCGCCCAGCCTGATTTGCCCGACCGTTTATGCACCGACCCGCGCAGCCCGCACCATGTGGCAGCGGTGTTTGAGCACAATATCGGTATTCTCTTGAACGACAAAGAACGCCAAGACGTGGAAGAGTACTGCATCAGCGAAGGCTGGGTCAAGGTAGCCGCTGGCAAAACGGTAGACCGCAAAGGCCAGCCTTTGATGATCAAACTCAAGGGCAAGGTGGAGGCGTTTTATAAGTAAGCCGTTTATAAGTAAGCAGTTTTAAAGCAGATGGCCTACCCACCTAAGCCCTAATGCAACGGCGCGGGTGACTTCCCATGCTCTGGCGCAGGCCACAGGCCACGGGGGCGCAGCAGCACGGCCACGATCATGGCCAGGGCTATCAGCAGCTGGCGCAAAATGCCTGCGTCTAAGCGGCCATCGGTCATCTCTTGCAACGGGCCCACCACATAGCGCAGCATTTCGGGCAACGCGGTCAGCAGCACAGCGCCTAAAATTACGCCCGGAATATGGCCGATGCCGCCAAACACCACCATCGCCACAATCATTACCGACTCTTGCAGGCTGAACGACTCGGGCGAAATGAAGCCTTGGAACGCGCCAAACATGGCCCCCGCCACGCCGCCAAAACTGGCGCCCAAGGCAAAGGCCAACAGCTTCATGTGGCGGGTGTGAATACCCATGGCCTCGGCGGCCACCTCGTCGTCGCGGATGGCCATCCAAGCGCGGCCAATGCGCGAGCCTTGCAAGCGGTAGCAGACCATGACGGTAACCAGTGTGAGCGCTAAAAACAGGTAGTAGTACAGCGTGACGGACGAGATGGTGTAGCCTGCAAGTGTGAATGGCTTACCCAGGTCGATACCCAAGATGCTGACGGAGTCAATTTGGCCCAAGCCTTGGGCTCCGTTGGTGATGTTGACGGGATGGCCCAGGTTGTTGATAAAAATGCGCACAATCTCGCCGAACCCCAGTGTGACGATGGCCAGGTAGTCGCCGCGCAACTTAAGCGTAGGCGCGCCCAGCACCGTACCCAAAAACGCGGCCAGCACAGCGGCCAAAGGAATCACCACCCACCAAGGGGTGTGCAACCCGGCGGGAAACGCAGCCGCAATCCAGACAAAATAATCGGGCAGATGCTGCGAGCTGAGCAGTGCAAACACATACGCACCCACTGCATAAAACGCCACGTAGCCCAGGTCCAGCAAACCAGCATAGCCCACCACAATGTTCATGCCCAGCGCCATCATGATGTAAAGCAGGCACGTATCGGCAATGCGCACCCAGTGGTCACCCAAGCCCTGCAGCAAATGCGGTAGCACCAGCAGGGCGGCTAAGGCGGCGTACTTTGTTAACTTCGCGTGTTGGGTTGGTAATTTCATGCCATGGCCGCGCGCAGTGGAATCTGCGGAAAGGCTTTTTCTAGCGCAAGGGCACCACCCAGCAGGCTTTTGCGCCAAGCTATGCCGCGCGCATGAACATGGCTCCATTGCTCGCGCAGTGCGGCAAGGTCATGTTCTAACAGGTACGCCAACAATGCAGCGGCTTGCAGCAGGTCTTTTTTGGCCTTAACGCGCTGTGCTTGGGGGCGCTCGCCAGAGACCATCATTTTGTGCAGCGCATAACGCTCGGGCTTGGGCAGGTTAACTACCATGGGGCCATTGCGTCCTACCAGCGTGGCGCGGATGGGGTCTTCTAAAGACAGCTCCATGAACCTCAGCGGTTGCAGCGTTAAGTTCAAATTTTGAACGTAAATGTGCGCGTCTCCACCGCGCCCGCGCGAGGTTAAAAAGTCCAAATCAAAATCAGGTTCATCTGCTTTGCGGTACGACGTTTTAGCAGCATTGGGGATAAAACCCATTTGCAGCGAATCAATAGCCGCCGGGGTGTCAATTTTCAGGTTCGAGGGCAAGGCCAAAGAAAGGTTTCGACCGGCGCGCGCGAAGTCTAAATCGAGCGTGGCAGCACCGGACTCCCAGTGCACACCAAAGATATTTTGGTAAGCAAGAAATGCGTGCGTGCCCACCAAGATACCTCCTGTTGAAAACAGCCCCGCATTGGCCAGGCGCTCAATCACGCGTGCGTGTTTGGTCGGTAGCTCGGCGCAGCCTAGCGCGATGGCCGACTTTGCCAAACGCACCAGATGGGCGTGCGCCAGTAGTTTTTGCGGATCGCCATGGCCCGCAACCACATTGCGCGTGGCCTCATCATCGGGCCCGACGTAGGTTTGCAAGACCTTGCCGTTAGCATCCTTCATCTGGTGGTACCAATACGCGCGCCCGGCGACGGTTTTTTTTGCAAATCCGCCAGGCACGTCAGATACACCACGCTGCAAGTCCCATTGCCGCGCAGCACCGTCAAGGCCTGCGTAGGCAGTTTGGGCTGCAAGACTAAGTTCTTGGTAGAGCATAATTTATACTACCATAATAGTTTAGGTAGTATAAATTTCGATGGTGTAAATTTATGCCCTACGACCTTTATTCCACTGTCACGCTTTTAGCCAAGTTACGCGGCTTATCTACATCGGTACCCCGCGCACACGCGGTGTGGTAGCTGAGCAATTGCAGCGGCACTACATGCAAGATGGGCGACAGCGCGCCGTAGTGTTCGGGCATGCGGATAACGTGTATGCCTTCGGCGTTTTCAATTTTAGAGTCGCTGTCGGCCAGCACGTACAGCACGCCGCCACGCGCGCGTACTTCTTGCATATTGCTTTTGAGCTTTTCAATCAGCGCATCGTTGGGCGCTACGGTGACTACCGGCATTTCGCTGGTTACCAGGGCCAGTGGGCCGTGCTTTAGCTCGCCTGCGGCATAGGCCTCGGCGTGGATGTAGGTGATTTCTTTGAGCTTGAGCGCACCTTCTAGCGCAATGGGGTAGTGCAGGCCACGGCCTAAGAAGAGGGCGTTTTCGTACTTGGCAAAGTTGTCGGCCCAGGCGATGATTTGCGGCTCCAGCGCCAACACGCTTTGCAGGGCCACGGGCAGGTGGCGCATCTCAGCCAAGTAGCTGGCCTCTTGCGCTTCGCTTAAGCGGCCTTTGGTTTGCGCAATGGCCAGTGTGAGTAAAAACAAACCTGCCAGCTGCGTGGTGAAGGCCTTGGTAGACGCTACGCCAATCTCCACGCCTGCACGGGTGATGTAGGCGTGTTTGCATTCGCGCACCATGGCGCTGGTGGCTACGTTGCAAATGGTCAGCGTGTGCAGCATGCCCAGGCTGCGCGCGTGCTTGAGTGCGGCCAGGGTGTCAGCCGTTTCGCCCGACTGGGTGATGGTGACGACCAAGGTTTTAGGGTTGGGCACCGAGTCGCGGTAGCGGTATTCACTGGCAATTTCGACGTTGCAGGGTATTTTGGCGATTGACTCTAGCCAGTACTTGGCTACGCTGCCGCTGTAGTAGCTGGTGCCGCAGGCCAGGATGAGCACGTTGTCTATGGTCTTGAAGGTGTTGAAAGCGCCTTCACCCGGCTTTGTGCCGGGCTGGTCAAACAGCTCAGGCGTGATGCTGACCAAGCCCTCTAGCGTGTCGCCAATGGCGCGCGGCTGCTCAAAAATTTCTTTTTGCATGTAGTGGCGGTAGGGCCCCAGCTCGGCTGCGCCGCTGTGGGCTTGCACGGTTTTAACTTCGCGCTGCACGGCAACACCAGCGTTCTCTATCCAGTATTTGCCCAGCTGCATGTCCACCACGTCGCCTTCGGCAAGGTACACAATTTGGTCAGTCACGCCGGCCAGTGCCATTGCGTCGCTGGCCAAAAAGTTTTCGTCTGCTTGCGCGCTGCCTGTGGCTTTAGCGCCCACACCTAAGATGAGCGGCGACCCTGCGCGTGCGCCGATGATGCGGTGCGGCTCGTCTTTGTGGAACACGCCCAGCGCGTAGGCACCGTGCAGGTGCTTAAGCGAAGCTTTCACAGCGTCAAAAATATCGCCGTCGTAGAGCGAGTCTACCAAGTGCGCGATAACTTCGGTGTCGGTTTGGCTGACAAACACATAGCCTTTGGCTTGCAAATCTTTGCGCAACTGTTCATGGTTTTCAATAATGCCGTTGTGCACCAAGGCCACCCGAGGCGGCTTGACCGCCGCGCTCGTCGGTTCATCGGGTTTGTCGCCTGCAGCCCCCGTGCCGTGGCTAAAGTGCGGGTGCGCGTTGTGTATAGCAGGCGCGCCGTGCGTGGCCCAGCGGGTGTGGGCAATGCCGGTGTGGCCCTCAAACGGTGTGCCTGCGGCTTTGTCGGCGTCGATCTGCGCCCCTAGTTCGGCCACGCGGCTGGTGGTGCGGGCGCGTTTGAGGCCACCGGCGCTCGAAGCGCCCTGCGGTGGCGCGTGTATGGCCACGCCACACGAGTCATAGCCCCGATACTCCAGCCGCTGTAGGCCCTGGACTAAAACGGGGACGATATTGCGTTGAGATACTGCGCCGACAATGCCACACATGGTGAACTCCTTAAAATGCCTGGGTGCCATACTATGCCCAGGCTAGAAAAATATCTCATTGATTTTTGATAATTTATGGTATTTAATTTCATTTAGTTATTGAAATAGTTAAATATTTCATATTTAATATTTTTATGGAATTATTAAACGATAAATTAGAGCTGGATGCTATCGACCTGCGCATTTTGGACCAGCTGCAACGCGATGCCAGCGTCAGCAACCAAGACTTGGCTGCCAGTGTGCATGTGTCGCCGCCCACCTGCTTGCGGCGTGTCAAGCGCCTGCGTGACCTGGGCGTGGTGCAGCGCCAGGTGGTGCTGCTGAACCCCGAGCGTTTAAAAGCCATCACAGGCCACGGCCTGACTGCAGTGGTGGAGGTAACCCTAACCCAGCAAAACACCGAGCTGCTAGAGGCCTTTGAAGCACGCATTACGCCCGAGCCCGCTGTGCAGCAGTGTTACCGTGTAAGCCCGGGGCCTGACTTTGTGCTGATTGTGCATGTGCGCGAAATGGCCGACTACGTGGCGCTGGCGCAGCGTGTGTTTACCCAAGACACGCAGGTGCGCAACGTGAAGGCTTACTTTAGCCTGTTGCGCAGCAAGTTTGAGCCACGGCTGCATGTGCTTTGAGTGGGTGCGGGGACGCTTTTTGTCCTTGATTAGGTTTTTAGCAGCCCGTGGCAATGCTTTTGTGGGTCTATTTACCTTGGTCGGGCGACGGGACATGTTATTTGCAAACTTCCGCGAATCACGCGCAGGTAACCTGAGTATTTGCCCGTTTGGAAGTACGACG
>JAYWGO010000045.1:0-7151 GCA_043778205.1 Polaromonas sp. | reverse complement strand
CAAACACCGGCGACTCCACCCCCAGCACCTTGTGCAGTTTAGGCGAGGTGGTGGTGTACTGCAAATGCACTTTTTTGTCTGGGAAGATAAAGGGCATGGAGCCAAATGCGGCCAAGGCGCATTCGTGAAAGCCGCTCAAAATGAGCTTCTTTTTGCCGGGGTAGGTGTTGATGTCGCCTACCGCAAAAATGCCTGGGGTGTTGGTGCTGAACTTTTCGGTGTCCACCTTGAGTTGTTTGCGCTCAATCTCCAGGCTCCAGTGGGCAATCGGGCCTAGCTTGGGGCTCAGGCCAAAGAAGACCAGCAGCATGTCCAGCGGCATCAGGCGCGTAACGCCGTCGCCACCGGTAACTTTGATGCCACTGAGTTTGCCGTCTTTTTCTTCAATGTCGGTGATCTGGCCGACGGTGAACTGCATCTCGTGGGCATCGCACAGCGCGCGCATTTTGGCTACGCTGGCGGGCGCGGCTTTAAAGCCGTCTCTGCGGTGCAGCAGAATGACGCTCTCGGCTTTGTTGGGGCCTTCTTGCGCAAAGTTCAGCGCCCAGTCCAGGGCTGAGTCGCCACCGCCTACGATGACGAGGTTTTTGTCTTTGAACTGTTCAGGGTTGCGCACGCGGTAGTGCAACTGCGTGTCTTGGTAGGCCTCTAGGCCATCGACCTTGAGGGTGCGTGGCTGAAACGCACCTACCCCTGCCGCAATGAAAATGGTTTTGGTTAAAAACCGCGTGCCCTTGCTGGTCTGCACAAAAAAGCGGCCATCGTCCTGCTTTTCTACCGTGGTAACTTCTTGCCCAAAGTGAAAAGTCGCGCCAAACGGTTCAATCTGCTTGAGCAAACTGTCGGTCAGCTCTTTGCCCGTGCACACGGGCACGGCAGGAATGTCGTAAATCGGCTTGTCAGGGTACAGCTCAATACACTGGCCACCGGGGTAGGCCAGGCTGTCAATGACATGGGCTTTCACTTCGAGCAAGCCCAGCTCAAACACCTGAAACAAACCCACAGGGCCTGCGCCAATGATGACTGCATCCGTCTCGATGGGGCCATCGTGCTGGGCTGCAGTGTTAACGACTTCTTGGTTCAATTGTGGTTCCATAAATTACTACCTAAATACCTGCATAACCGGTTTTGTCACCGCTTTAAAAGTTCTTAGCGCTCTAGCAAAGCCAGCTTAGGCATCACATCTTTCCATTCATCCGCATCTGCCGGGGCAGGTTTGCGTTTGGTGATGCTTTTCCAGCCGGCTTTTTGGCTTAATTCAATGTTGAGCTTGATGAAATGCAGTTGGTCAGCGGGTGCGTCTTCTTCTGCGTAGATGGCGTTGACTGGGCACTCGGGGATGCAGACTGCGCAGTCGATGCATTCATCGGGGTCGATGACCAGCATGTTGGGGCCTTCGCGGAAGCAGTCCACAGGGCATACATCGACGCAGTCGGTGTATTTGCATTTGATACAGGCTTCGGTGACGATGTGGGTCATTTTTTCTACTCTGACGTTAACTTGAGCGAGGTGCTGGTGTAAACCCTTGATTTTATTGGGTTTTGGGGTGATTTTCTTGCGGCGCTTAACTAATCAACACTGCGCCGGAGGTTTTATGGCTGGCGGTGTCTACCAAGATCAGTGCGCCCAGGGTTTTAGACTGTGCATAGGGCAGGGTGGCCAGCGGCTCTTGCAGGCTGACGTCGATCTCGCCAATTTCGTTGGGAGCCAGCTCGGCGGCATCTTCTTGGGCCAGCGTGTTGACGTTAAGCCGGTGCGCAATGCGCGCCACTTTGGCCTTGACCCAGCGGTGGCCGTGCAGCGCCCAGTAGGTGCGGCCGGCCACCAATGGCACATCGTCCATCCACGCCACGGTAGCGCGCAGATTGCGGTCAGGCTCAAACGCACTGGGTGCCAGCAGCCAGTCGCCGCGTGAAATGTCTACCTCGCGGTCCAGCACGATGCCTGCAGACAGGCCCGCTGCGACGTTCTTGGGGTTGCGCGCATGGTCTAGCACCTGGGCAACTTTAGCGGTTTGGCCACTGGGCAAAATGCTGACTTCTTGGCCCACTTGCACACCCCCTGTGGCCACGCGGCCCCAAAAGACGCGGCGGCCTTGGCTGGTGTCGGCAGATGCCGAGAATTTTTCAACCCACTGCACGGGAAAGCTAAACGGCAGCTGCGCTTCATTGCTAGCGTTCGGTAGTTGCTCTAAAATTGAGAGCAAACTGCCGCCAGCGTAGGGCGCAAAAGCATCGCTTTGGTTCACCACGTTACTGCCGTTCAGGGCAGAGATAGGCACCGTGGCTGCCACCACAATACCGGCCTCGGTTGCAAACGCAGCCAGCGCTGCGCTGATGTTATGAAAGGCCAAAGCCGAGTCGCTGACGGCATCTAGCTTGTTAACGGCAAACACTACGCTGGGCACGCGCAGCAGGTGCACCAACAGGCTGTGGCGGCGGGTTTGCGGCAGCAGCTGCAGGGCAGGGTTTTTCCAGTCCAGCTTGGTGGCATCGACCAGCACCACTGCCGCATCGGCGCTGCTGGCAGCGGTAACCATGTTGCGGGTGTACTGCTCATGGCCCGGCGCATCGCCAATGATGAATTTGCGGCTGGGGGTGTTGAAGTAACGGTAAGCCACGTCAATGGTAATGCCCTGCTCCCGCTCAGCGCTCAGGCCATCGGTGAACAGCGCCAGATCGGCCGTGCCGCTCTTGGACACACCTGCGAGCTGGTCTTGCAGCACGGCTTTGCTGTCGATCAGCAGGCGGCCAATGAGGGTGGACTTGCCGTCGTCGACGCTGCCGCAAGTGATGAATTTCAGGGTGGATAGGTGGTTCATGGTATTAGGTGTTTAAAGTCGGACTTGCGGACGCAGAGGACGCAAAAGTTACGCAGAGGACGCAAAAGAAGACAAAAAGAAAACCAAAATTTAATTTCAAACACTCCAAATTTGAATGTGAATCTAAATTTTTCATTTCTTAAATTCTCTCTATTGCCTGAATTTTTTGGTATTCCTTTTGCGTCCTTTGCGTAACTTTTGCGTCCTCTGCGTCCGGAAGTCCGCTTTCAGATGTTCGAGTCAAAAGGCCCGCGAGATTAAAAGTAGCCTTCCTTCTTGCGCTTCTCCATCGAAGCCTCAGAAGTTTTGTCGTCCATGCGGGTAGCGCCGCGTTCGCTCACGTCTACTGTCAGGGTTTCCATCACCACGTCAGCAGCGGTTGCGGCCAGGCTTTCTACCGGGCAGGTGCAGGTGATGTCGCCTACCGTGCGAAAGCGCACGTCTTTGGTCACCACTGTTTCGCCAGCGCGCGGGGGTGTGAGGTGCGTTACAGGCACCAGCAGGCCTTTGCGCTCTACCACTTGGCGCGGGTGTGTGTAGTAAATCGACGGTAGTGCAATGGCTTCGCGCTCGATGTACTGCCACACGTCCAGCTCGGTCCAGTTGCTGATGGGGAACACGCGAAAGTGCTCGCCCGGTTGCAGTTTGGTGTTAAAAGCCGTCCACAGCTCAGGGCGTTGGCTTTTGGGCTGCCATTGGCCAAAGCTGTCGCGGTGGCTAAAGATGCGCTCTTTGGCGCGGGCTTTTTCTTCGTCACGGCGGGCACCGCCTATCAGTGCGTCAAACTGGAATTCTTCAATTGCTTCCAGCAAAGTTACGCTTTGGTGCACATTGCGCGACTCGCCGGGGTGCGCCAGGCGCACCGTGCCGCGTGCCATGCTGTCTTCTACGCTGCGCACAATCAGCTTGGCTTGCAGCTCTTTGGCGCGCTGATCTCTAAAGTCTGTTACTTCACTGAAGTTATGGCCTGTGTCGATCATCAAGAGCGGGTAGGGGATGCGGCCCCCACTAAAAGGGCTTTTGTCGCCACCGAAGGGGCTTTTACCACCCACGAAGGCTTTCTCGGCACACTTGAGCATGACCAGCGAGTCTTTGCCGCCTGAAAACAGCAGGGCGGGGCGCTCAAAGGCGGCAGCAACCTCGCGCAGGATAAAGATGGTTTCTTCTTCTAGTGCGTCAAGGTGGTGGTTGGAGAGTTGGGTTAGCAATTGGGGCTCAGTTCTGGCGTTCATAAGGGCTGTTTCATCGGGGGCAAATACGGGGCAGGGTGCGGGGAGTTTTTGAACGCAGAGGGCGCGAAGGTTTCGCAAAGGGCGCAAAAGGACAAAAGAGAAAATAAATACAAAATTTAAATACTAAATTAAAAGTTGCATCCAATCAATTTCAAATCTTTTTCGTAGTCCTTGTTCTTCCTTGGTATTCCTTTGTATTTTCGTTGTATTTACTTTGTCTTCTTCTGCGCTCTTTGCGAAACCTTCGCGCCCTCTGCGTTCAAAAAATTCTTCAATCTTCAATCTTTAATCTTCAACCACCACAGGACTATCTCGCAGCAAAGAAGAGGCCACGTGCAGGCCGCATTCTTTGGCGGAGGTTTGTTCCCACCACCAGCGGCCTGAGCGGGGGTCTTCGCCTAGGGTGACTGCCCGTGTACAGGGGGCGCAGCCGATGCTGGGGTAAAACTGGTCGTGCAAGCTGTTGTAGGGGACTTTGTGGGTGGCCAGGTAGTGCCATACGTCGCCGTTGGTCCAATCGACCAGAGGGTTGATTTTGACCACCGATGCGATGCCGCTGCTGTGCGCCGCAGGCAGCTCGGTGCTCAGCACTTCGGCGCGGGCGCTGGACTGTTCGCGGCGCAGGCCGGTGATCCAGGCTTTTTTGCCTTGTAGGGCGCGGGCCAGCGGCTCCATTTTGCGCAATTCGCAGCAGCTTTTGCGCAGGGCCATGCTTTGGTACATGGCATCAAGGCCGTGGGTAGCTTCAAACGTTTTGGCAGCTGCCGTGTTGGGTTCATAAACGCGCACTACGCGGTCGGTGCCATAGGTGGTTTGCACCGTGGCCAGCAGGGCCAGCGTTTCGGCATGCAGTTTGCCGGTTTGCAACACAAACACTTCGCAGGGTAGCCCCAGCGTGTGCAGCAGGTGGGTAATGACCATGTCTTCAGCGCCCAAGCTGCTGGCCTGGGTAATGGGGGCATAGCTGGTGCAGGCTTGGGCCAGCAGTGCCTGTGTGCTGGCCAGCTTGGCGTCAAAGTCAGCCGACGGCTGGGCGTGCAAGGCAATAGCGCTCATACCGTTGCCTTGGTAAAACTCGGCTGCGCCTGGGCTGCATCGCCTTGGTAAAAACCGCTGTACTGCGCAAGCAGCTTGGCACCGTGGGCGGCATCTTGGTCGGCCCGCAGCACGGCGCTGCTAAAGCCAGTGCGCTGCATTTGCACCAGCTGGTCAATCAGCACATCGCCAGTGGCCACAATCTCGCCTGCGTAGCCGTGGCGGCGGCGCAGTTGCACCGCTTGGCTGAAGGCCCGGCCATCAGAAAACTTGGGGAAATGCAGCTCTACGGCTTGCGCACTGCCCAGTTGCTCGGCCAGCGTGTCTACCGCAGTGTCATTGCTAATTTTTAAGACATTTAGGCCGTTGGCCCAAGGAAATGCTGCACAAGCAGCTATTAATTTAATAGTGTTTTCCATGCGGTATCTCGGTTAAGCTGCGTGGGTGGCCGCGCTGGGCTCGGTGTAGCGTGCGCTGTTAGCCGCTGCTTTGAACGGCTCCATGCCCACGCGGCGCAGGGTGTCGATAAAGGTCTCGTAGGGGTTGCCAGCAGGGTTGCCGTGGTGGGCCAAGCGCAGGTTTTTATACGCGCTCAGCACGGCATCTATCACTTCCACCACCTCGGCGGCGCTAAACGATGGCCCCACGGCTTTGCCTGCAACAGGCGCGCCGCTCAGCGCGGATCCATCAGAGCCGCCCAGGGTAATTTGGTACCACTCCTTGCCGTCTTTGTCTACGCCCAAAATACCAATATGGCCGCTGTGGTGGTGGCCGCAAGAGTTAATGCAGCCGCTCATGTGCAGGTCAATTTGGCCTAGGTCGTCCAGCTCGTCCAGGTCTTGGTAGCGCGCGGTAATTGCCTCGGCTATGGGCAGGCTGCGGGCATTGGCCAGTGCGCAAAAGTCGCCGCCAGGGCAGGCAATCATGTCGCTCAGCAAGTGGATGTTGGGCTTGGCAAAGCCGGCCTTGCGGGCGGCGCGCCACAGCGCGGGCAACTGGTCGCAGTTAACCCAAGGTAGCAGCAGGTTTTGGTCGTGCGTCACACGCACTTCGCCTGCGCTGAACTGGTCGGCCAAATCTGCAGCTTGCAGCAGCTGCTCGGCAGTGGCATCGCCGGGTGCGTAGCCCAAGCGTTTGAACGACAGTGTTACGGCGCGCAGGTTGGGGTTGGCGTGCGCGGCTACGTTGCGCGTGGCCCAGCGGGTAAACTCAGTGTCGTCTTCGGCGGCGGCTTTAAGCACGTTGCTGACTTTGTTTGCTATTTTTTCAATAGCTGGTTGTGTACAGTTTCCTTGGGCGGGAGGCACAAAAGAGGCTGCAACACGGTCAAACTCGGCCTGGGTGATGGTATGCGGTGCACCGTCTTGGCTGAGGATGCGGGCAAACTCGGCCTCTACATCGTCAATGTACTTCTGGCCTTCGGCTTTGACCAAAATTTTAATGCGCGCTTTGTAGATATTGTCGCGGCGGCCGTACAGGTTGTAAACGCGGATGACGGCTTCGCAGTAGTTAAGCAGCTGGTTCCATGGCAAAAACGCACGCACCGTGGTGGCCACAATAGGGGTGCGGCCCATGCCGCCGCCCACCAGCACTTTAAAGCCAATGTCCCCTGCGGCGATGCCTTGGGCGCTGTCGCCTTCTGTAGCGCGCACCACATGCAAACCTACATCGTGCCAAGCGGTGGCGGCGCGGTCTTCTTTGGCACCTGTCACGGCAAACTTAAATTTGCGCGGTAAAAAGGCAAACTCGGGGTGCAGGGTGCTCCACTGGCGCAAAATTTCGCAAAACGGGCGCGGGTCGGCAATCTCGTCTACGGCAATACCGGCCAGCTCGTCGCTGGTGATGTTGCGAATGCAGTTGCCACTGGTTTGAATACCGTGCATGTTGACGCTGGCCAGCAGGTCCATCACGTCGGCGCTTTTGTCCAGCGGAATCCAGTTGAACTGCACGTTTTGGCGCGTCGTGAAGTGGCCCACGCCACTGGGCAGCGAGTTCAGATCCGAGAGGCCTGGGTTGGCTTGGTCGATGTTGTTTTGCTCTTTCTTGTCGTAGTCGCGCGCAAT
>JAYWGO010000044.1:0-7174 GCA_043778205.1 Polaromonas sp. | reverse complement strand
AAATACTTACTTTACCTGCGCGTGATTTTGGAAGATTTTGCAGCAAGGCCACACTCAAGCGGCGCTAATGTACAAAAGCTGGAATAGCAATCTTCAAAGGCCCGAAGATAACCAAAAACCAAGGATTGTAAGCAAAACAACCCTATGACCCAAGGAAATGCTGCACAAGCAGCTATCAAATACATAGTACACGGCATAACCAAAAACATGCCCAAGTAACACTGCAGCATAGCCAGCCGCATGCCCGGTGTTTGGTGGCCCTTGCTTGGGCATAGCGGGACAGACCGGTGTGGAAGCCTGAGACAATACAGCCTATGTCCTTACCGCAACTTCCCCCGCTTCACAACCCCAGCTTTTTACAAGCCTGCCTAGGCTACGCCACCGCGCACACCCCCGTGTGGCTGATGCGCCAGGCAGGCCGCTATTTGCCTGAATACTGTGCCACACGGGCCAAGGCAGGCAGCTTTATGGGCCTGGCCACCAACCGCGACTTTGCCACCGAAGTAACCCTGCAGCCGCTGGCGCGCTACCCGCTGGACGCGGCCATTTTGTTCAGCGATATTTTGACCGTGCCCGACGCCATGGGCTTGGGCCTCTCATTTGCCCAAGGCGAAGGCCCCCGCTTTGCCCACCCAGTGCGCGACGAAGCCGCAGTGCATGCCCTGCAGGTGCCCGACATGCACAAACTGCAGTACGTGTTTGACGCGGTGTCGTCCATTCGCAAAGCCCTTACGCAAGATGGCAAAAGCAGTGTGCCTTTGATTGGCTTTTCAGGCAGCCCCTGGACCCTGGCTTGTTATATGGTGGAAGGCCAGGGCAGCGACGACTACCGCCAGGTCAAAACCATGCTGTATGCCCGCCCCGACCTGATGCACCACATGCTGTCCATCAACGCCGATGCCGTAGCGCAGTATTTAAACGCCCAAATAGATGCCGGCGCACAGGCCGTGATGGTGTTTGACAGCTGGGGCGGCGTGCTGGCCGATGGGGCCTTCCAAGCTTTTAGCCTGGCCTATACCCGCCGCGTGCTAGACCAGCTCAAACGCACAGACGCACAGGGCAACCTGGTGCCGCGCATTGTGTTTACCAAAGGCGGTGGCCTGTGGCTAGAGCATATGAAAAGCCTGCCCTGTGATGTGCTGGGGCTGGACTGGACGGTCAATTTAAGCACCGCCCGCGCCGCCCTGTGCCATGGAAGCAATGCCAAAGCATTACAAGGCAACATCGACCCGAACGTGCTTTTTGCCCCACCCGCTGCTATAGAACTGGAAGTGGCCAAGGTACTGGCGGCCTTCGGTGCGCCGCACCAAGGCCCTGGCACCGGGCCTGCGCACATCTTTAATTTGGGCCACGGCATCAGCCAGTACACGCCGCCTGAGCATGTGGCCGTGCTGGTGGCGGCGGTGCATGCGCAGTCTAAACAGCAACGGGCCAGCGGCGCGCTGAACCCACCACTTCACACACCGCCGAAAGCGTAGGCAGCTTTGCTAGCACAAAAGACCCCTGTTTTTGCGTTGGGCCAGCACGACTTATACACAAAAAAATGCTGCTGTGCAAAAAAACTAGGGTTTTAAAGGCTTGCCTGCTATCAATGCTGTAGCCGCGCTAAGTGCTTGATTTGTATAGGTTTTTAAATCTGCTTTTTTGGCAGGCAATGTAGTGAAAGCCTTGATTTGCAAGGCTTTGCGAGGATGGCAGGTGAGATATCAACAAAGTTATCCACAGATTCTTGGGATGAGTGACAAATGCGTGACAAATCAAGCACTTACGCACCACACTGCACGTGCAATTGAGGAATAGGAGCTAAAAATTGGAATTTTGGGTTGCCGTGGTGGTGGCTACACCGGTGCACAGCGCACTGGTTCAGCGCCTTACCTACCGAAGTGAGCGTGCGCTAACCGCAGGTGCCTTGGTGCGCGTGCCGCTGGGCCAGCGCGAACTGCTGGGTATTGTGTGGGGCGAGGCCGTGGCACCAGAAAACGACAGCCTGCGCGCTAAAACCAAAGATATCACTGCGGTGCTGGACGCCGTAGCCCCGCTGAACACCGCTTGGCGTGCTTTGCTGGAGTTTTCTGCCCGCTACTACCAGCGCGGCTTGGGCGAGGTAGCCTTGGCCGCCCTGCCGCCCCAGCTGCGCGAGCTCGATGCCCAGCAGCTGGCGCGCAGGCAAAAACTGCACACCCAGCGCAGCGCCAAAGCGGCGGCGCAGGCGAATGCTGCAGCGCAGGCCAGTGCGGGCCACCAAGCCAAGGCAAAGGGCGCTGCAGCGGCTGAGACAGGCGACACAGCCGCACAGGACGCACCGGCCAGCCCAGTCACCAGCCCAGTGGCCAGCGCGCAGCAAACCGAGGCCATTGCCCAGTTTTTTGCTGCCACAGGCGGGCCCCAGCCCGCCTTGCTGTTTGGGGCCACGGGCAGCGGCAAAACCGAGGTCTACATGCGCATTACCGCCCAGGTGCTGGGCCAGCCCGCCCTAGGCCCTGGCCACGGCCATGGGTACGGTCACGACAACACCCCTGTCCTGCCCCAAGTGCTGGTGATGGTGCCCGAGATCAACCTCACCCCGCAACTTGAGGCGCGCTTTACCGAGCGTTTTGCCCCCCTGTATGGCGCAAACGCCGTGGTCAGCATGCACAGCGGCATGACACCTGCGCAGCGGCTGAAAAGCTGGCTGGCAGCACACACCGGCCAAGCGCGCATCGTGCTGGGCACCCGCATGAGCGTGTTTGCCTCCTTGCCCGGCCTGGCACTGATCGTGGTAGACGAAGAGCATGACCCCAGCTACAAAAGCCAAGACGGTGCCCGCCACTCTGCCCGCGACCTGGCCGTACTGCGTGCCAAGCTAGAAACGCAGCAGCGCCAAACGGACTGGCAAGCACTGGCCGTAAACACTGCACCACAACTTGCACCACAGCCCCTGCCACAGCCACTGCCGTGCCGCGTGCTGCTAGGCTCGGCCACGCCCTCGCTAGAAACCTGGCACGCCTGCGAAACAGGCCGTTACCAGCGCCTGGACATGCCCCAGCGCGTAGGCGGTGGCGCGCTGGCCGCGCTGCGCATGGTAGACATGCGCCAGCTGCCAAAAAAGACCGTCTTTGCCCCCGCGCTGCTAGAAGCTATTCAAGCGCGCATTGCGCGCGGCGAGCAGTCGCTTATTTTCCTTAACCGCCGTGGCTATGCCCCGGTGCTGGCCTGCGGTGCCTGCGAATGGAAGTCCAACTGCCCGCACTGCAGCGCCTACCGCGTGTTCCACAAAATAGACCGCACCCTGCGCTGCCACCACTGCGGCACCACCGACCGCGTGCCCCGGGCCTGCCCCGAGTGCGGCAACATCGACATCGCCCCCCTGGGCCGTGGCACCGAAAAGCTAGAAGAACAACTGGCCCAAGCCCTGGGCATCAGCGTGGTGCTGCAAGCTGCTGAAGGGGCCAATGTGTATACCGGCATGGGCATGGCAGCCGACGAAGAAGGCAAGCCCGCCGGCTTATTACGCCCTGACGGCCGGCCGGCCGGCTTATTACGCCCTGACGGCCGACCAGCCGTCATCGCCCGCATGGACGCAGACACCACCCGTTTGAAGGGCAGTTTAGAGCAGCAACTGGCCAATGTGCACAGCGGCGACGTGGACATTTTGGTGGGCACCCAAATGATCGCCAAGGGCCATGACTTTCGGCGCATTACCTTGGTAGCTGCCATCAACCCCGACAGTGCGCTGTTCAGCAGCGACTTTCGCGCGCCTGAGCGCATGTTCAGCCTGCTGATGCAAGCCGCAGGCCGCGCGGGGCGCGATGCCGCCTTGCAAGGCGCACAGATGTGGCTGCAAACCCAGCACCCCGAACACCCGCTGTTTGCCGCACTCAAAGCCCACGACTACCCCGGCTTTGCCGCCCAGCAGCTGCGCGAGCGCGTGCAAGCGGGCCTGCCACCCAGCAGCTACCAGGCACTGGTGCGCGCAGAGGCCCGCACACAAGAGGCAGCGCAAGCCTTTTTGCAAGCTGCCAGCGCAGCGGCCACTGACACAGCCATGTTTGCGCACGTCACCCTGTACCCCAGCGTGCCCATGACCATCCAGCGCATCGCCAACGTTGAGCGTGCGCAAATGCTGGTCGAGTCCACTTCGCGCGCAGCGCTGCAAAAGTTTCTTGCCGCATGGCAGCCAGTACTGCGGGCAACCAAAGTTACCGGGGTGATCCGCTGGGCTATGGATGTAGATCCACTCTTAATTTAATAGCGAACTACTCAGCATTTCCTTGGGCGGTAAGGCTATTTTGCTTGAAAATCAATGTCCTGATAGCGCAGCCCTATTTCCAAGCTAAACCTGTATAAGGCGTGGCTTAGCGGGCGATTTAGTCAGTGTCGGTTTAAAAAACCCCAAGTTTCATGCGCCTTGCGGGGCGATGAACTACAAACTGTAGCCCCAGACCCCGCTAGCAGTTGATTTTGTTCAACTTTTGACCGGACAGCAGTGAAATGGGCCTTAAATATACAGTCTCTAGATCGTTCTATGTGTAGGTTACCAGTGCCAAAATTTCAAAAATTAACCCTTAGACAAGAAGCTACCCATGACCCTCAAATACCCATCTTCACGCTTTGCATTCTGGCTCGCTGCCTGTTGCACCGCCATTGCATTAACCGCCTGTGGCGGCGGCGGGGGCGGCGATGCCGCACCTGCGGATACCTCGACACCTGGTACTACTACGGGTACAGGCACCACACTTGGTACCACTACAGGCACCGTGCGCGTGCTGGCAGGTAATGCGCTGAGTATTGGTGTGCAGGGCAAACACAGCTGCGCGCTCAAGCCCAACGGCACAGTCAGTTGCTGGGGTGACAACACCAGTGGCCAGCTGGGTAACGGCACTGCAACCGCGTCTGCCACACCCTTAGATGCAGGGGGAATCACGGATGCAGTGGCAGTAGGTGCAGGCTCCCGCCACAGTTGCGCGCACAACGCGAACGGTACCGTTAGTTGCTGGGGTGACAACACCAGCAGCCAGCTGGGCAACAACAGCGCAGCGGCCACTACGGCTACAGCAGCCGTGTCGGGGCTGACCGACGTAGTAGCTTTGTCAGTAGGTGGTGCCCATAGCTGCGTGCTGCGCTCAGGAGGGCGCGTAGCCTGCTGGGGTGCAAATGGCAGCGGCCAGCTAGGTAATGGCACCACGACCAGCAGCAGCATTCCCGTGCTGGTGACGGGCCTGACGGATGCAGTGCGTGTTGTCGCATCTACCAACCACACTTGCGCAGTGCGCACGGGCGGCAGTGTTGCTTGCTGGGGGTTTAACTTTGCAGGGCAGCTGGGCAATGGCTTGTCAGGCGTCACGTCGGTCACCACCACGCAAGCTGTGACGGGCCTGACAGATGCCAAGGCATTGGCACTGGGCGACAACCATAGCTGTGCGTTACGCACGGGCGGCGCAGTGGTATGCTGGGGCGCTAACTTTAGCGGCATGCTGGGTAATGGCACTACGGTGGCAAGCAACACCCCTGTACCAGTGTCAGGCATCACCGACGCGGTGGCCATCAGTAGCGGCGAGTTTCATACCTGCGCTGTGCGCACGGGCGGCACTGTGAACTGCTGGGGTATCAATGGCAGCGGTCGTTTGGGCAGCGCCAGCGCTGGGGCTTCGTCTTCGATTCCAGTGGCAGTTAGCACATTAACCGATGCGGCGGCTGTTGCAGCGGGTTCAGGACACAGCTGCGCATTGCGTAGCAACGGAGCTATCAGCTGCTGGGGAAACAACACAAAAGGCGAGCTAGGCAGTGGCACCGCAGGTGGCACGTCCAATGTGCCCTTGGCCACACTAGGTGGAACTTCGTACTGGAAGTAAATAGTATCAATTTTATAGCTGCATAGCATTTAGAACCTTATCTAAGGCGGCACATGCATATTCAATATAGTTTTCAAGGAAATTAAATGAACTCCCCCTGTATTTCACGTCTGCGTTTATTGTCTTTGGTTTTTGGTACTGCCGCGCTATTAATGGCTTGCGGCGGTGGAGGGGGCGATGCAGCTCCTGAAGCCGTAGTGCCGCCTGCGGGATCTGTGCCCAATACCACTGTGCCTACTGGCGCTACACCTACTGTCGCTCTACCCACCGGCGCTACACCTACTGTAGCTACACCCGCAGTCTCTACCCCTGTCGCAGCGTCTCCCACCGTAGCGCCACCCACCGTTGCACCGGCAGGTAGCAAGGTATTAACCGCCAATTTAGCCATTGCCGAATGGCCCGCTGGCATACCTGCTGGCGAAAAGCGCCCTGTGCTGGTGTATTTGCCTGGTTGGAACGGCAGTGGCAATGTGAACGCAAGTGTGGGCGGCGACAGCGTGTTGATGAAAAACCAAGGTTATGTGACTTTGGCCATTGGCTTTACCAGCAGCAGCTTCTTTCAAAGCGACATCCAAGCTAAAACCAAAGAGGGCTTGGACAAGCTCTGCGCAGACACCGCTATTGCAGCCAACTGCGCAGCCATCGTGATCGTAGGCGGCTCGTATGGCGGATCGCAGATTGATTTTGTCACCCGCAATGCACGCGCCAACGGGTACAACACAGCGGCTAAAAACATTGTGGGCTTTTTATCTACCGATGCAGGTTACGGCCCTCCGGGCACGATCACCGACTTCAACACCGGTGCGTTTACGCGCACAGGGCTGGCCGACACCGCCAACTACAGCGTTGCCATGCTCCAGCGGCAGGGCGACACCACGTTTCCTATTAACGACTGCAGCTACGGCAACTGCGGCATTCGCGTGCTGTCGATCGCACATGCTGGCGCGGCCAATGCCAATAAAGTGCTCAGCCTGTGTCCTGCAGGCGGTGAGCACGGTGACCACGCCTACGCAACAAGCGCAACATTGCCTGCCTGGGACGACTGGGCCAGTGCAGCCATTAAGACGATGTTGCATACGCACCGTGGGGTACTGACCTTTACCGGCTACACCGCGCCAACGATTGTGCCGACCAACGCTTGTACGGTATAGGCTGGGCTATGAATGCAGATCCGCTCTTAATTTAATAGCTTCTTGTGCAGTATTTCCTTGGGTTGTAGGGCTATTTGGCTTGGAAATCTTGGTTTTTTGGTTATCTTCGGGCTTTTGAAGATTGCTTTCCTTGCTTTTGTACGTTTGCGCCGCTTGAGTGTGGCCTTGCTGCAAAATCTTCCAAAATCACGC
>JAYWGO010000043.1:0-24155 GCA_043778205.1 Polaromonas sp. | reverse complement strand
TTGTCAAACGTCGCGGTGTCTGACTGGCCTTCAAAGCTAATCGGGTAAAGCTTTTTGAGGTCGTCGCCCAGCACGGGTGACTTCATCACGCCTTCGCGCGCGCGCATCCAGTTAAAGTTGCCGCGCACGGTGTTGATCTCGCCGTTGTGGGCGACATAGCGGTACGGGTGGGCCAGTGGCCACTCGGGGAAGGTGTTGGTAGAAAAGCGCTGGTGCACGAGGGCCAGGGCCGACACGCACTTGGCATTTTGCAAATCTAAAAAGTACTCACCCACTTGCGTGGCCAGCAGCAGGCCTTTGTACACCATCGTGCGGCAGCTCATCGACGGCACGTAGTATTCTTTGCTGTGCTTGAGGCCCAGGTTTTGAATCGCTGCGCTGGCAGTTTTGCGAATCACATACAGCTTGCGCTCCAGCGCATCAGGCACAGTCACATCAGCGCCGCGGGCGATAAAAATTTGGCGAATGATCGGCTCTTTTTCGCGCACAAACGGCGACATCGGCATGTCGCGGTTCACCGGCACATCGCGCCAACCAATGACCACTTGGCCCTCAGCTTTGACCGCACGTTCCAGCTCTTGCTCGCAGGCCAGCCGCGACGCATGCTCTTTTGGCAAAAAGATCATGCCTACACCGTATTCACCCGGCGCTGGCAGTTCAATGCCCACGCTGCCGTCAGCGTTAACCCCATTTTTAGCCATGTCTTCACGGTAAAAATCGTCCGGCAGCTGAATCAAAATACCCGCGCCATCGCCGCACAACTCGTCCGCACCCACAGCGCCCCGGTGGTCCAGGTTTTCTAAAATCTTCAGCCCGTTTTGGATAATCGCATGCGATTTAGCACCCTTCACGTGCGCCACAAAACCCACGCCGCACGCATCTTTCTCGCTGCCAGGCTGGTACAAACCACCGGCCGTGGCCGCTGCAATCTCAATATCTAATGCACCCATGTGCTTCTCCAGTCAATATCCAAAAACGGAACCAGAGTGTAGTGCAGCGCAGCAAATAATTCAACCTCTTTTAAATGGGGTCAGATCACATTTAAATTTCTATTTTCAAGCGGTAAATTTAAATAGGGACATATCAAAAATAATAGCTGGTTACCCATAAATTGCTTGGGGGCTAGGCCGATTAAGCAGCAAAAGCTGCCCGCTGGAATAACAGCTACAGTTCAACAGCTTTAGCAGGCCGCCCTTTTAGCCCCGGTCGCACACGCTTTTGGGTGGTCTTTTCTAGCCCGATGAGGAAATTTTCATCACCTAACGCGCCACTGCGCCGCGTAGTTAAAGTGAGCACCCGCTCTACCGTTGCGCCTAGCCCGGCCTGCACTAGCGCTCCGTAGGCCGCTTCGCGTGCAAACGGTGTGTTGCCTAAAGTCCAAAATTGCGGGTGTGGCGTAACGAGTGGGCTGCTCTGCAGACCTGCGTAGTGCCCGTAGCTGCTCCAAGCATAGTCTTGCGGTTGCGCCACCATGCCCGCGCGTACGGGGTTAAGGTCAATATAGACCATGCAGGCCAGCAGGTAGCGCTCAGTCTGAACCAGCGTGCTTTTGTAGCGCCCTTCAAACAAGGTGCCTGTACGTGTATGGAGTTTGTTAAACAGCCGCACATAACTGCGCCCCACCTGCTGCACCATCAGCGACAAGCCCACATCGTCTTGCGGCGTGGCCAGCAAATGCACGTGGTTGGTCATCAGCACATAGCTGTGAATAGCAACTTTGTACTGCCGGGAAGCTTCAAGCAACAGGCCTAGGTAGGCCTTGTAATCGGCATCGCTGAGAAATATCGCTTGTCGGTTATTGCCCCGCGCAATGATATGGTGCGGGTAGTGGGGAACAGTAAGACGGGGTTGGCGGGCCATTGCGGGATTTTATCGGATTGCGATAAAGATGATCTGCGATAAAGATGATCTGACCCCAATTAAAGAGGAACCAAAAAATGCGGGCCGAGTACTACCCGAACCGGCTCACCTGCCCCACCAGCTTCTTGGCCAGCTCGTCCATCAGTTCTTGGGTGACTTGGCTGGCTGGGTAGGTGGCGCTCACCACCTCAAAGCCGCCCACGTTGGCTATGCGAAAGATTACTTCCCCTCGGTCGTGGTCTGGCGTGAGCATGAGGGAGCCGCTGACCTGGATGCTGTATTCAAAGACATAGGCTTGCAATTTGTTGGTCTCTGGGTGGCGCTGTTCTTTGCGCTCGTGGGGCACTCGGCCTGTGGCCAAGCGCTGGGCTACGCGCTCTAGGTCGGGCGGAAAGTTGACCGTCACGCTGTGCTGGGCTGGGCGACCTGTTTGGGGAGCGTCCATGGCCAGAAGGTCCCAGCCCACGCCGATGTAGTCGTGCGCCTCGGCGTTGCGCAGCATTTTTTTGCGGGCATCGCAGCGAAAGTTGCGCAGCGCCAGCGCGGGAAACTGGGTTTTACCGTCCAGGCTGTAGCTGCCGTGCGCCGGGGGCCGAATAACATTGAGCTGGGCGCACAGGTCTTGCAGGTATTTATTGGCGACTTTGCAGGCATGCTCGGCGGCGGCAGTATTGGCAGCCAGGTCGTGGCTAGCGCCTTGCTGCTGGGTTTGCAGAACGTGGGCTTGGGTTTTTAGTTCGCTAAGAAAACTCATGGTGTGCTCTAAACAATAGCCTATTTTATTTCAAACCGCACCCTTGCTACTGCTTGACCACAGGGCTAAGCGCTGCAGCTCTTTGGCAGCAAAGCGGTCGGTCATGCCGGCAATATAGTCGGCCACAGCGCGCGGCGTATTGGTGCGCTGGGCAAAAGCGGTAGGCATGTGCTGGGGGGTTTGCAAATAGGCGGCAAACAGGGCGCGCACAGTGTCTTTAGCCTGCGCTGTGGTGTGCATGACTTGCGGGTGGCGGTACAGGTTGCGAAAAAGCCAGGTTTTCACGGCCTGCGTGTCATGCCGCATGCTGGTAGAAAACTGCACCAGCGGCGGAGCACGGTAAACGTCTTGCAGCGTGTGAATGTGCTGGGCCTGCAGGGCGCTGCGGGTGGCTTCGATCACGTCGTAGACCTGCGCACTGAGCATGCGGCGGATGGTTTCAAACAGCACACGGCGGCCTTGCAAGCCAGGATGGTCGTGCATTACCTGCGCGTGAAACTGGGCCACCAACGGCACGTCAAGCAATTGCTCCATCGTGATGAGGCCAGAGCGTACGCCATCGTCAATATCGTGCGCGTTGTAGGCAATTTCGTCAGCAATATTGGCCAACTGTGCTTCCAGGCTGGGCTGCGTGCCATGAATAAATCGGCTGGCCACGCCACCAGGCTCTTGCAGTTCTAGGCGACGGGCGTTGGCACCAGAGCAGTGTTTGAGGATGCCTTCGCGGGTCTCCAGCGTGAGGTTCAGGCCGTTAAAACTGGGGTAGCGCTCTTCTAGCTCGTCCACCACGCGCAGGCTTTGCAGATTGTGCTCAAAGCCGCCCAGCGCGTCGTGGTGGTCGGCCATGCATTCATTGAGCGCATCTTGTCCGGCGTGGCCAAATGGGGTGTGGCCTAGGTCATGCGCCAGTGCAATGGCTTCGACCAAGTCTTCATCCAACTGCAGCGCACGGGCAATCGAGCGGCCTAGCTGGGCCACCTCGAGCGAGTGCGTCATGCGGGTGCGGAACAGGTCGCCTTCGTGGTTAAGAAAAACTTGGGTTTTGTACACCAAGCGCCTAAAAGCCGTGCTGTGGACAATGCGGTCGCGGTCACGTTGGAACTCGCTGCGCTGCTCGGCAGGGCGGGCGGTGCTGGCTTGATTGCCATTGTGGCTACCCATGGCAGGCTCTGCGTAGTGGCGGCCACGGGTAGCTGCGGGGTTGCAGGCATAGCCTGCAGAGAGCAGATGG
This sequence comes from Polaromonas sp., assembly GCA_043778205.1. Taxonomy (GTDB): domain Bacteria; phylum Pseudomonadota; class Gammaproteobacteria; order Burkholderiales; family Burkholderiaceae_C; genus JAAFIP01. Next base: position 20,310 of record JAYWGO010000043.1, on the reverse strand, counting down.
GCCATTTTATAAGCGTTTTAGTGCTATCGCCCAAGGAAATGCTGCATTAGTAGCTATACTAACCATAGCACGCACTATTCTTGGGCAAGGCATTGCTGCACCACGCTGCGCACTACCGCATCTGGCGCTGGGCGTATACCTGCGCGACCAGGCACGTCGATAGTGACAAACTTCATCTCGCCCGCCTCGGCTTTTTTATCAACGCGCATTAGCTGCAAGTAACGCTCGGGCACACTGTCGGCAGCCTGTTGAGCGCTGCTGCCCAAGGCTTCTTGCAATGGCAAACGGGGCGCAACGGTGGGCAGGCCAGCGCGGTGGATTAAGCGGGTTAGGCGCTGCACAAAAGCTGCGTCTACCAAGCCCAGCTCGCGCGACAGCGTTGCCGCCATCACCATGCCACAGCCTACCGCCTCGCCATGCAGCCAAGCCCCGTAGCCCATGCCCGCCTCGATGGCATGGCCAAAGGTGTGGCCAAAATTCAAAATGGCACGCAAGCCTTGCTCGCGTTCATCTGCACCGACCACCTGCGCTTTGATCTCGCAGCTGCGGCGCACTGCATGGGCCAACAAGTGGGCATCGCCCGCACGCAGACCGTCCATGTGCACCTCTAGCCAGTCCATCAATGCCATGTCGGCTATGGGTGCATACTTGATCACTTCGGCCAAGCCTGCCGACATTTCGCGCGCGGGTAAGGTCTTCAGAGTGTCTAGGTCGCACACCACCAGCACTGGTTGGTAGAAGGCACCAATCATGTTTTTGCCCAGCGGATGGTTGATGGCTGTTTTGCCGCCTACAGACGAATCTACCTGGGCGAGCAGCGTAGTGGGCACTTGCACAAAGGGCACACCGCGCATGTAGCTGGCAGCGGCAAAACCTGTCATGTCGCCCACCACGCCGCCGCCCAAGGCATAGAGCACCGTTTTGCGGTCGCAGCTGTTGTGCAACAGTGCATCAAAAATTAGGTTCAGCGTTTGCCATGTCTTATAGGCTTCACCATCGGGCAATACCACCGTGTACACGGCTTTGTATTTGCACTGCAGCGCTGCAGCCAAGCGCTGCGCGTACAGGGGCCCTACCGTGGTGTTGGTAACGATCAACGCTGCATGTGCGGCGGGTACATCTTCGTAGGTCGCAGATTGGTCGAACAAACCTGCACCAATGCAAATGGGGTAAGACCGGTCACCCAGCGCAATAGTTAGGCTATGGGACGGAGGCGATGAGGAGAGAGGTAGATCAGGTGCGTTCACACACTGATTATCCACTCTCTGGCTGCGGGCTTGGTTGGTTTAGATGGCTTGGTTGGTTGCACAGGCTGATCAAGCGTACTCTGTGCAACTGGCTACTGGTCCGGCTGCTTTAATTGGCTGGGCACAGCACCAGCCAGCTCAAGCTGCATCACAATCATATTAACCAGCGTAGCTACCGAAGGCCGCCCTGTGTCCACTACAAAATGTGCAGTTTGCTGGTACAGCGGGTCACGCTCAGCATACAAGTCTCGCAGGCGCTGTAGCGGATCAGCCACCTGCAACAAAGGCCTGTTGCGGTCATGCCGCAGGCGCTTAAAAACTTCATCAGGGCTAGACCGCAAATACACAACTTGACCACTAGTGCGCAGGCAGTCACGGTTAGCTTGGCGAAGCACTGCGCCTCCGCCGGTAGACAGCACACAATTGAAAGGCTGGTCAGGCGGCGCAGAATTTGCAGACTGAGCAGACTGAGCAGAGTTTGTACACTGCCGAGCCAAGCCCGCAATCACTTCCTGCTCCACATCCCGAAAGCTCTCCTCGCCTTCCCGCTCAAAATACGCTTTGATTGCGCAACCCAAGCGTTTTTCGATTTCTGCATCGGAGTCAATAAACGAAACACCCAAGCGCCTCGCTAGTTGACGACCGACCGTGGATTTACCCGAGCCGGGGAGACCTATCAATGCAATCAATGGCTAGCGTGGCTTAATTTGAATCTATACACCTGTTTCTTCCAAATGGAGGTATTCGGAAAGAACCATTGGGTATATCTTCAATGATAGGTTTGGTAATAAAGGATCGCTCCTTAGAGCCTTGTGAGCCTACTACGCTAGTTGTAGCCTTCAGTGTGTAAGCTAACCATGTGGCCATATTTTGCGGATATGTTACTTGAACTAGCATTCTCCCCTCAGCATCTGTTTTATTGCCGCTTACGTAGGAGAGCACAATTTCAGATTTACTTGGCTCAAGCAATCCATTGTTGTTAATATCTTCACCGCCATCTTTGAATGCATTTCTGTTTCGATCTTCATTGACACACCATACGTTGTCATAGGTAACTATTCTTGTTGTTTGATCAACATATGTTTTGGGTCTATTGCTAGAGGAATAAGTTTCAAAAGATGATACGAATACTGTCGGAGAAGAGTTAGGAACAATAGTAAATACTTGATATACAGGTGCCACTACATCAGGATATTGCGTCGTAGGGTAATCAAGATTAGCAGCTGTTGGTGCAATGTTAGCCGTTTGGTAGTAACTGCCGCCGTAATTTCCTTTACCAAAGTGCGTAATATCAACACTCATTGATACTACAGCGTCACTTACAGCCAAACCAGATGAATCAGCAACTTGGATCAAAAACTTCTCTACATAACCTATCCCGCCAAAAATAGTCTCAGATTTATTGAAGTTACCAATACTGATGTCCAAAGGCTTACTGCTAACTGTCAGCGTGCTGAGCCTAGAGTTAGGACACTCTGTTTTTGCAAAATCTGCGTAGTCGAAACAAATACGAACGGCAACCCCATTGGTAGGACTAGTACGTTGGCCAGAAATATATTCTGAAGTAGCTACACCGCTGCTGTCTGAGTATGTCAGCGCATCACCAGTCGATATAGATTCGCCAGCACCAAGAACAGGAGGTACTATTTCAAATCTGACGCGCATATTCTCGACTGTACTGTTATCTTGTCTGATGAATTTAGCAGTAAGTACAGAACGATTTAATGTGCTACCGGCAATATTAGGGGGTATTGATGCTGGATTAGAGAGCAAATTTGCACCACTGAAAGTAGGGCTAGCTAACGGAATGCTATTATTAACTCCTGACGCAACTACACGCAATTGCGAAGTCATTGAAACTCCAGACGCGTTCGCTACTATGCTGTAATTTCCAGCTTGCGGAGCTACAGCTGAAAAAGATGCGTTGCCAGCTACATCAGTAACCAACGACTTAGTAAAATTAACTGTATCGCTTAGCTGTACTGGAATATTAGCTATTCCACTGCTTGCTGAGTCTGATACTTTAATATTAAATGTTACGGTCTCACCCGGTTTAGGTACGGCAGGAACTGGGGTAATTGAAATTTGCGACCCAGTCACGGCAAAGGTCAACATCTTTTTAACACCATTGACCGCTATGGTTGCATTAATTGCCCTGTCGGTCTTGTCACCGCCTGAACTAAGGTTACCGATAAACCTGCCAGAAGAGTCAGTAACCAAGGTTGAACCTGGTGAGAATACTCCACCAGAATCTACGGCTACACTTACAACCGCACCTACTACAGTGGTACGGGCCGTATTTAATGCAGTAACAGTAAGCACTACAGAGTCAGCCCCTGAGTTTTTAATAGTTGATTTACTCAACTCAAAAGTAAAATCATTAACTGTAACAGTCGGGCTGATAACACCAGTTGCAGTAATTGATCCACTACCGGTGGCCCCTGGGCTACCTCCCCCACCTCCGCATGCAGAAAGTACCAGTGCGAGTGCTAGCACTAAGACTAAGGAAAATTTTATCGTCTTCATAAGAGGTCCCACACTAAATAACAAGTCATATTCAAAGGTAAATTTTAGCGCACTGCCGCTCTATCAGACACCATCTTAGGTGTAATAAACACCAGCATCTCTTGCTTGTTAGAGCTACGAGATTTGCTTTTAAACAAATTCCCCAGAATAGGTATATCACCCAACAACGGAACACGTGTTTCGTTCTCAACCTCGTTGAGTTCAAAGATACCACCAATCACTACAGTGCCACCGTTTTCCACAAGCACTTGGGTTTTGATGTGTTTGGTGTTGATAGCAAAGCCTGCTGCAGTAGACTGGCCCACACTGTCTTTGTTGACATCAAGGTCTAAAATAATGTTGCCTTCTGGTGTAATTTGTGGCGTAACCTCTAGCTTAAGGTTGGCCTTTCTAAATGCAATCGATGTAGCGCCGCTAGAAGAGGCTACTTGGTAAGGCAGCTCGGTGCCTTGTTCAATAAGTGCACGGGTTTGATCGGCTGTAACTACACGGGGGCTAGACACCACTTTGCCTTTGCCGTCTGCTTCTAAAGCGCTCAGCTCCAGCAACAAAAAGCGGTTGGCTGCTGAACTGAAGATAGACAAGCCTATGCTAGCTGGATTAAATCCGCCTTGGCCTATTGCAGGTAGGCTTAAAAAGGATGTATTGTTTGTATCTAACTGCCCCTGTACGGAGCCGTTGGTGATACCTGCACCAGCGTAGGTTCCCGTGTAAGCAACGCGATTATTACCAAATAAACCATATCCGGCATCGCCACCACGCACGCCGCGCAGGTCAGCGGCACCTAGCTTGACACCTAAAGACCGGCCAAACGTGTCCGACGCTTCAACTATGCGGGCCTCTATCAATACTTGGCGCACGGCTATGTCCAGCTTTGTAATCAAAGATTGAACTTGCTCCAATTTGGAGGGGATGTCAGTCACGAACAACTGGTTAGTACGTGGCTCGGCAATTACACTGCCCCGCGCAGACAAAATGCGGGTACTATTTTGATTACCACCGCTACCGCCGCCGCCGCTGCTTTGGCCAATCTGAAGGGCAATTTCAGCGGCTTTGGTATAGTTGAGCTGGAAAGCTTGTGAGCGCACGGGCTCTAGGTTTTGCAGCGCAGCTATCGACTCTAGCTCCAGGCGTTCTTTGGTAGTAATTTCGTCTTTAGGTGCGATCCAGAGCACATTGCCTGTTTTACGCATGCCCAAGCCTTTGGCCTGCAAAATAATGTCCAGTGCCTGATCCCAAGGCACGTCTTTCAAACGAAGGGTTACGCCGCCTGTCACAGAATCAGAAGTGATCACGTTGAAATTTGTGAAGTCAGCAATAACCTGCAAAAGCGAACGTACTTCAATATTTTGAAAGTTAAGTGATAACTTTTCACCACTATAGCCAGGGCCTTTGGTAAGTTTGGTCGGGTCAACCTTTTGCTGGCGCACCTCGAGTACAAATTGGCTGTCACTTTGGTACGCACTGTGCTCCCACTGGCCTTTGGGCTCTACCACCATACGTACACGGTCACCTACTTGGAAGGTGCTGATGAGCTGCACAGGTGTTCCAAAGTCACCTACGTCCAGCTTGCGGCGCAAGCCTTCTGGCAATGATGTTTTCAAGAATTCAACAACCAAGTTTTGACCTTGCTGCTTGATATCTACACCGACTTGGTTGTTAGCCAAATCCACCACCAAGCGGCCAGCACCGTCAGGCGCACGGCGAAAGTCAATGTCTTTCAGCGACAGCGAGTCACGGTTACGGTTTTCTGCAAAGCTAGCTTGTGGCTGGGTAGACGCTGCGGGTGCAACAGCTGCAGACAATGGCTCCATGAAAACCAATAATGATTTACCTTGAATCTCAGCTTTGTAGGTAGTGGACTGCTTAAGGTTAAGCACCAAGCGGGTTCGTTCTCCGGCTTGCACCACATTGGCTGACTTCAAATTGCCCTGGTTAATTTCAACCTGCGTCCGGCCTAATGCATTTGTCACGCCAGGAAAATCCAAGGCTATGCGCGCTGGTGACTGGATCGTAAAACCTGTTGGTACAGCTACCAAAGGTTGTGCAAAGTCAACGCGCACAACTTCAACACCGCCTTGGATAGAACCAGCTACCGATTCGATGGTGTTTTGGGCTTGTGCAGAAAATGCGCTAATCGCCAGGCCTAGTGTCGCTAAGGTGCGAATCATTGTCATAGTTACTTGTCTCATTATTTAGACCTCTCTTGTAGCTGCAAATTAGCCTGGCGTTCAATCCATTCACCGGCTGCGTCTTGCACAATTTCTCTCAAAACCACCTCAGTCTCACTGACTTTGGTGACTTTTCCATAGTTTTGACCTAGGTAATTGCCTAATTTGACCTGGTACAGCAAGTTGTCTACGCGCACCAGTGCAACTTGTTGGCCTGCAGGTAGTAGGCTGCCTACCAAGGCCATGGTGTCCAACGGGAACGCCTCTAGCGGCTCTTTGCGGCGGTTCAGCTCAGGAGCCACCAAGCCAGCATTAGCAGTGGCCTGGGTTGAGTCACGCTTGAGCGCTTGGGTCAACTTTTGGCTGCTAAACGGCTCAGTGGCGGCCTCTTGCTGGTAAGGCGCTGCGCTGAAACGCTTGGGCTCTGGAATAGGCACCACGGTAGGCTTGGTTGCATTGCGTTGCTCGGTCATCCAGCGCTGCAAGTCTTCTTGCTCGCCGTCGGTGCAGCCGGACAGTAGTGCAATAGCAATCACCACTACCGATGTGAATTTAACATGCGGCATTAGACTCATTTCTTCGCTCCCGCTGCTGGCGCAGATGCGGCTTTGCGCTGCGCTGCAATTTCTTCTGGGTCTAAATAGCGGTAAGTCCTCGCTATGGCTTCAAGACCTAAATTGCCATCTTTAGCCGGTGCAATATTTAAATTATTTAAGGTAACGATGCGCGAAAGGTTGGCTATATCTGCAGCAAACGAGCCAATATCGTGGTATTTGCCCACCACGCGCAGACTGATCGGCAGCTCAGCGTAGTATTCCTTAACGCTAACCGCACCAGGCTTGAAAAAGTCAAATAATAGGCTGCGTCCTAAACCAGCTTGGTTAATGTCCGACAACAAAGCGTCCATTTCCGCCTTGCTAGGCAGCTGTTTTTCTAGCTGCGTTACATACTGCTGAACTTGTTCGCGCTGCTTTTTCAAAGCTTCTAAGTTCACTGCCTGAACCAATTTCTTCTTGTAGTCCTCACGCAGGGTCACTTCTTTGGCTTCTTCAGCTTTCAACTCTTCGTCAGAGGTAGTAAGCCATGCAAACCACAAACCCGTAACCACCAAGACTGTAACCAAGAGGCACAAAGCATATTTAGGAGATGCAGGCCAGCTTGAAGGATCATTAGGATTGAGGCCTCGAAACTGGGACTGAATACCTTCGCCCCATGCGGCGAAGTCGATATTAATTTTGGGAGTTTTTGCCATCTGTATAACTCTTAGGCTTTTTTAGCGCTGCTGGCAGCAGAAGCGCTAACTGCTGGCTTAGCTACGGGAACTTCAGCTATAACTGCACTGGCTGCAGATGCGGCCGCTTTGGCTGCTTCTGCTGGCCTGGTAATACGTGCTTTGATCGTAAAATCTGCCACGCGCCGCTGGTCACGCGGACTTAGCGTGACTATTTTTGCCACAATTTGCACCAACTCAGGTTTGGTCAACCACGTGCTGTTATTAGCCAGGTTGCGCAGCAGCTCCGAGATTCGCTCATTTGACTGCGCAACGCCTATCAAAGTCAGGTTTACGCCGTCTTGCTTCATAGAATCAACGTAGACACCATCTGGCAACTGTTTGACCAACTCGTTGAGCAGGTTCACGGGAATATTACGGTCTGATTGCAGGTCTTCCACTGCTTGTTGGCGCGCACGCAAGGCCGCAATCTCAGACTGCAGATTGGCAACGTCTTTAATTTGCGTCTCCAGTGTCTTAATCTGGCCTTGCAAAAATAAGTTTTTATTTTGTTGGCTGGATATTTGCGCTTGGTACCAGCCGTAAACGGCACCGCAAATCAAACCACCTAGCAGTGCAGCAATTCCTAGTGATACATAAAAAGCATCTTTACGTCGCTTGCGCGCCGCCTCGCGGTGCGGCAATAGGTTAATCAGAATCACTGTAGAAACCTCCGCATGGCCAAACCGCAAGCGCTTAAGTAGGAAGGCGCTTCGCGGCGCATTTTGTTCTCGCGCACACCTGAACCCATTGCCATGCCTTCAAACGGGTTAAGCACCTGGCACGTAAAAGTTGTATGGGCCGTTACTGCCTCTGTGAGGCCCGGCAACGATGACGAACCCCCTGCCAACATGATGTAATCTATTCGGTTATACGGGGTGCTGGTAAAAAAGAACTGCAAAGCACGGCCCACTTCTTGGGCCAAATTTTCAACAAAGGGGCGTAGCACGCCGCTTTCGTAGTCTTCAGGTAGTTCACCACTGCGCTTTTTTGCCTCAGCTTCTTCGGGGGAAAAGCCATACTGGCGCACGATAAGTTGGGTCAACTGCGCACCTCCAAAGGCTTGGTCGCGGTCATACAAGACTTCATCGTTGCGTATCACTTGCATGCTGGTGGTCATTGCACCCACTTCAAAGAGCGCCACCATCACATCAGCACCTTTATTTGGCAAGGCATCGATAAGGCGACCAGTAGCTAAGCGCGACGCGTAGGACTCTACATCCACCACAGTCGGTTTAAGTCCTGCCGCCTCGGCCAGGCCTTGGCGGTCTTGTACCTTTTCGCGCCGTGAGGCCGCTATCAACACTTCAACATCGCCAGCAGACGAGCCGCTAGGACCGACAACACAAAAATCCAAACTCACTTCATCTAGTGAAAAGGGAATGTACTGGTTGGCCTCTGACTCAACTTGCAGCTCCAGCTCGGCATCTGACAAGCCGCCGGGCAAAATGATTTTTTTGGTAATAACTGCAGAAGCCGGCAATGACATGGCCACATTTTTAGTTTTGGTGCCGCTTTTCTTGACCACACGGCGGATGGCATCTGCCACTTCTTCGAACTTTTCCACGTTCCCATCCGTGATCCAGCCTTTTTCAAGCTGCTCTACAGCGCAACGCTCCAGAATGAGCTCGCCGTCTTTGCCGCGACCAAGCTCGACCAGTTTGACGCTGGATGAGCTGATGTCTAGCCCAATGAGCGGCGCTGGTTGGCGACTAAAAAGCGATGCAAATGGAATCAAGTCGATCTCCGCAGTGTTCTGTAGGGTATGCAGCTAAGCTGAAAATTTGTGCGTCTAAACTTAAGAAAGTACTTCAATGCTATCAGTAAGCATGTTGAACTGCAACGACTTTTTCTTTTTTACTGGTTTCCCAGCGTTGTCAAAATCCCACGCTTTGAAGCTAGTGGTCTCTACATATTTAGCCAACATTTTGTAATATCTGGCAACGCCTCGGGTGCAGTTGCATTTGCGCAACATATTTGCCTGTAGTGCACTGCACACCTGAAGGCTGCATTTCTATAATGTGTTCTTAGGTCTGCGCACTGCCAATTTTGCTGGTGCGCCTTCACGCAAAGCAACCATGCCAGACTCGATATCTCCCACAACACCCCAACCAGCCTCTCGCGGCAGCTCGCAGCGTACATGGTATGGCATGCTGCTGAAGATATTCTTGGGGCTCATTGGGCTAGCGGTAGCTGCATTAGTGGCGCTGCTGATGGGCATAGCCACTGCTTTGGCCGTAGCCTACCCTAATCTGCCTGACATTTCTGACTTAGCAGACTACCGCCCCAAGCTCCCCTTGCGTGTTTACTCTGCAGATGGCGCTTTGCTGGGCGAGTTTGGTGAAGAGCGGCGCAACTTAACTCCCATCAAAGACATTCCCAAAATCATGGTCAATGCGGTGCTGGCCATTGAAGACGCTGATTTTTTTGAGCACAGTGGCGTCTCTTACAAAGGCTTTGCGCGGGCAGCCTTGGCCAATTTGGGGCGTGCGCGCAGCCAAGGTGCGTCCACCATCACGATGCAAGTAGCGCGCAATGTCTATCTGTCGTCTGATAAAAACTACATGCGCAAAATCTATGAGGTGCTGCTCACATTCAAGCTAGAGCACATGCTCACCAAAGACCAGATTTTAGAAATCTACATGAACCAAATCTTCTTAGGTAACAGAGCCTATGGTTTTTCAGCGGCAAGCGACGCGTATTTTGGCAAGCCTTTAAAAGATGTGAGCATTGCCCAAGCAGCCATGTTGGCGGGCTTGCCCAAGGCACCGTCTGCCTACAACCCTATCGTCAACCCTAAGCGGGCCCGCATACGCCAGCTGTACATCATCGACCGGATGGTGGAAAACAACTTTATTACCGCCGAACAAGCACTGGTAGCCAAGGTTGAGGACATCAAGCTTAAAACAGGCCCTGACACTACCCGTGTGCATGCCGAATATGTGGCTGAAACGGTACGCCAGCTGATTTACGCCCAGTACGGCGAAGAAGCCTACACGCGCGGGCTCAATGTGATTACCACGCTACGCAGCAACGAGCAGCAAGCAGCGTACCGTGCGCTGCGCAAAGGCATTATGGATTTTGAGCGCCGCCAGGCATACCGTGGGCCAGAAAAATTCATTGAGCTGTCCAAAGACCCCCGTGAAGCTGAAGAAGCTATTGACGAAGCCCTGGCCGAACGCCCCGATAACGACGATATTATGTCTGCGGTAGTGCTAGAAGCCAGCACTAAAAAGATTGTTGCATTGCGCCTGAACAGCGAAACCATCGAGATCACGGGCGAAGGCCTGCGCCCGGCGCTGTCGGGACTGTCTGATAAAGCTGCGCCTAACATTAAGATCCGCCGTGGTGCCTTGATTCGCGTCGCCAAAACCAGCAAAGGCACTTGGGAGATGACCCAATTGCCTGAGGTTGAAGGTGCATTTGTAGCGCTTGACCCGCGTGATGGCAGCGTGCGCGCCTTGGTAGGTGGTTTTGACTACGACAAGAACAAATTTAACCATGTTACCCAGGCTTGGCGACAGCCAGGCTCCAGTTTTAAGCCCTTTATCTATTCAGCCGCCTTAGAAAAGGGCCTCAGCCCTGCCACGGTAATCAACGATGCGCCACTCTTTTTTGATGCTGGCGTTACAGGCGGGCAGCCTTGGGAGCCTAAAAATTACGATGGAACCTTCGACGGCCCGATGTCGATGCGACGTGGCCTGGCCAGGTCAAAGAACATGGTTTCGATTCGGATTTTGCAATCTGTGGGGCCCCAAACTGCACAAGAATGGATTACCAACTTTGGTTTTGATGCCGACAAACACCCCGCCTACCTGACCATGGCCTTGGGCGCAGGTGCTGCCACCCCCATGCAAATGGCCACAGGTTACGCCGTGTTTGCCAACGGAGGCTACCGCGTGAACCCGTGGATGGTAGCGAAGATTACCGACCAAAAAGGCAAAGTACTGCTGGACTTTATGCCAGCGCCGCACGACGAAACCATGCGCAGCATCGACGCACGCAACGCTTTTATCATGGGCAGTTTGCTGCAAGAGGTGACGCGCTCGGGTACTGCTGCCAAAGCCCAGGCGCTGCTCAAGCGCACCGATATTTACGGCAAAACAGGTACCACCAACGATTCCTTGGATGCGTGGTTTGCTGGCTACCAGCCCACTTTGGCCGCAGTGACTTGGATAGGCTATGACACCCCGCGCAAACTGGGCGACAAAGAGACCGGCGGCGGCCTGAGCCTGCCGATATGGATTAGCTTTATGGAAACCGCGCTTAAAGGCGTGCCTGTCATCGAGCCTGTGGTGCCTGCTGGCGTGCTGAACATTGGCGGAGACTGGTACTACGAAGAGTTTGTCAAGGGCGCGGGTGTGCGCAGCTTAGGCTTAGAAGACCGGCCCGCTCCGGTAGAAAATGAAACGCAAAATGCACCCCCTGAGCCAGAGGAAAAGAAAAGTATTCTGGACTTGTTTAAAAACTAGCTGCTAAATTGCAACGCCAGTCCCGATTGCTGTGATGCATGCAAGCTTAAGTCGGCAAAAAACTCCGATGCATCGCGCGTATTGCGCCATTGACCGCTGAATTTGTAATGGAAACCGCCTGCACGGGCAGCCAACCAGACCTCGTGCAGTGGTTTTTGCAAATTAATGATGATTTGGCTGCGGTTGGTAAAGGTCAGTGTGATCATGCCGCCCACACGCTGGTTGTCGATGTCAGCATCGGTTTCGTCGTTGATACGGTCGCAATGGGCCTCCACTGTGCGCAGCAGAAGTTCAGCACAGTCGGTGTATTCCAAATCAGTCATAGCAGCACAAATTACAATCTAGGTTATGGATTTTAAGCATTACATTGTAGGCACACAGCACAAGCAAGGCGGACACCGTCTGAAGACAGCCGTAGTCATTGCACTGGTATGTGCATGTGCCATATCGGCTTGTGGTCAAAAAGGCGATTTGGTTTTGCCCACTGAGACGGCTGCGCGCAACCGGGCAAGCTTGCCGCAAATTTTACTGCCATGGGGCGCAGCGTCGGCACCTGCTGCTGCAACGCCACCTGCAACTTCACCTGCGCCCGTGCAAGGTGCATCTGCGCCACTGGTACCTGCTACCCGTTAAAAACTTCCGCTGTTTGGGTAGTTGCCAAGAACACGTATGCTATTAAATATGTAGCTAAGTATGTAGCATTTCCTTGGGTCATAAGGCTAAAACGCTTAAAACTCTGGTTATCGAGCTGCGGCCCGCTTTTTTGCATACTGCACGATTCTCCAGCCTAGCAGCACTGCCAAAATAGCCGCGTACACGGCAACTTCAGTGAAATTATTTTTACCAGCACGCATCCAAAAGAAATGCAGTACCGCCAAGCCTGCCACAGCGTAGACTGCTTTGTGCAGCATTTGCCAGCGTTTGGCACCTAGCGCTTTAATAGCCCGGTTAAACGACGTGGCCGCTAGGGGCGACAACAGCAAAAACGCCGTGAACCCGACCAAAATAAAAGGGCGTTTGGGGATGTCTTTGACTATATCGGCTAGGTCAAAACCCATGTCGAACCATGCGTAGCACAGCAAATGCAACACCGCATAAAAGTAAACAAATAAGCCCAGCATGCGCCTAAAACGCGCCAATTGGGGCGTAGACGTGATGGTACGCAATGGCGTAACTGCCAGTACCAGGCATAAAAACCGCAACGTCCAGTCGCCAGTGGCGCGGGTTAAATACTCTGTAGGATTGGCACCTAAGTTGTTGGTAAACACACCGTACAACAGCCATAGGAAAGGCAGCATAGCCAGACTGAACAGCACCACTTTGGCACCAGGGCGCAGCAGCAGAGCGCGCAGTCTAGCCCACGGTATCCCAGCGGTTTGCGGCGCTGTAGTTTGCGAGTGCGCCACTTTAAAAGAACTTTTTCAAGTCCATGCCAGCGTACATCGAGGCAACCTGCGCCTCATAGCCGTTGAACGCCAAGGTTTTGCGCTTTTTGGCAAACACACCGCCCTCCTCGCCAATGCGCCGCTCGGTCGCTTGGCTCCAGCGTGGGTGGTCTACATCCGGGTTCACATTGCTGAAGAAGCCATACTCTTGGGGCGCAGCTTTATTCCACGCTGTTTTAGGTTCGCGCTCGGTGAAGCGAATTTTGACAATCGATTTGCCGCTTTTGAAACCATATTTCCAAGGCAGCACCATGCGCACAGGCGCGCCACTTTGGTTAGGCAAGACCTCGCCGTACATGCCAAAGCTCAGCAATGCCAGCGGGTGCATGGCTTCGTCCATGCGCAAAGCCTCGGTGTAGGGCCAGTCTAGCGAACCGCCGCGCAGGCCTGGCATGGTGGCTTTGTCGGCTTGGGTAATGAACTCAACGTACTTTGCATTGCCCAAAGGCTCTACTTTTTTGATCAGTTCGCTCAAGGAATAACCCACCCAGGGAATCACCATCGACCAGCCTTCTACGCAGCGCAGCCGGTAAATGCGCTCTTCTTGGGCGCTGAGTTTAACCAGGTCTTCCAGGGTGTATTTGGCTGGCTTTTTAACCAAGCCTTCTATCTCTACAGCCCACGGTTTGGTTTGCAAGGTGTGCGCATACTTTGCAGGGTCGGCTTTATCGGTGCCAAACTCATAAAAGTTATTGTAGGTAGAGGCGTCTTTGTAGTCGGTTATTTTTTCTACCGTCATGGCTCCCGCTACCGACGATTTAGCGCCCAGCAAGGCGGGCAATTTGCCGCCACCGGCCATAGCGCGTGCATCCCGCGCGGCCCACAAAGCCAGCGCAGAACCTGCGGCACCCGTTGCCATGAGCTTGAGCATATCCCGACGCCCTTGGTAAGCCGTAAGCGGGGTAATTTCGCTCGGAATACGGTGGTTGAAACCGTCTTTGAAAGTCTGAATCAGCATGGGAGAACTCCTAAGTTAACTGTCAGTCGCTGGGGCAACCATGTTCTTACACGGGTACGCTGTTGAGCGCACTTTGGATTTACACGTTGAATACCTAAATACCGAACGGCCTGAATACCTGAATGCCGAGCACGAAGGACGCGAAAGTTGTATTTCTGTATTTTCTTCAAACCTTACAAAGTTCCATAACTGTGCAGGCCGCTTAAAAACATGTTCACGCCCAAAAATGCAAACGTTGTGATGGCCAAGCCGGCCAAAGCCCACCATGCTGCTACGGTGCCGCGCAGACCTTTCATAAGGCGCATGTGCAGCCAGGCAGCGTAGTTCAGCCACACAATCAGCGCCCACGTTTCTTTGGGATCCCAGCTCCAGTAGCCGCCCCAAGCCTCTGCCGCCCACAGGGCACCCAGCACGGTGGCAATGGTGAAGAAAGCAAAGCCTACGGCAATGGCTTTGTACATTACGTCGTCAAGAATTTCAAAGCTTGGCAAACGTGAGGCAATGCGTTTGCGGCCCAGCAAAATACCGCCCACAATGAGCGCAGAAATACCGCAATAACCTAGCCAATAGTTAGTGCCGCCTGCAACTGATGACTGGCGAAAAACTATGGGCAAGAAGCACAGCACAATACCCAGCAGCCACAGCGGCGTAAGCTTAAACCAGCGCGTTTCCTGTGCCTGCTGTTTGATCAAATAAGAAAATGCCACCATGGCCGACAAAGCAAAGGTGCCGTAACCTATGAAGTTGGCCGGAACATGCAGCTTCATCCACCAGCTTTTCAAGGCCGGTACCAAAGGCTGAATTTCATGCGCTTGGCGCACCAAGGTGTACCACAGCAAAAAGCCCACGGCAGCACTGACCACCAGCATCACCATCGCGCCCAAGGCCTTGGTGCCGTAATGTGATTCGTAGTACAGGTAAAAGGTGGTGGTGAGCCAGCAAAACAGCACAAACACTTCGTACAAATTACTCACCGGGATGTGGCCAATATCTGGCCCAAGCAAATGGCTTTCGTGCCAGCGCACCATGGTGCCGATCAATGCCATGGTCACTGCCGCCCAGGCTATTTTGGAACCCAGCGACTCCATTGCATCGGTTTGGGTGGTAGAAACCACGCCCAGCCAGTAAAAAATGGTGCTCATAAAAAACAGCACGCTCATCCACAAAATAGCCGACTGGCTGGACAAGAAATATTTGAGCCAAAAAACCTTTTCTGCACGGGCTAAATCACCTTGGTACGACGCAATACCCAGCAGGGCAAACACGGCCACTACCAGCATGAGGTTGCGCAACGGCCGCCAAAACCAGCCCATCCAAACCACGGCGGGTACTAAGCCAACCAAGATGGATTTATCGTAAAAATCCATCGACGCGCTGTAGCGGGACAACGCATACGCCGTACCTAGCACCACCAAAACGGCGAACACCCAGTCAAAAGCGCTGCGTTGGGCAAAATAGCCTGGGTCTAAGCGAACCGTGGTGGCGTGGGCAGTAGCGCCAGTGTTGGCCGCCAGTGCAGGCGCCGTAGTGGTAGCTGTGTTCATAGTTTTGCACCTATTGTGGTATCTGCCGTGGGGGCTGTCACTGCAGTGGGGCTCAGGCCGAGAAGTTTAGCGGTCAACATGTCAAACTCTTTATCACCGTCCATGGTTTTGCGGTTGGTAGACAGCGCCATTTGCGCTGTGGCAGCTACTTGGCCGTTGGCGTCGGCTGACGGTGACAGCCAAACCCACAGTCTACGCTCTCTAACGTAGAGCATGGCAAACACGCCGATGATCAAAAACAGGCAACCCGTGTAAACCACCCACTTGCCGGGCGCACGCGCTACCTGGAACACGCTGGCCTGCACCTGGGTAAAGTCCGCCAAAGCAAAGGCCATAGGCGCAGGGTAGAAGAACGCGTCCGACAATGAAATGACGGCTTGGGACATAAAGGCCTGTGTCGCATCGTCAGGCAACAGCGGTTTCAAGCCCGCTTGCTCGCGGCTAAGCTGCAACAGCTCAAAGATGACACCGTTCAAAATGCGAATCAGCACTTCACCGGCACGGTTGCGCTCTGCCTCTGGCACGCTGGCCTCCATAAAGCGGGACACTGCTTGCAGGCCAGAAACGCTTTCATCGTTTATTTTCTCGCTGCCTGCAAACAATGACAACGCCCGCGAAGCCGATATGTTGAGTTGCTGGGCCATCTCTGGCTTACCGGGCTCTACGGCTTTGGCCACATAGCGCTGCACGGCTTGGGCGCGCTGGGCGGGGTCGGCCAGTGCTGCACGCAGCCGGGTAAAGCCATCCATGCTGCCTTGGTCGTCTGCGGGAATGCGCAAATAGCTAAAGGGGGCATTGGCTTGGTCGCGCATGCCCAGCAAAAACAAAGGCTGGCCGTTGCCCTTGGCATCAGGCTCAAGCACCACGGGCAGCATATAGTTATGGAACTCTTTGGCTTGGCCAGCAGCATCGCGCAGCTTGTAGGTAATGCTGGGGCCGATATTGCGCAGCTCTTTGGTGGTTTTAATTTTATTAGCCGCACCCAGCGACTGGTCTATCGCAGCGCGCAGGTCTACTTTGCGCACATCTACACCTGTGGCACCAACACTGGGGTTACTTGCATCTTCACTACCAACTTCAGTTTTACCGAAGTTTTCTACGTTAATGGTGCGCAGCGCGGTGTACTCCAGCGTCATCTTTTCTTGGCTATCGCCTCTGGCCAAATTACTTTGCCCACCAATCACACCTTCAATATCAAACACCTTAGCGCCGGCCGCCATGGGCACTGCACGCAGCTTGACGCTGGAGCCGCCGTCGTCAAAACTGCTTTGGTAAATTTCAATACCGCGGTGGCTCAATGGGTGGTTCACCTCAATGCGACCAGAAATTTTTTCACCGGTTTCTTTATCAGTGATCACCACCTCGCTGGCAAACAGCTTGGGCATGCCGGTAGAGTAGTATTCCACGATAAACTTTTTCAGCTCCACTGAAAACGGCAGGTCTTGAATCAGCACACCGCCAGGCCGGTTCAAAATAGCGGTAGACGATGCCGCCCCTTCGCTGACCAGCAGGTTACCGCGAAAGGCCAAATTGCTGCTACCTAGGCGGTGCTGCGGCGCAATATCGGCAATCATGCCGCCACCGCCGTACACTGACTTGCCGTTAAACCACTGCTGCATGCGGATAAACAGGTCGCCGTCTAGCAAACCGCCCACACACACCAGCACAATGGCGCTGTGCGCCGCAATATAGCCCAGCTTGTTAGCCGCACCTGCCTTGGCCGCCACCATAAAACCGGCTTGCCTGCCAGTGGCCGCGTCCCCCGGGCGGGTTTGAATTTTTACCCTCCAACCAGACGCTACCAGCGTGTTGCCCACGCGCTGCGCGGCCAGCTCGGCACTTTCTTGCAGGGTGGCCTGGGCACGGTGGCCAAAGGCTTTGAGGCTTTGCTCACGCATGCCTTCTTTGTACACATTCAAATCCGCCAAAATTTTGGGCGTATTGCGCGTAATGCACAGGCTGGTGGAGAGCACCAAAAAAGCCAGTATCAACAAAAACCACCATGCGCTGTACACCGTGGGCAGGCTGAAAGAGGTGAACACGTCGGCCCAAAACGGGCCAAACTGGTTGACATAGTTGCCCAGCACTTCACCCTGCTTAAGCACCGTGCCAATCACCGAGGCAATGCAAATCACCGTCAGCAGAGAAATAGAAAACCGCATCGACGACAGCAACTCGACCGCTGCCCGCAATGCGAGAGAGGGCGTTTTGAGCCGCCAACCGTGGGTAGAAACTGACATTATGTAGATTGTCTCAAACAGCAAGGAAAAAGGCGGGTTTCGTAAAGAAAACCCGCCTTTTTACAAGGAAAATTTAATTTGGAAAAAAGCTTATGAGCTTAGGCTCCGGTAAGCGGTTTAAGTTCCTATCAGCGCAGGCCCGCCACGTAGTCTGACACGGCCTTGATCTCGCGGTCGTTCAACTTGGCAGCAACTTGTGTCATTTGGATGTTGTTGTTACGCGTGCCGTCGCGGTAGCCCCGCAGTGACGAGGCTACGTAGTCTGCATGCTGACCGGCCAAACGCGGGTACTGTGCAGGAATGCCGGCACCAGACGGGCTGTGGCAGCCAGCACACGCGGCAATTTGGCGGTCGGCAATGCCGCCTTTGTAAATTTTCTCGCCCAGCGCAACCAAGTCTTTGTCTTTGGCAAAGCCGAGTTTTTGCTTTTGGCCTGCCGCCCAGTAGGCTACGTTGCGCATGTCTTCGTCGCTTAAAGTAGAGGCAAAGCCCTGCATCACGGCATTTTTACGCTTCCCCGCTTTAAATTCTGTCAGTTGCTTTACCAAATACTCTGGGTGTTGGCCAGCCAATTTAGGATTTTCTGGGGAGCCTGAATTACCGTCAGCACCATGGCAGGCTGCGCACACGGCGGTGAATTTCTCAGCGCCTTTAACCAGGTCAGGTTTGACCATTTTGGTGGCTTCGGCACCAGCAGCCCAGCTAGGCAATGCTATGCAGGCTGCGAATAAAAAAGTAGCCACGCAGCTAAGTGCACCTCGGGTGGCGGGGCGGGCGGCAAAACTAGCGGTGGTGCGGGCGGTAAATTTCATGGCAAGGGGACGTTTGTAACTGTCTGGAAAGCAAAACTGATTGATTTTACAATGCTTCATGCGGGAAACCCCTTCCCACAGGAATCTTGGGCCTATTTTTGGCCAGGCTTCGCACCCTCCTCTCGCACCCTACTTTGGCTCTCCATGTCCACCACACCGTCTAAAAAATCTACCAATCCAGGCCCGCGCAGCAAGGCCCGCTCTACGGTGTCGCTAGCGCAGCAAGGCAAAGACTCTGCCTTGAACCGCAGCGCACCGCAGTATGCCAAGGCCCCAACCAGCACCGACGAGGCCAAAGAAGCCATGGCCTGGCTGCACACTACGCGGTTTTTAACCACCGCCGCGCAGCTGCACCATTTGCCCGCACTGGACGTGCCCGAGTTTGCCTTTGTGGGCCGGTCTAACGCCGGCAAGTCCACCTGCATCAACACATTGGCGCAGCAAAAGCAGCTGGCCTACGCCTCTAAAACACCGGGCCGCACCCAGCACATCAACTTATTTTCTATTGGCCGCCAGGGGGCGCAAGATGCAGTTCTGGCCGATTTGCCAGGCTACGGCTACGCGGCAGTGGCCAAAGACAGCAAGCTACGCTGGCAGCGTGTGATGGCCAACTACCTGAAAAGCCGCGAGAACTTGGCTGCGGTAGTGCTACTGTGCGACCCCCGTTTGGGGCTCACCGAGCTGGACGATATTTTGCTGGACGTGATTCGCCCACGGGTAGAAAAAGGCCTTAAATTCATTATTTTGCTAACCAAGGCCGACAAGCTCAATAAAACCGATGCAGCCAAAGCCTTGGCCATTGCCAAGCTGCAAGCAGGCGGCGGCGATGTCAAGATGTTCTCTGCGCTCAAGCGCATAGGCGTAGACGAGATGGCGCTGCAACTGCGCGCCTGGGCTGCGCAGCCCTTAGTACGGTCGGTAGATGCACAAGATGCCGCCGAAGTTGCCCTAGAGTTGGGCTTGGAGCCTGACTTGGGGCTAGACGAAGACACCCCTGCTGCAGATGAAGACATGGACTCTGCCGATGGGGCTGGTGCAGCGCAGGGTGAGCAACGCTGATCTGGTAGCTATTTTTATACGTTTTAGGCTTATGGCCCAAGGAAATTCTGCATGGGTAGCTATGTATTTTGTAGTGACTTGGTTTGTTTGGCCTAGGTTGTTTAACAGCCCGTGGCAATGCTTATGTAGGTCTATTCACCTTGGTCGGGCGACGGGACAGGTTTGTGCAAACTTCCGCGAATCACGCGCAGGCCGCCTAAGTATTTGCCCGTTTGGTAGTACGACGCGCCTTCGCTACAGTTTGCAAATAACACGCTCCCATCGCTTCTCCCTGGCAAATTTGGTAGTTGAAGGCACGTAGGGCTGTTGCATGTGACAGTGACTGGCAGCTACTCACCCAAGGCCGGGGACACGCAGGGCAGCGTTTGTAGCTGCACCCGAAACCGTGGCTCTCTCCGCATCAAATGCCCCCAAACCAAACCGCCAAAGCGTCGATTGAGTGTGGCCTTGATGAAAATCTGGAAAAAGGCGCGCGGTGCAAAAGCTAGCCTAGCGCGCCCTGACTTCGCGCGTGATTTTGGAAGATTTTGCAGCAAGGCCACACTCAAGCGGCGCAAACGTACAAA
>JAYWGO010000042.1:0-24301 GCA_043778205.1 Polaromonas sp. | reverse complement strand
CCACGGTGCCGCGCGGCAAAAACACGCCCAGCGTGCGGCCCAGCGAGTCGGTGGCGTCAAAACGGCTTTTTTGCCGTGTGTCCCAGTCCAGTTCCAGCTTGGCTGCGCGCTTGACCAGCACGGGGGCCAAGCCAGCGCCTTGGGAAATCAGTTTGTTGATGTTGAGCATGTGCTTGTCAATGACGTTGAGGATGGCTAATATAACAACTGTTATAACTTCAAAACTCAGGGGAAGCTCAAATGGCTGCACTCAAACTCACCCAAATTGGCAACTCCGTGGGCGTTATTTTGCCCAAGGAGCTGCTCACGGTGCTAAAGCTGGAAAAAGGCGACTCGGTGTTTTGGACTGAGGCGGCGAACGGGGTGTGTTTGACACCTTACGACCCTGACCTGGACGAGCAGCTGAAACTGGGGCGAGAGTTCATGCGGGACTACCGTGACACCTTTCACCAGCTGGCTAAATGAGCGCTTGGCGCTGGGTGGATCGGCGAGTCCTTTTGCTGCTGCATGACGAAGGCTTGGTCGAGCATGGCGGCGCGCCGGGGCTGCGAGATGAAGGTTTGCTGGATTCGGCACTTGCTAGACCTTTGAATTTGACGGCTTACGGCAACCCCGATCTGGCTGACTTGGCAGCGGCTTATGGCGTGGGACTGGCTAAAAACCATGCCTTTGTTGACGGCAACAAGCGGGTCGCGTTTTTAGCCGTTGGTCTGTTTTTGGCGCTCAATGGTTATCGGCTTCGCGTAACGCAGGCTGATGCCACCTTGACGGTACTGGACGTGGCTTCGGGCGACATGGATGAAACGGCTTTTTCTCAGTGGATTCGCGCCCACACTGAGCCGCGCTGAAGCGCCTTCAAAACAAAAAGTACCGCTGCGCCATCGGCAAACTGGTCGCAGGCTCGCATGTCAGCAGTTGCCCATCGGCCCGCACCGCATAAGTTTGTGCGTCAATTTCCATCTTGGGCAAGTACGCGTTGTGAATCATGTGCTGCTTGCGCACGCCGCGAATGTTTTTGACTGCGCTCAGGTTTTTAGCCAAGCCAAACTTGCCCTTGATACCCGCCGCCATGCCCGCTTGCGACACAAAAGTTAACGAGCCTTTGGCAATCGCCCCGCCAAATGCACCAAACATCGGCCGGTAATGCACGGGCTGCGGGGTGGGGATGGACGCATTCGGGTCGCCCATCGCGGCCATAGCAATAAAGCAGCCTTTCAAAATGATCGATGGTTTAACGCCATAAAACGCAGGCTTCCAAACCACCAAGTCGGCCCATTTGCCAACTTCAATCGAGCCGACTTCGTGCGAAATACCGTGGGCAATCGCTGGGTTGATGGTGTACTTACTGATGTAGCGTTTGACGCGGAAATTGTCCGACCCAGTCTTGTGGTCTGCCGTATTCGGCTGGCCACTCGAGGCTTCCCTCTCCCCACGGGAGAGGGATTGAGGGTGAGGGGGGGCGGTGATGATGGTGGGGGGTGCCAGCCAACCCCGCTGCTGCTTCATCTTGTGCGCGGCCTGCCAGGTGCGAATAATCACCTCGCCCACGCGGCCCATGGCTTGGCTGTCGCTGCTCATCATGCTGATGGCGCCTAGGTCATGCAGCACGTCTTCAGCGGCAATGGTTTCTTTGCGAATACGGCTTTCGGCGAAGGCCAAGTCTTCGGCAATCGATGCATCCAGGTGGTGGCACACCATCAGCATGTCCACATGCTCGTCCAGCGTGTTGACGGTGTAGGGCATGGTGGGGTTGGTGGACGATGGCAAGAAGTTTTCTTGCCCCACCACGCGCATGATGTCGGGCGCGTGCCCGCCGCCTGCACCCTCGGTGTGAAAGGCACACAGCGACCTGCCTTTAGTGGCAGCAATCGTGTCTTCTACAAATCCGCTTTCGTTCAGCGTATCGCTGTGGATGGCCACTTGCGTGTCAGTCAACTCAGCCACATCCAAGCAGTTGCTAATGGCTGCAGGGGTGGTGCCCCAGTCTTCATGCAGCTTCAGGCCAATCGCGCCTGCGTTAATCTGCTCGTGCAGCGCAGCCGGCAGTGATGCATTGCCTTTGCCTAAAAAGCCCAGGTTCATAGGGAAGGCATCTGCCGCTTGCAGCATGCGCTCCATATGCCATGCGCCGGGGGTGCAGGTGGTGGCAAAGGTGCCCGTGGCGGGGCCGGTGCCGCCGCCCATCATGGTGGTTACGCCGCTGGCCAGTGCTTCTTCAATTTGCTGTGGGCAAATAAAGTGGATATGGCTGTCAATACCGCCTGCGGTAACGATGCTGCCCTCGCAGCTAATGATCTCGGTGCCGGGGCCGATGATGATGTCCACCCCGGGCTGCACATCCGGGTTGCCTGCTTTGCCTATGGCGGCAATGCGACCGTCTTTGAGGCCAATGTCGGCTTTGACGATGCCCCAATGGTCGATGATCAAGGCGTTGGTCATTACGGTGTCTACGGCACCGCCACCGGAGGGGCCTGTTCCGTAGCCGTCACGTGTGCGTTGCGACTGCGCCATACCATCGCGGATGGTTTTGCCGCCACCAAATTTCACCTCTTCACCGTAGCCGCCTGCAGCAAGGGTGTAGTCTTTTTCTACCTCGATAACCAAGTCGGTGTCGGCCAGCCGCACGCGGTCGCCTGTGGTGGGGCCAAAAATCTCGGCGTATGCGCGTTTATGAATCGTTGCCATCACAGGTTTCCTTGCACTTGTGCCTGAAAGCCATACACAGTGCGCGCGCCAGCGTAGTCCACCAGCTCTACGGTGCGCTGCTGGCCCGGCTCAAAGCGCACCGCCAAGCCGCTGGCAATGTTCAGGCGCATACCGCGCGCTGCGGCACGGTCAAAGCCCAATGCGTTGTTAGTTTCTGCAAAATGGTAGTGTGAGCCCACTTGAATAGGCCTGTCTGCCGTGTTCTTAACCACCATAGTCACGGTGCGCCGCCCTGCATTCAAAACGTGCTCGCCGTCGTCAATGAGCATTTCACCCGGAATCATTTGCCACCCCGGCCTAGCCAAATAGCTGCTGCCAGCAGGGCTGCTAGCGCCACAAACCCCCACACATCGGTAGCATGCCAGTGGGAGCCGTTCAAACCATGGTTTTCATGACCAAAAGCACTTATGGCCCAAGGAAATGCTGCACAAGCAGCTATTAATTTAGTAGTATTGACTTTCAACATAGGTAATCTCCAGCAGAGCAAAATTAGCTAAACAATAGGCTGGTGCACAGTGACCAGCTTGGTGCCATCGGGGAAAGTGGCCTCTACTTGAATGTCGGGAATCATCTCAGCGATGCCCTCCATCACGTCTGCGCGGGTCAGAATACTACGGCCCTCGCTCATCAGTTGGGCTACGGTTTTGCCGTCGCGCGCACCCTCCATGACTGCTGCGCTGATAAAAGCCATAGCCTCAGGGTAGTTGAGTTTCAGGCCACGTGCTTTGCGCCGCTCGGCCAGCAGTGCGGCTGTAAATAACAGCAGCTTGTCTTTTTCTCGGGGTGTCAGTTCCATGGCGGTGCTTCCAAATAATGCAGCTTAATTATGCTGCAAAGCCCATGCCAACATGTACGCCAAACGGCGCATAAGGGGCGCAGGCCCATGCATAGCAACGCGGATTAGCGGCAAAAAACTGCTGTAATAGTACTTTTAAAGCTTAAACCTTGTGAAGCAAGTTATCCCCATCATTCCTGCCCCTGCTGCAACGCCTGCGGATGTACAGCCAGTGCACGAGGCAGGCGCTCCCCAGCGCGTAATGAAGGTGCGGCGAGACTACAACAACTGGGTAGCCAAGGAAACCATGGAAGACTACGCGCTGCGCTACGCGCCGCATAGTTTTCGCAAATGGTCGCCCCTGCGGGTGGCCAACACCGCGTTTGGCGCAGCCTCTTTCCTCATCCTAGAGGCCGTGGGGGCCACGCTATTGGTGCAATACGGCTTTACCAACGCGATGTGGGCTATTTTGGTTACCGGGTTGATTATTTTTTTAGCGGGTTGGCCCATCAGTGTCTATGCCGCGCGCTACGGTGTTGACATGGATTTGCTCACGCGCGGTGCAGGCTTTGGCTACATCGGCTCTACCATTACGTCGTTAATTTACGCGTCGTTCACCTTCATATTTTTCGCGCTAGAGGCCGCTGTGATGGCCTATGCGCTGGAGCTGGCTTTGGGCATTCCTCCCGCTTGGGGCTATTTAATTTGCGCCGTGGTGGTGATTCCACTGGTTACGCATGGTGTCTCGGCCATCAGCCGGTTGCAGGTATGGACACAGCCATTGTGGCTGGTGATGTTGGTGGTGCCTTACGTGTATGTGCTGGCACACGACCCTGAAGTTTTTACCGGCATTACCCACTACCTAGGCGCGCAAAGTGTGCACACCAGCTTTGACCTGCAGTTGTTTGGCGCTGCGCTGACCGTGGGGATTGCTTTGATCACGCAAATGGGCGAGCAGGCTGACTATTTGCGCTTTATGCCAGCGCTCGACCCTGCCAAACCCAAGCGCTGGTGGCTGGGTGTTTTGGTCGGCGGCCCTGGGTGGGTGATGTTGGGGGTGTTGAAAATGCTGGGTGGCGCGCTCTTGGCCTATCTGGCTATTAGCCATATGGTGCCGGTAGACCGTGCGGTAGACCCAAACCAAATGTACCTGGCTGCGTATGCATATGTCTTTCCCAACTACGGCTGGGCGGTAGCGGCCACCGCTATTTTTGTAGTGGTATCGCAGCTTAAAATTAATGTGACCAACGCCTACGCAGGCTCTCTGGCATGGAGCAACTTTTTCTCCCGCGTGACCCACAGCCACCCTGGCAGGGTGGTGTGGGTGGTGTTTAACACCTTGATTGCTTTCATGCTGATGGAGATGAATGTGTTTACCGCCTTGGGCGATGTGCTGGGGCTGTACTCTAATATCGCCATCGCCTGGATCATGGCTGTGGTGGCGGATTTGGTGGTGAACAAACCACTGGGCTTGTCGCCCAAAGGCATTGAATTTAAACGCGCTTACTTGTACGACATTAACCCTGTAGGCGTGGGTGCCATGGGAATGGCATCGCTGGTGTCCATTACCGCGCACTTAGGCGTGTTTGGGCCGATGGCGCAGGCTTTTTCAGCGGTGATTGCCATGGCCACTGCGTTTTGTACCGCACCTTTGATCGCGTGGTGGACCCAAGGACGGTACTACGTAGCCCGCACGCCAGACCTTACGGCTGATGAGCTTGTGGGCAACGAGGCTGAGTCTGACGCACGCCACACTGCCAGCGGGGGCGGTTACCAGCACCTTAAAACGCAGCGCTGCGTGATTTGCGAGCGCGATTACGAAGGCCCCGACATGGCCCATTGCCCTGCTTACCAAGGTGCTATCTGCTCCCTGTGCTGCACCTTAGATGCCCGCTGCGGTGATTTATGCAAACCCCACGCCAGCCTGTCTACCCAATGGTCGGGCGCTTTGCGCTGGGCCTTGCCTCGGCCCATCTGGCCTTATATTGACACTGGCTTGGGATATTTTTTGCTTTTGATGGCGATCATCGTGCCGTTGCTGGGCGGCGTGTTTGGCCTCCTGTACTACCGAGAGCTGCAAGCTTTAGGGCGTTTGGTAGACATAGCCTCTGTTAACGAAGCTGCACTGCGCTCTGGGTTTTTAAAAGCCTACATGGCGCTCATGGTGATTGCAGGGATCGTGGCATGGTGGCTGGTGCTGGCGCATAAAAGCCGCCAGGTTGCGCAAGAAGAGTCCAACCGCCAAACGCATTTGCTGATGCAAGAGATCGACTCGCACCGCCAGACCGATGAAGCTTTGCAATTGGCTAAAAAAGTGGCTGACCAAGCCAACCAAGCCAAGAGCCGCTATATCAGTGCCATCAGCCACGAGCTGCGTACACCGCTCAATAGTATTTTGGGCTACGCGCAGTTGATGGGGGAAGATGCCAGTGTGCCACCACACCGCAAGCAAGCGGTGAATGTGATCAAACGCGGCGGTGAGCATTTGCTCAATTTGATTGAGGGAACCTTGGACATTGCGCGCATCGAGGCAGGCAAGCTCACGCTCAATGTAAGGCCCATGCACTTTGCTGACTGTGTGCACGAAATGGCCGCCATGTTTGAGCCGCAAGCGGCGGCCAAAGGGCTGGGTTTTGCCTTTGATATTCAAGGCAACTTGCCCGAGGTGGTGCGCGCAGATGAAAAGCGTTTGCGGCAAATTTTGATCAATTTGCTGGGCAATGCCATCAAGTTTACGGCGCAAGGCACCGTAACGCTGCGTGTGCGGCATTCGCGCGAAATGGCCCACATCGACATTGAAGACACCGGCCCAGGCTTGAGTCAGGGCGAGTTGGACACGGTGTTTGAGCCTTTTGCGCGCGGCTCTACCGCCGCGCCCACCACCAGCGGCGCAGGCTTGGGCTTAACGATGGCCAAAATGCTCACCGACCTGATGGGCGGAGAACTGACGGCGCGCAGCACCTTGGGCGTGGGATCGATTTTTAAAGTGCGCTTGTTTTTGCCTGAGACCAGCGGTAAAGTGCAGGGTGATGCAATGCTGCCTGCCACAGCGCGCCGTGGCTACGAAGGCGCGCGCCGCAAAATACTGGTGGTAGACAACGAGGAGCCCGACCGCGAACTGCTGGTCGAGCTACTGCAGCCCTTGGGCTTTGCGCTGCGCACAGCAGCCAGTGGGCACGACTGCCTAGACCTGCTGGCCAGCGGCTACCGGCCCGATATCGTGCTGATGGATTTAGCTATGCCCGGCATAGACGGTTGGGAGACCATTCGCCGCTTGCGTTTGATAGACCCCCAGCACGCGCAGATCGCTATTGTTTCTGCCAACGCGTTTGACAAAGGGCTAGACAACGATGTGGGCATTGCGCCAGAAGACTTTATCCTCAAACCCGTGCGCCACACTGAACTGCTGGACTGGGTTGGGCGCCGGTTGGCACTGTGCTGGCTGCATGCGTTGCCCGGTACAGTGCCGGTACTTGCGCCTGTGCCAATAGCCGCTATGCGCATACCGCCGCCTGCTGCGCTGGCACCCCTGCGCGAAGCGGCGCAACTGGGCTACTACCGAGGTGTTTTAAATTTGCTGGGTGAGCTAGAGCGCGATGACGTAAGCGTAGCGCCGTTTTGCGCGCACATGCGCGCGCTGGCGCAGCAGTTTCAGTTTGATGCCATGCTGCGTGAAATGGACGCAAGCGCCCCTCAAATGGCTGCTAAGCTATGAGCACCCTAGGCTCCCCCGTTCCTTTTGACCGAGCGCACAGCGATGTGGTGCTCATCGTGGACGATGTGCCCGATAACCTGGCTGTACTGCACGATGCGCTGGACGAGTCCGGCTATACCGTGCTGGTGGCCACCAGCGGCGAGACCGCTTTGCAGCGGGCCACGCAGTCCTTGCCTGACATCGTGCTGCTTGATGCCATGATGCCCGGAATGGATGGCTTTGAAGTGGCCAAACGCCTCAAGGCCAACCCACTGACTGCGCATATTCCGATTGTGTTTATGACCGGCCTGACGGAGACCGAGCACCTGGTAGCCGCGCTAGAGGCGGGTGGTGTGGACTACGTGACCAAACCCATCAAACCCAAAGAGGTACTTGCGCGCATGGGCGTGCACATGCAAAGCGCGCGCCAAGCCAAGCAAACGCGCAATGCACTGGACGCCTTTGGCTACGCCAGCATCACGGTGCGCGCAGTAGACGGCCGTTTGATGTGGCAAACCCCACTGGCCCGCGAGCTGCTGGCCCAGTACTACGGCGCAACACCCGCGCAGCACAATGTAGCCCCGCGAAGTGTGGTGGACTGGCTGCAGCGGCATGCCAACCAAGCGCAACATCAAGTCGAACCTCCCCGGCTCAGCGCCAGCTTAGGGGCCAAGCGGCTGACCTTTCGCCTGCACCAGCAAACTGGCGACAGCGAGGGCGGAGGCGATTGGCTGATTGTGATGCGTGAAGAGTCAGACACTGCCATCATCGAGGCCATGAGTTTGTCCTTTAAGCTTACCGCCCGCGAGGCTGAGGTGCTGTACTGGGTGGTTAAAGGCAAAATTAACCGTGATATTGGGGACATTTTGGGTGCCAGCCCGGCTACGGTCAAAAAGCATTTAGAGCGTATTTTTGCCAAAATGGGGGTTGAAACCCGCACCTCTGCCGCTGGCATGGCCATGAACCGCATTCGCCAGTTGCATCCGCAGTTTGAAGGCTAAACGCTAGCCGCCTGGCTGTTTCAAAACTACTTTGCCGGCATACGCCATGTGCCGTATTTCACGGCGCAGCAGTTGTGCTTACGATCACTTCATCCTTAACGTAATGGCTTTTAAGCACGGGCGAATAGGGTTAAAGAAAAGTCATCTTTCACATATTTTTTTGGAGAAGCGTTCATGCAACGTCGTTTTACACTCAAGGCGCTAACGGCTGCCTTTGCTTTGGCAGGCGTATCTGCTATGCCAGCTTATGCGGCCGACACCATCAAAGTGGGTATTTTGCACAGCCTGTCGGGCACCATGGCCATTTCAGAGACCGTCCTCAAAGACACCGTGCTGATGGCGATCGACGAGATCAATGCCAAGGGCGGTGTGATGGGTAAGAAGCTGGAGCCTGTGATTGTGGACCCCGCATCTAACTGGCCCCTGTTTGCTGAGAAAACCAAGCAGTTGCTGTCGCAAGATAAAGTAGCGGTGATTTTCGGTTGCTGGACATCAGTGTCACGCAAGTCGGTTTTGCCCGTGGTTGAAGAGTTGAACGGCTTGCTGTTCTACCCTGTGCAGTACGAAGGCGAAGAGCTGAGCAAAAACGTGTTCTACACCGGTGCCGCGCCTAACCAGCAGGCCATTCCTGCTGTGGACTACCTGATGAGCAAAGACGGCGGTGCAGCCAAGCGCTGGGTATTGCTGGGCACCGACTACGTGTACCCACGCACCACCAACAAGATTTTGCGCGCTTACCTCAAGAGCAAGGGCGTAGCTGACAAAGACATCGACGAGAAGTACACACCGTTTGGCCATTCTGACTACCAAACCATCGTGGCTGACGTGAAGAAGTTTTCTGCTGGCGGCAAAACTGCTGTTGTGTCCACCATCAACGGTGACTCCAACGTGCCTTTCTACAAAGAGCTGGGCAACGCTGGCCTGAAGGCCAAAGACGTACCTGTGGTGGCTTTCTCAGTAGGTGAAGAAGAGCTGCGCGGCGTGGACACCAAGCCATTGGTAGGCCACTTGGCTGCTTGGAATTACTTCCAGTCAATTAAGAACCCTACCAACGATGCATTCATCGCTAAATGGGCAGCCTACGCTAAAGCCAAAGGTATTGCTGGTCACAAAGATAAGGCGCTAACAAACGACCCAATGGAAGCAACTTACATTGGTATCAACATGTGGAAGCAAGCGGTAGAAAAGGCTAAGTCCACCGATACCGACAAAGTCATCGCTGCGATGGCTGGTCAAACCTACACTGCACCATCAGGCATCACCAGCAAGATGGACGAGAAGAACCACCACCTGCACAAAAGCGTGTTCATCGGCGAGATCAAAGCCGACGGCCAGTTCAACGTGGTGTGGAAGACCCCAGGCCCAGTCAAAGCCAAGCCATGGTCTCCGTTCATCGAAGGCAACGACAAGAAGCCTGACGAGCCAGCAAAGAAGTAATGTAACTTAGCTGTGGGTGCGCGCCCACGGCACAATACAGCGGCGTGGTGGTGACACAATACCCCACGCCGTTGCTGCGTTTAAAAATGAAATGAATCCCGATGGTGCGTAAAAAATTACTATTACTGTTCGCTGGTATTTTGCTAGCTGTGCACGCACATGCTTTAACGCCCGCTGAAGTACAAGGTATCGCCATAGGCGAGAACGATGCCCGCATCGAAGCCCTGAACAAAGCCATGCTGGTGGCTGATGAGAAAACCAACGCATTTGTACAAGCCATGGCAGACGATGCCGTAAAGATTGCAGGCGACAAAGTGCTGGTGGTTACTGGTGGCAAGGCCACCGACCCTGTCACCGGTGCAGAAGTGCCCATGCCCGCCGCATTGGAAGATGTGAGCAACAACAACCGCATGCGCGGCGAGATAGACACTGCCCTTGCAGCCCTCAAACTGTTCAGCAAAGACGACGCCCTGCGCGCAGCAGCCGTGCAGGCGCTGCTGAAAGACCCTGATGAAGGCAAACTGCCCCTGCTAGACAAAGCACTGGCAGCGGAGACCAACGCCACACTCAAAGCCCAGCTCACGCTGGCGCGCGCCGCTGCCATGCTGGGCAGCGCTGATAAAGCCAAGCGCCTGGAAGCCGCCAAAGCCATGGCAGATAGTAAAGACCCTGCCGCGCAACTATTGCTCAACGACCGCTTGAAGGCCGAAACTGAGGCAGATGTCAAAGTTCAGTTGCAAAAATCGCTGACCCAAATCCAGTCCACCCTCGGCTTGGGCGACAAGCTGGGCATCATGTTCACCGGCTTGAGCTTGGGCTCCATCTTGCTATTGGCCGCGCTGGGCTTGGCCATCACCTACGGCCTCATGGGCGTTATCAACATGGCGCACGGCGAGCTGATCATGATTGGTGCTTACGCCACCTATGTGGTGCAGGGCTTGTTTCGCAGCTACTTACCGGGCATGTTTGACTGGTATTTGATTGCTGCTATTCCCGTGGCGTTCATGGCTTCAGCCCTGGTGGGTGCGGCACTAGAGCGCAGCGTGATTCGCTTTTTATATGGCCGCCCCCTAGAGACGCTGCTGGCCACTTGGGGCATCAGCCTGATGTTGATGCAGCTGGTGCGCACTATTTTTGGCGCGCAAAACGTAGGGGTAGAAAACCCCTCGTGGATGAGCGGCAGCGTGGCGATTTTGCCCAACCTGTCGTTGCCCTACAACCGCATTTTGATCATCGTATTTGCCATTTTGGTACTGGCAGGCGTGGCCATGCTAATTAGCAAAACGCGGCTTGGATTGTTTGTGCGCGGGGTAACCCAAAACCGCCCCATCGCTGCGTGCATGGGCGTGAACACTGCGCGTATCGACACCTATGCCTTCGCACTCGGCTCCGGCATTGCAGGCTTGGCAGGGTGTGCCCTCAGCCAAATTGGCAACGTGGGGCCAGACCTCGGCCAGAGCTACATCGTCGATTCATTCATGGTGGTGGTGCTGGGCGGCGTAGGGCAGCTGGCAGGCACCGTATACGCGGCCATGGGGCTAGGCATTCTCAATAAATTTCTTGAAGGCTGGGCGGGCGCAGTGCTGGCCAAAATCGCCATTCTTGTTTTCATCATCATTTTCATCCAAAAGCGTCCGCAAGGTATTTTTGCGATGAAGGGTCGGAGCGCAGAAGCATGACCGCCTTAGCCTTCACTCTGCCGAAGCCAGCGCCTTTGCTAACGCGCAAAGGCTGGGCTAGTTTCCTGACCGTACTGATTGTGGTGTGCGCTGTAGCGCCGCTGCTCAACTTGGTAGTACCGCAAAGCAGCATCTTTCATATGAGCGACTTTGCCGTGCTGCTGGTAGGCAAGATCATGTGCTTTGCCATCTGCGCGCTGGCGATGGATTTGATCTGGGGTTACACCGGCATTTTGTCGCTAGGCCACGGCCTGTTCTTCGCACTGGGCGGCTACGCCATGGGCATGTACCTGATGCGCCAGATTGGCCTGGAGGGCAACTACAAAAGCGAGCTGCCTGACTTTATGGTTTTCCTCGATTGGAAGACTTTGCCGTGGCACTGGACAAGCAGCGCATCGTTTGTTTTCCAAATGCTGATGGTTATTTTGGTGCCCGGCCTGCTGGCCCTGGTGTTTGGCTTCTTCGCCTTCCGCTCGCGCATCAAGGGCGTGTATTTTTCTATTATCACCCAGGCGCTGACGTATGCCGCCATGCTACTGTTCTTTCGCAACGAAACGGGGTTTGGCGGCAACAACGGTTTTACCGATTTCAAACGTATTTTGGACATCCCCGTAGCCACGCAAAGCACGCGCATGGTGCTGTTCGTCATCACCGGTTTTACGCTGCTAGGCTTTTATTTGTTCTCGCGCTGGCTGGTTCAAAGCAAGTTTGGCCGCGTGTTGCAAGCGATACGAGATGCCGAAACGCGCGTCATGTTCTCGGGCTACAACCCGGTGGCCTATAAGCTGACCATTTGGGTCATCTCCGCCATCATGTGCGGCGTGGCAGGCGCACTGTATGTGCCGCAGGTGGGCATCATCAACCCCAGCGAGATGTCGCCTGCCAACTCGATAGAGATCGCCATTTGGGCGGCCGTGGGGGGCCGCGCTACTTTGATCGGCCCCATAGTGGGCGCGTTTTTAGTCAACGGAGCCAAGAGCTGGTTTACGGTGGCGTTCCCCGAGTACTGGCTGTACTTTTTGGGTGCCATGTTTATCGCTGTCACGCTATTTCTGCCGCAAGGCATCGTGGGCTTGGTGAGGAAGCTCACGGGCAAAAAAGAAGAGGGCAAGGCATGACCCCCGAATTATTGGAAGAAGGTGCCCAGCGTTTAACAAAGCGTGAACACACCAGCGCAGACAACACCCAGTCAGGTGGGCATAATGCAGGTTATTCGCGCATGGCCACCCCCGGCGAGGTAGACATTACCCACGGCCGCATTTTGTACCTGGAAGATGTGAACGTGAGCTTTGACGGCTTCAAAGCCATCAACAACTTGTCGCTAGACATAGCGCCCGGCGAGTTGCGCTGCATCATCGGCCCCAACGGCGCAGGTAAGACCACGATGATGGACATCATCACCGGCAAAACCCGCCCGCAAAGCGGCACCGTGTTCTTTGGCTCCACCATCGACCTGCTGCGGTACAACGAATCGCAAATCGCGCAAATGGGCATTGGCCGCAAGTTCCAAAAACCCACGGTGTTTGAGCAGCTCACGGTGTTTGAGAATCTAGAACTCGCACTGAAAACCGACAAGAACGTCAAGCCGTCGATGTTCTTCAAACTCGACTCGCTGCAAAGTGACCGTGTGGCAGAAATTTTGCACACCATCCACTTAGCTGACAGCGTCAACCGCATGGCAGGCAACCTCAGCCACGGCCAAAAGCAGTGGCTAGAAATTGGCATGCTGCTCATGCAAGACCCCAAGCTGCTGCTGCTAGACGAGCCCGTAGCAGGCATGACCGACAACGAGACCGCCCGAACCGCAGAGCTATTCCTTACACTCAAAGGGAAACACAGCCTGATGGTGGTGGAGCACGACATGAGCTTTATTAAAACCATTTCCGAAATAGTCACCGTGCTGTGCGACGGATCGGTACTTGCGCAAGGCACACTAGACCAGGTGCAGCAAAACGAAAAAGTGATCGAGGTGTACCTTGGGCGTTAATCAAAAGCACAATGCGGACTTCCGAACAGCCGAACTTCCGGACGCAGAGGACGCAAAGATGCGCAAAGGACGCAAAAAAACAGCCAAAAATTCAGCTTGGATTTTTTTGCATTCCTTTTGCGTCTTTTGCGTAGTTTTTGCGTCCTCTGCGCCCTGTCTTTCTCTGCGCCCGCATGCAGGAGCCCAACCATGCTGAAAGTCAAAAACGTAAACCAATACTACGGCGGCTCGCACATCCTGCGCGATGTAAGCATGGAGGCCCACCTAGGTAAAGTCACCGTCGTCCTAGGCCGCAACGGCGTAGGCAAAACCACCTTGCTCAAATCGCTGATGGGCTTGGTGCCCATTAAGAACGGCAGCATCGAGTTTGACGGCAAAGCCATTCAAGATGCCACCCCCTACAACCGCGCCCGCGCAGGCATAGGCTTCGTACCCCAAGGCCGCGAGATATTCGCCCGCCTGACCGTAGAAGAAAACCTGGCCATGGGCCTGGCCTACAAGAGCAGCAGCACGCCCGTGCCACCCGAGCTGTACGATCTGTTCCCCGTACTCAAGCAAATGCTCAAGCGCCGTGGCGGCGACTTGTCCGGCGGCCAGCAGCAGCAGCTAGCCATCGCCCGTGCGCTGGCGGCCAAACCCAAGCTCCTGGTCCTGGACGAACCCACCGAAGGTATCCAGCCCAGCATCATCAAAGACATAGGCCGCGTCATCCGCATGCTGGCCGACCGTGGCGATATGGCCATTGTGCTGGTAGAGCAGTACTACGACTTTGCCGAGGAGCTGGCCGACGACTACCTGGTTATGGAGCGCGGCGAGGTGATAGCGCGGGGGCTGGGCAAGGACATGCAGACAAACGGTGTGCGGCAGCTAGTTGCTATATAAATAATAGCTTTTTGAGCAATATATTATTGTTGGGCTACAGGCTCAAATAGTTTGAAGTTATCGCGCGCAATCAAACCGGCGAATGCGTACGCAGCCAGTCTTTTAACGCCGCATCAATACGCGTTTGCCAGCCCGCGCCCGTCGCTTTAAATGCGGCCATCACATCGGGCGACAGGCGGATGGTAGTGGCCTGCTTGGTGGGCGCTTTTTGTGGCCCGCGCGGCTTGACCCCCATTATCTCGATCAATTCAGGTGGCAACAGCTCGGCGGCTGGCTTGAAAAGGCGCAGGTCTGCGGCCGTCAGCTCACGGACTTCGCCGCTCTCATCAATCAGCGGTGCGCGTTTGGGCATAGTTATTTACCTCTCTGGCGTTAGCCTTGCGAAAGCTGATGACGCGAATACTATCAGCTAATGGTGTGAAGCACAGCACATGCAAGCGCTTACCCAAAAATCCCACCGCCACAAAACGAACTTCTGGGTAGGCTTTACGGGCATCTTGGCCTATCACTGCTGTGCCAAAGTCAAAATCCGCTGCCCGCTCAAAACTTAAACCGCGTTCGCTGATGTTGGCCGAATTCTTGGTTGCGTCGAAATCGATGTGCATTACCGTAATTGTAATAACAATTTACCTGTTTTGCAAGGCTTTTTGTTAGTACGCTGAACTCAATCGCGCCCGCGCACTGGCGGCCAAACCCAAGCTCCTGGTTCTGGACGAACCCACCGAAGGCATCCAGCCCAGCATCATCAAAGACATAGGCCGCGTCATCCGCATGCTGGCCGACCGTGGCGACATGGCCATTGTGCTGGTAGAGCAGTACTACGACTTTGCCGAGGAATTGGCCGATGACTACTTGGTGATGGAGTGGGGCGAGGTGATTGCAAGCGGCTTGGGTAAAAACATGAAAACCAATGGGGTACGGCAGTTGGTTGCTATTTAAAGAGTAGCTTCTCTTAACATGTACGCTGGCCCCAGGGCTGGGTACGCCATTGCGCTTGGTGGGTACGGCAACAAAGCTGTCCCCCGCCCTTCGGGCTCCTTGATGCCGCTAGGCCGTACACGCCAACCGCAATGGCAGCGGGTATGTTTGGAGGCAAAGCCGAACACCCGCCAACCAGTTTCCATGCGCGTTTTATTTTGGATATCGGCGGCTTTCATGCAACTGAGTCAGCCAGCAGCACCTGCAACTTAGCCGACGCCAGGCCGCGCTTCTAAAGTGTGGCCACCAGCGGCGCGTAGTTTGCCCGATAGACCTTGTTTGCCAGCATTCGCGTAAGCAGGTCGCGCACCATTGGAGGAAGGTTTCTTATCTTGTCTCGCCGGTGGGTCTGCTCATGCACCCAGCGAATTCGCTCTAGGCGTTTGCTCGTGTAGTCATCGAGCACTTGGGCAACATCTCGCCGCGAGGTCATCAGCTCCGACAGCACCAGTGCGTCCTCAAAAGCCATTGCCGCGCCCGAGGCCATGTTGGGTGAGGTTGCGTGGGCGGCATCGCCAATCAGCAGTACGTTGCCCTTGCCCCAAGGCTGTTGCAGAATATCGTTTATCGCGGCAAAGTGGATTTGCTCCGAAGTTTGGAGCTGTGCCAAAGCTTGCGTTACCGTGCTTGCGTAGGTGCTAAAGCGCGACCTCAACCGCTCCAGCCTGCCCACTATCGGATCGCCCGGCGGCTCAGCCACCACTGCGTCTGCGTAGCAGTAGGCCTGACCGTGGCCCACTGGGATAAAAATAAAAACGCCGCGATCTCCGGCGTAAAGCGTCCACCCGGTGATCGACGGTGGGCATGGCACAAGAAACCGCCAACCCACTTGGCCACAAAAGCGCGGCTGCACACTGCCAAACACAAGTTTACGTACCGACGACCGCACGCCGTCCGCACCCACCACCAGGTCATACACGTCCTCCTGCCCGTCATCGAAGCGCACGAAAGCACCTCGCGCCCGCTGCTCGATGGAGCTCACGGTAGTCGAAAAACGAAGCTGAGAACCCGCGGCTTGCTCCCCTAAGGCGTTGACTAACTTGTTTTGCAAGTCAGCTCTGCGAATACCCACGCAAGGGCCACAAGCGCCCTACACGCTGGCGGTGTCGATCACAGCCAGTTGTCTCCCCCGGCGGTTCATCAGCGTCTGCGTCTGAATCAAAGCGCCATCTCGAAGCACATCGTCCGCCAAATTCAGCGCACCAAGCGCGCGCATGGCGTTGCCCACCAGATAAATCCCCGCACCATGTACTGGCCACGTGGCTTGGCGCTCCACCAAGTCAGCGGCCAGCCCTTGCCGCTTTAAGGCGATGGCCAGCGTGAGGCCCGCCATACCAGCACCGACGATGAGGACGCGTTTAGTTTTGGGCATAGGGGTCTTTCAAAGTTGCAGGGTAAGAAGCTGGGTTTACTTTAAGCTACCTGGCGCTGCTCCCCCTTCCAATAGGGTTCGCGTAACGTGCGCTTGAGCACCTTGCCTGCGCCACTCATCGGCAGCGCGGTGATGAACTCCACGCTCCTTGGGCACTTGTAGGCGCCGATCAGCGTCTTGCAATGTTCGCGAATCTCGTCGGCCGTGGCCTGTTGGCCGGCTTTGAGCACGACCACTGCGTGTACGCGCTCGCCCCATTCGGCGTCTGGTACACCGATCACCGCGCATGCGGCAACGGCCGGATGCCTGGCAACTGCCCGCTCCACTTCGGTGGAGTAAACGTTTTCGCCGCCGCTCACGATCATGTCCTTCACGCGGTCGACCACGTAGACGAATCCTTCGTCGTCCATGCGGCCACCGTCGCCGGTGTGCATCCAGCCGGGGTTGGACGGGCGCTCCAGCGCTTGCGCGGTTTCCTCACTCTTGTTCCAGTAGCCAAGCATCACGGCAGGGCTCTTGACAATGATCTCGCCAACCTCGCCTCGCGGCAAGTCAGCGCCATCAGGCCCCACGATGCGAATCTGCACGCCCGGCATCGCCAAGCCGGCCGCGCTTAGCTTGCCGCGCGCCCGGCCCTCGGCAGAATGCAGCGCCGCCGGCAGCCAGGTGGCGCAGGGTGCAAGCTCGGTCATGCCGTAGGCCTGCCCATACTCCACGTGAGGCATGAGCTTCTGGGCGCGATCAAGCACAGCTTCACTGATGGGCGATCCGCCGTAGCCCAGCGTTCGCAGCGCGGAGAGGTCGTGCTTGGCCGCGTCGGGGTGGTCAACCAGCAGCTGAATCATCGTCGGCACAAGCAACGTGGTGGTGATGCGTTCGCGCTCCAGCGTCTGCAGCATGGCGGGCGGCGTGAACGCGGGCAGCGCGACGTGCGTGCAGCCAGCCAGCCAAAGCGCGTTAAGCAAAGCGTGATCGGCAATGTGAAACATCGGTGCCGCGTGCAGGCCGATATCACCCGGCCGCGCCACGCCCAAGGTGCTGCACCACAGCCCGTTGAACAGCAGCGCATCGTGCGAGAGCATCACGCCCTTAGGGAAACCGGTGGTGCCGCCAGTGTAGAAAACACCGGCGAGATCCTTGCCGCCGCGCCCGGCATCGGCCGCCGCGTTGTGCCTCTCGATCAGCGCCTCGTAAGAGAGCATGCCCTCGGGCGTGGGGCTGTCGCCCACGTGGATGAGCGTGGCCAGGCTGCTGCTCTTGGCGCGCAGATCAGCCATCATCGGTATGAAGGGGTCGTCCACCAGCAGCACGCGCGTGTCGCAGTCGTCCAGCGAATAGGCAATCTCTGTGGCGCTCCAGCGTGTGTTGCAGGGGTTGATGACCGCACCGGCCCAGGGCACGGCCATGTAGGCCTCGACGTACCGGTCGCTGTTGAGCGACAGGATGCCCACGCGATCCCCGCTGCCCGAGCCCAGCGCGTGCAACGCTGCGGCGAAGCGCGAGATGCGTTCGCGGAACTGGGTAAAGGTGTGGCGGCGGCTGCCGCAGACGGTAGCGATCCCATTGGGGTTACATGCGACTGCGCGGTGCAGGGCTTGGGTGATTTGCATGGTTCTCTCCTTGTGGTTGTGTCAATGTCGGTGCTTGTGATTAAGTTGGCCGTGGCACGGGGGTTACTAAAGGCTGTGAGGCAATCGGATAGTCAACTACAGGTAGGCACTGGGCGCGTCGCCCTCCACCACACTCTGATGCCGCAGTTTGTTGAGCAAGCCACGCCGCTTGGCCATCAGCTCCCGTTCGCGCGTGATGATCTGCTTCCACATCACGTCACTGCCGGGGTGCGTCCAGCCCAGTTCGCGGCGGGCCTTGGCCGCGCTGTAATTCAGGTGGCCACGCGATGCGTCCACGGTGTCGCGCGACATGAAAGCTGGCAACCCCAGGGCGCGTTGCAAGGGTTCAAGCAGCATCATCTGTGGGCGCATGAACCAGCGCGGCAAATACAGGCGCACCTTCATGCCGCCAGGGTAGCGGGCAAACTTCTCGAACAGCGCTTTGAGCGTGAGCGGCTCGCCGCTGAAGATGTAGTCTTCGCCGATGGGCGCTTTTTCTGCCGCCAGGCACATGCCCTCGGCAAGGGCATGCACATCGACGAAAGCATACGTTGCGTCTCCGCCAAAGGCCATAGGCGGCATGATTGCGCCCAGGTGCATGCGCAAAAAATAGCCAAAGGCCGAGTGGTCGTTTGCACCTACTACAGCGTTGGGCATAGCAATCACCAGCGGCAAGCCTTTGGCGCGCCAAGCCAGCGCGGCTTGGTGCGCCTGGGCTTTGCTGCGTTCGTAGGGCGTGAGATAGCGGCCATCGGGGCGGTGGGTTTCGTCCTTTACCGCAGCCGGCTCGGGCGCATAACCGCTGGCCCCAAGCGCGACCACCGACGACACATACACCGTGCGCGGCACGCCGGCCTGCAATGCGGCGCCCAGCACATGGTCAGTGCCGTGTACGTTGACCTGCTGCATACGCTCTCGCGTTGCCGCATCGGCACCGAATTCATACACACCAGCGTTGTGCAACACCACGTCCATCCCGGCCATGGCAGCGGCTAGGCCATCGGGGCGCGTCACGTCGCCGGGTACCAGCGTGCAGCCCTGCTGCGCCAGCCAGCGGGCCGGCGCGCTCTGGGTGTCGCGCACCAGCGCGTGAATGTCCCAGCCCCGCCCGCGCATGGTGCGCACCAGTGCTTGGCCAATGAAACCTGTGGCTCCAGTTAAAAATACTTTCATGTCAGCTCCTTTGTGTGCTTGTTATTTTCTAAAAAATTGGTACGAACCTATGCTGGCACTATGAGACCAATTGTTCGAGCTGAGCTGTCTGTAAAGGCGGGGTACCCGGTCTGTGCGGCGATGAAAACGCGTTTGAGCTTGGACATAGGCTGTTTTTTGGTAGAGTGCTGATCCACTAATAGTGTGTATTTATTCACGGAATCTAACGTGAAAATAGACTATTGGGAATAGTCTATTTGTACTAGTCGTGGTTTTGGAGGCGAGTGGACGCTATTGAAGAAATAGCTGCTTGCGCAGTAATCTACTGCCCTAGATAGCTAAACAGCGCCAACCAGAGTCCAGGCAAGACTACATCGCCCAAATACGCGGCACCTGCGCTGGCATATGCCAGGCCGCATGCCGCAGCGCTACCCACACGCGCCGCAACAGCGCAACTGCAGGCTCGGTCATGGGCGCAAGGGTGCGCACCACTATCACGCGCGGGTTAGGCGCAGTGGCACCTGTCGTGCTGGCCAGTGCATCCCCCGCCACTGTGGCGCGAATGACTTCTAGCAGGTGCTCGCGCCGCTCACGGGCAATGGCCTCGCCGGTGGCAAAGAACAGGCTTCCCATGCACAGGTTACCCGCCAAACCTAGGGGGCTGTTCATGAGCCGTGCGTCTGCTGAGTCGATCAGCGCGCGCTCTAGCCATGCTCCTTTGACTTCGATGTGTTGCAGTAAACTACCGCGCTCAAACAGCTGGTTAGCGTGCGGCAAGCCTAGCGCGGTAATGTCCCAGCCGATCATTTCTGCACCAGGGGCCAGGTCAAACACGGCGGTGTTATTCGCGTTGGCCGCGTTGTAAACAATGGTCTCTAGCGGCAGCCACTCTAGCCGCGCACCTGCACCTAGCTGGGCATGCACCCGCTGCGTGCCCGCTGCCCCTAAGCTTTTATAAAAGCGTGTAGCGCCTGGCGTGGTGATCAGGGCATGGGCACCGTGGTCTAGCTGCAGCTTAATCTCCAGCGTGTCGCCACCCACAATGCCGCCGGGCGGGTGCACCAGCACGTTGTGGCAGACGCTGGGGCCCTCGGGGTACAGGCTTTGCAGCACGCGCAGCGGGCCATTGTGCAAAAAATGGGCGGTGGTGTGCGCTGCGCCGCTTGCATGGGGCGCTTGTACGGGCAGCGGCACGCTGCGGTAATGGATTTGAAGGTTAGCTTGCCAGGTCATAGTGTGAGCAATGCGAATTTAGCGTAAAAACTGCAACGCAAACGGCAGGCTGAGCGCGCCCAGTGCGGTGGACAGCGTGACCAATCCGGCGGTAAAGCTACCGTCGTAGCCCATGCGCGCAGCCAGTATGTAGCAGCTAGCGGCAGTGGGCAGGGCGCTAAACACCAACAGCACACTGGCCTGCGTGCTATTTAGCCCAAACAAGCGCACCATGCCCCAGGCCAGCAGCGGCATCACCACATGGCGCATGGCCAGCACGGCAGCGCCCACGGTGCGTTTGCTGCGGCTGTCAAACACGCGGCCCAGCTGCATGCCCGCACCCGCTGCCATTAGCCCTAGCGCCAGAGAGGCTTGGCCAATGCGGGTCACTGTAGGCTCGGCCCATGCAGGCAGGCTAAAGCCCAGCACATTGGCCAGCAGGCCGCTGGCGGTGGCCAGCACCAACGGATTGCGCACCAGTGCTTTGGCAAAGCCTTGCTGGGAGTTTTTAGCCATCGGCCAAATAGCGCCCATGTTGCACAGCGGCACACATACGCCAATGATGACCGCAATCAACAGCAAGCCCTCAGGCCCGGCCACGCGCTCGGCAATGGCCAGTGCAATAAACGAGTTAAACCGAAACGCCACTTGGGCGGCGCTGGCATGGTCTGCGGCCTGCACGCCGGGCCAGCGTGCCACGCTGTAGGTCAGGGCGATGTTGAGGCACACCATGCACAGTGCAGCGCCAATCATGTGGGAAGCAGCGCCCAGGTTCAATGGCGCGCGCACGATGGAGTGGAACAGCAGCACGGGGAACAGAAAGTAAAACACCAAATTGTCAACTTGCTCCCACACGGTGCGGTTGAGCGCGGTGGTGCGGCAAATAAAGTAGCCGCACAGAATCAGTGCGAAATCGGGGATTAAGAGCTGGGCGTAGTACATGAAAAGGTAAATTCTGCGGAGTAAAACTAAACCCCAAGGGGCATTTAGAACTAAACCCTACGGGTTTGTGCCTATGGGTTTGCCACAATCGTATTTTGCGGTATCGAACGTACTATTTGGTTTCTGTTGGAATAACTTTGTGGAGAAATAATGAAACCTTCAATGCGCCATACTCTTAAATTAATAGCTGCTTGTGCAGCATTTCCTTGGGCCACAGGCAGTTTATATGCCCAAACCTACCCTAATAAGCCGGTGCAACTGCAGGTGCCGTTTGCACCGGGTGGTACCACCGACATTGTGGCGCGCACGATTGGTGAGGCACTGGGCAAGGCGCTAGGGCAGCCGGTCATCGTCATCAACAAAGCCGGCGGCGGTGGCGTGGTGGGCGCCAACGAAACCGCCAAAGCTGCGCCTGATGGCTACAGCTTGGGCATGGCCACGGTGTCCACCACGGCGGCCAACCCGGCTATCAACCCCAAAATGCCCTACAACGCTGCCACCGATTTCACCCCCATCATCAACATTGCAGCCACACCGAATGTGATTGCCGTGAACCCCAGCTTTCCGGCCAAAGACTACAAAGGCTTTCTTGCCGAGCTGAAGAAATCCCCCGGCAAGCACGCGTACTCTTCGTCGGGTACCGGCGGTATTGGCCACCTGCAAATGGAGCTGTACAAAAGCCTCTCAGGCACCTTTGTTACCCACATTCCGT
Organism: Polaromonas sp.; assembly: GCA_043778205.1. Classification (GTDB taxonomy): domain Bacteria; phylum Pseudomonadota; class Gammaproteobacteria; order Burkholderiales; family Burkholderiaceae_C; genus JAAFIP01. Next base: position 2,162 of record JAYWGO010000042.1, on the reverse strand, counting down.
ACCGAGGGGCAGGCCCTGCGCTGAACGACACGGTGGCAGGCCAAGTGCCCATGACGTTTGACAACATTCCCTCGTCGCTGCCCTTTATCCAAAGTGGCCGCTTGGTGCCCATCGTGGTGGCCGCGCCCCAGCGCTTGGCTGTTCTGCCCAATGTGCCGACCTTCAAAGAAGTGGGCTTAGAGCCTGTCAACCGCATGGCCTACTACGGCATTTATGGCCCTAAAGGCCTGCCCAAAGACATCGTAGACAAAATCAACGCCGGTGTGCGCAAAGCGCTAGAAGACCCGGCAGTGCGCAAACGCATTGAAGACACCGGCTCGTTCATCATTGGCAACAGCCCCGAAGAGTTTGCCAAGCAAATGGCCGACGAGCTGGCGGTATACCAAAAAGTGGTGGCCCAGCAAAAGCTCAAGCTAGACCAATAAGCTGCATGATATTGAACTAACATTCGCACTTGAACGCACCGGCTACCCACAGCATAGACACCTTCATCGATGCCATTTGGCTCGAAGAAGGCTTGTCTAAAAATACCCTAGCGGCTTACCGCCGCGACCTTACTTTGTATGCCGCATGGCTAAACCAGCACCACGGCAAGCCACTGGATGCCACCGCTGGCGCAGACATAGAGGCCTATTTTGCGACCCGCTTGCTGCAAGCCAAGCCGCCAGATGCACTGGGCAAAAAAGACGCAGGCAAAGCCAGCTCGTCCAACCGCCGCTTAACGGTGCTTAAACGCTACTTCCGCTGGGCCTTGCGCCATGGCTTGGTAAGCGCCGACCCGACGCTGAAGCTGCTATCGGCCAAGGCAGTGCACCGCAGCGTGAAAACACTCAGCGAAGCACAGGTAGAAAGCCTGCTGAACGCCCCCGACACCACCACCCCGCTGGGCCTGCGCGACCGCGCCATGCTGGAACTCATCTACGCCAGCGGCCTGCGCGTGAGTGAGCTGGTGGGCCTGAAGGTGCTTAATGTGAGCATGACCGAGCATGTGCTGCGCACTTTTGGCAAAGGCAGCAAAGAGCGTTTGGTACCCTTTGGCGAGCATGCCAGTGACTGGCTAAAACGCTACCTGAAAGAAGCCCGGCCCGTACTGCTCAAGGCCCGGCAAACCGACGCATTGTTTGTTACTGTGCGCGGTGCCAGCGCAGGCAGTGGCATGAGCCGGGTTGCGTTTTGGATGATTGTAAAAAAATACGCCTTGGCCGCTGGCATTCCCTTGTCTACTTTGTCACCCCACACTTTGCGCCACGCTTTTGCCACGCATTTGATTAACCATGGTGCAGATTTGCGGGCCGTGCAAATGCTGCTGGGGCATGTGGATATTTCTACCACCACCATCTACACCCATGTGGCGCGGGAGCGGCTGAAGCAGTTGCATGCGTTGCACCATCCGCGGGGGTGAGGCTTGGTTTGTTTGTTGGGTGCGCTAGTTGGTGATTATTGGAGTTGCGGATGCTGGCATTATTGGCTCCGGGCGAGATAGCAGTTGCAGGAGCCAGGGAGGCTGGCTTTGTGGACTCCGGGCGAGATAGCAGTTGCAAATCGCCCTCATACTGGGGTACCAGAAATCGGTCAATTTGCAACCGCTATCTCGTCTCGCTACCATAGTGGTGCGCTACCTCTATTGAACACCAACGTTAGCCGAAGACTACCAGTGCGTGCACACGAAACCACATTGCAAACAAGCCCTGCAACAAATTAATCGCCAAAACACCTCAAATCAAGGCTTTTAAGCGTTTTAGCCCTATCGCCCAAGGAAATTATGAATGATTAGCTATTGAATTAATAGTAAATGCATACCTCACCGTGCAACGCGGTTCCAAGTCTAAGTGCTACATAAACTACCTTTAGTTAGCCCAGTCAGGTAGTCCTTGACCTGATAATTTCAATATGTTACCCAGAGAGCGATTTCGGGGCCATCCATTTGTATCTCCATAACTGAAGCGCGGTTGGCAATATCTTGGTGAGCTTATTGAGTAAGGGTTTTCACGCGTTACATAGTTATTAGTTATGTTGGAATTTTCTGTACAAAACGCTGCTCTGATACTGTAACCCGGTCCGTTTTGTGGGGAGTGTCAGCATTTCTGTGTGTGAGGCGGCTTAGGGTTTATCCACGCAGGTGTGCGCTTGTGGGTAACGCGCGGCCCTTCAAGGCCGCACGC
>JAYWGO010000041.1:0-7342 GCA_043778205.1 Polaromonas sp. | reverse complement strand
GCAATAGAAGTGGCCAGAAAAGCGGGCGCATCGCCTGGTGATATTGCTGCTCTTGAGCAAACCCGCGTGGGACTGGCTACCGGGAAAATTAAACCGACTGCTAAAGCTTCAGGTTCGGCTGATGGGGTTGCAGTCACAAAACCTAAACCTAAACCTAAACCTAAACATCCGCCTGGTACTGTTGTTGAACAACTTAGAACTAAGAAAGGCAGTTTCTGGGTTGATGAAGCACTTAAGGAGAAACGCGCCAACCCAAAACTTGATGCGCTTTTAACCGATGACGAGTTCCTAGCTGTTAAAGGTTATACAAGTGATTTATACAAAGAGATTAATCCAGCACTCAGAAGCGGTAATCCAGGAGAGTGGGGCGCATTGACAGACGAAGCTAAGACAGCAATGCAAAAATTATCTGATAATGGTTATGGCTTTAAAGGTGACGTTTTTAGAGATGCTACTTTTACAAGTGATCAAATAAAGAACCTGTTCCCGAACGGTGGAACATTCACTGATCAAGGATTTATGTCAACGACGACTAATCCTGGTGGTGTATTTAGTGGAAACACCAGATTTGAAGTGTTTTCGAGAAATGGGGTAAGCATTGAGCGTTTGTCACAATATGGGCAAGCAGAAGTGCTTTTTAGTCCTGGATCGCATTTTAGAATTTTGTCTGTTGTGACTGATCCATCAACAGGAAAAACTATTATCCGTCTTGCAGAAATACCTTAATATGACTAACGAAATTGAAGACTTTATACGGCGCAGCGATGCGCGTATGTTACTTAGAGCTAATATTCCCGAAGACATGGGCTTTCATCCTATGAGTGATAAATTTTCTGAAGGTGCGATATTGAAGGCGCCATGGCTAGCCGAATACCTCTCGTTCAGAAAAGTAGATGCTTTTGAATATAGAAATAGTGCCAGAACAGCGGAAGAGATTCGAACAACCGCTTGGGGCAAGCTCAACACGCTGGGCGCTGAGTCAAACGGTCTTTTAGATCGTGCACGCGGCGCTTTGTTGGGATTGGCACTAGGAGACACCTTGGGCGTGCCGCTTGAATTCTCTGCACGTGATTCAAAAACCGTAACCGATATCGAAGGCGGCGGCCCTTTTAGTCTAGCTCCGGGGTTTTGGACTGACGACACCAGCATGGCTTGCTGCTTAGCCTACAGCTTAATAAAACAAGGTGGCTTCGACGCAGAACACCAGATGCAGAGCTACTGCAAATGGTACCAATACGGTGCCTACAGCCCTACGGGAACATGTTTTGACATAGGCGTGGCTACCCGGACTGCACTGGAGGATTTCCTTAAAACAGGCCTGCCATATGCAGGCAGTCATGACCCTCGCAGTGCAGGCAATGGGTCGTTGATGCGTTTAGCTCCGATACCTATTTTTTATGCCGATGCATTTGAAGAGTGTGTTGAGCATGCAGCCGCTAGCTCGCGCACAACCCACCAGGCACCCGAGGCGATTGACGCTTGCAAGTATTACGCAGCTTTGATATTTGGTGCTTTAAACGGTGTGCCTAAAGACATATTACTGGATGGCCTGTATTCACCCATTGAGGGGTACTGGCAAAGACAAGCGTTTAGCCCCGCAATACTAGAGATCGCGAAGGGGAGCTATAAAACCAAAGAGCGACACCAGATTCACTCCAGCGGCTATGTTGTGCACACTATGGAGGCGGCGTTATGGGCTCTACACCGCAATACCAACTTTCGGGATGGTGTTCTGGAAGCCGTAAATCTGGGCAATGACTCTGATACTGTGGGCGCCGTATACGGCCAACTAGCGGGCGCAGTTTATGGTGAAACTGGCTTGCCCATTGATTGGATTACGCGCATGCACGCATGCCAAGGGTTTTATCACTTCGCGCAGGATTTGTTATCTACCAGAGATCGTCAAATTAAGTCAAAGTAGTTTTTAGCGATAAGTGATTGCAGCCTAAAAAATGCTTCGCTATCAGCCAATGCCAATATGGTAAATATTGAACTTGAACTTAAACTAGTGCTTAATTTATAGCTAATTTAAATTACGACGGACGCAATAGCCTTGGCGTAGCGCGGCTGTGTCAGGCAAACACGCCAGCAGACTCTTGCATGCGCGCGCTGACTTCGCCTAGCTGGTGCAGGCTGTCGCCAAAGGCTATTTCTAGCTGGGTGAGTTTTTTAAAGTAGTGGCTCACAATGTACTCATCGGTTACACCAATACCGCCGTGCAACTGCACAGCTTGCTGGCCCACGCAGCGCATGCTTTGGCCTAGCTGGTACTTGGCTTGCGCGATGGCGCGGCGGCGCTGAGGGCCTGATTCGCCCATTTTCAGCGCGGCAAAATAGGCCATGCTGCGGCCCAGCTCTAGCTGCATTTTCATGTCGGCAACCCGGTGGCGCAGGGCTTGAAAGGTGGCCAGTGTGGCGCCAAACTGCTTGCGTGTGTTCATGTACTCCACGGTTATGGCCAAGGCTTTGTCCATTACGCCCACGCCCGCAGCGCAGGCGCAGGTGATGCCAATGTCTACAGCCTGCTCTAGTGCCACCAGCCCGTTGGGGGTAAGCAGCTGGGCCGGCGCGTTGTGCAGCAGCACATCGGCCGCGCGCGAACCGTCTTGGCAGCCATAGGCGCGGGCAGTAACCCCTTGGGCAGCGCGCTCTACTAAAAACAAGGCCATTTGCCCGCCCAGCATGGCGGGTACCAAGTAAGCGTCGGCTTGGTCGCCCGTAGGCACCAGGTTTTTGGTGCCGGTAAGGGTGTAGCCGTCACCGGCTTTGCTGGCTTGGGTTTCGCAAACGTCTAGCCGGTAGCGTGCTTTGCGCTCTTGGTAAGCCAAAACCACCAGTGCCTCGCCAGCGGCGATGCGCGGCAGCCACTGCTGCTTGAGAAGCTCAGGCGCATGGTTCTCTAGCACCGGGCCGCAGATGTAGGCTTGCTCTAGGGGTTCTAGCACCAGGCCACGGCCCAGTTCTTCTTGCACCACCAGGCATTCCACCGGGCCCATGCCCATGCCGCCGTAACCATCGCCAATGCACAGGCCCGTCAAGCCCAGCGCCGCCAGCTCGGTATAAGCCGCACGGTCAAACCCGCCCGCAGCTTCAATACTGCGGCGCCGGTCAAAACTGTAGCCTTTGTCTACGTACTTGCGCACAGCATCACGCAGTTGTTCTTGGTCGTCGGTGAAGTCAAAGTCCATGGGTATCTCTTTCAATTGCGTGGTTTAGGGCTGGTGCTTTTAATGCGGGGATTTTTGAACGCAGAGGGCGCGAAGGTTTCGCAAAGGGCGCAAAAAAGAAAATACAGTAAACACCAGAGGGCTAATTTCTTAGACTTGGTATTTTTTCGTTTCTTCTTTTTGTATTTTTTTGCGTTCTCTGCGAAACCTTCGCGCCCTCTGCGTTCAAAAAATCCCCGTCTTCAAACCTCACCCCAGTACAAACTGCGAAACGATATTGCGCTGCACTTCATTGCTGCCACCGTAAATGGTAGTTTTGCGCATATTAAAGTAGGTTGACGCTAGCGGTGCGCAGTGCACTGCGGTGCCGGGGTAGTCGCCTTGCCAGCCGGCTTGCATGGCATCGTGCATGAGCGGCACGGCGTAAGGCCCTGCGGCCAGCATCATCAGTTCGCTGTAGCGTTGCTGAATCTCGCTGCCGCGAATTTTCAGCAGGCCGGCAATGTCTAAGGTTTGCTTGCCTGATTTTTCAGCGCTTAGCACGCGCAGCACCATCATTTCCAGCGCCACTACGTCGACTTCTAGTTTGGCTATTTCATCGCGAAAGCGCACATCGTCGTATACGCCTTCTTGTTTGGCAATACGTTTTAGGCGCTCTAGCTCGCGCTTGGTGCGGTTTACATCGGCAATATTGGTGCGCTCGTGGGCCAGCAAAAATTTAGCGTAGTTCCAGCCTTTGTTTTCTTCGCCCACCAGGTTCTCGGCGGGCACTTCTACGTTGTCAAACCACACTTCGTTAACTTCGCATTCGCCGTCCAGCAGCTTGATGGGCCGCACGCTCACGCCTTTGCTGGCCATGTCGATCAGTAAAAAGCTGATGCCGGCTTGCGGTTTACCGTCGCTGCTGGTGCGCACCAGGCAAAAAATCCATTCGCCGTACTGGCCCAGGGTGGTCCAGGTTTTTTGGCCATTGACGATGTAGTGATTGCCCACCAATTCGGCTTTGCATTTAAGCGATGCCAGGTCAGACCCCGAGCCTGGCTCGCTGTAGCCTTGGCTCCACCATACGTCACCGCTGGCAATGCCGGGCAGGTGGCGTTTTTGCTGCTCGGGCGTGCCGTAGGCCATGATGACGGGGGCCACCATGACGGGGCCAAACGGCACCACGCGGGGTGCGCCGGCCAGGGCACATTCTTCTTCAAACAAGTGCTTTTGCACGGCGTTCCAGCCGGGGCCACCAAACTCTGTGGGCCAAGCGTGGCCAAGCCAGCCTTTTTTGCCCAAAATTTTGGCCCAGTCTTGCATGTCGTCACGCGTAAGTTGCAGGGCGTGGTGCACTTTGTGTGAGACAGCTTTGGGCAGGTTGCCGCGCACCCAGGTGCGGATGTCTTTGCGAAAGGTTTCTTCTTCGGCAGTAAATGCTAAGTCCATGGGCAGGGTTCCTCGTCGGTCGGTAATTAGAAACGACTTTGTAGCACGAATGTGCTTTTTGGGCTGTCTATGGGGTGACTATGCTGGGCAGTTGGTGCCGGGTGAGACAGCGGTTGCAAATCGCCCTCTCAACTGGGCAGACCAGAAATCGGTCGATTTGCAACCGCTATCTCGCCTTGCTAAGTTGGTGGAGCGCAACCTGTATTGCCCACGAGACTCAGCTAACAATTCTCTGCAAACCAACGACTCACCCAGGCAACGCAATCCCCAGCTGCTCGCTGATGCTGCGCACCTGCTCCCTGAGCATTGCGTTGTCACTTTTAACCAGCACCAAAGCATTTTCCAGCGCCGTCACACGGGCTAACAAGCCCTCGGCTTCTGCTGCACTGGGCGCGTTGCTCACCAAAGCTTCTACGTCCACCTCGCCGCACAGCAAGTGCACCCAGCGCTGCTCGCGGGCACCGCTGGCGCGCGGTAGCTTCAGCACGGTGCTGGCACCGCCGTCGTCGCCGCGCTGGGCCAGCTCTTGCAGTACTGCTTCTACGGCGGCTGCGTCGGCAAATTTGTACCAGCGCTCGCCGCTGGTGCGCAGCTCGGCGGGGGTTTGCGGGCCGCGCAGCATCAGCAGGCCCAGCAGCACGGCTTGGGGTTCGCTGGTGCCGGAGACGCGCATAAAGTTGTGCTCGTAGCGCGGCACGCGGCTTGAGCTGGCTTCAAAAATCAAGCTCATGGCTTTGAGCGCGCCCACGGCGGTGCGGGCATCGTCGTCGCTGATTTCCATCACCGGGTCGCGGCTGGATTTTTGGTTGCAGCCTAACACCAAGGCGTTCAGCGACAAAGGGTAGCTGTCGGGGACGGTGCGGGCTTTTTCCATCAGGGTGGCCAGCACGCGGGCTTCGATAGGGGTCAGTGGGCGCATAAAGTGACGGGTTCAGGAAGTGATAATACGGGGATGAAGAAGATCGTTATCTTAATCTCCGGCGGCGGCTCTAATATGGCGGCCATTGTGCAGGCTGCTGCAGCCCAAGACTGGGCCGGGCGCTATGGCGCAAGCGTGGTGGCCGTGGTGAGCAACAAGGCCAGTGCCAAGGGTTTGGCGCTGGCAGCGGGCCTGGGCTTGGCCACCGCCGTGGTAGACCATACGCAGTTTGCCCAGCGCGAGGCTTTTGATGCCGCGCTGGCGGCCGTAGTGGACAGTTTTGCGCCCGATTTAGTGCTGCTGGCCGGTTTTATGCGTATTTTGACCCCCGGTTTTGTGCAGCACTACAGCGGCCGCATGCTCAACATTCACCCGTCTTTATTGCCCGCATTTGCCGGTTTGCACACCCACCAGCGGGCGCTGGACGCAGGCTGCCAGTTTGCTGGGGCCAGTGTGCACTATGTCACGGCAGAGCTAGACCACGGCCCCATCGTGGCGCAGGCGGTGGTGCCGGTGCTGGCGGGTGACACCGCCGACACACTGGCACAGCGCGTACTAACCCAAGAGCACTTGCTGTACCCGCAGGCTGTGGCTAAAGTGCTGGCGCAGGCAGTGTGAATACAGTGGTCGTGCGGTGTAAAAGTGATGTGCTGCCTGGCTGCGTTGTTCATGAGCCTGCCAAACAGCGACTTAATGTTTGAACTGGCCGGCACCTTGTTCGTTTAACTCTTGCACAAGGTAGGTTGAGCACTTTGAACTGAAACTGTATTTAAACCCCATTTACTACTAAAATAGTAGCTACTTGTGCAGCATTTCCTTGGGCTGGAGGCCGTAATGACATCAAAATCTCTGTGTTTCAATAGATTGGGCCCTTGCGCTGCAAAGGCCCTAGGAGCGCTACTGGCGTTGGCCTACCTAGCCCTAAGCGCAGGCACAGCCCAAGCCGCTACGCTGCGCACCGTGCAAGGCAACGTAGAAATAGTGCGGGACGGTGTCACCCTGCCCGCAGTGCAAGGCCAGCGCCTTAAGCGCGGCGACGTGTTGCAAAGCGCGCCTGCTGTAGAAGCATCCAGTGCCTCAGGCACAGCCACCCCAGGTGGCGAAGCGCTGGTGCGCTTTGACGACGGTGCCCGCGTGGCCCTGCGCAGCGATTCGCGCTTTGAGATGCAGGAGCTGCGCCAAAATGGCCCTGAGAGCTACCGGCAAATTACCTTCAATATTCTCAAAGGCAGCCTGCGCTACATCTCTGGCCTGGCCACGCTGCGCAAAAAAGTCACCTTTACAACCAGCACCGCCACCATTGGTATTCGCGGCACCGACATTGAGATCGTGGTGAGCGAAGAGCCTGTGCAAGACAACAACCCCGGTACCTACCTGAAGGTAAACACCGGCGCGGCCACCCTGACAGCAGCCGACGGTGCCAAGGTGGACGTAGCCCCTGGCGAGGTAGCCTACGGCGGCGAACCCGAGCTGACCATGCGCGGTGGAGGCGGCGTGCGCCGTGCCTCTGCGCGGATGGTAAAAGCGGTTGGTAGCGGTTTGTTCAAAGCATCGGGAATTGATGCTTTGATGAAGTAGTGGTTTGAGCAGCCTTAGTTAACGCGTTACTACTAAAATAATAGCTAGCTATGTAGCATTTCCTTAGGCCGTAGGAGGTTTCTCTTGAAAAACTTAGTTTTTTGGGCTTTTTAGGGTCTTTGAAGATTGCTTTCCCAGCATTTGTACATTTGCGCCGCTTGAGTGTGGCCTTGCTGCAAAATCTTCCAAAATCACGCGCAGGTAAAGTAAGTATTTGCCCGTTTGGTAGTACGACGCGCCTTTTTCC
>JAYWGO010000040.1:0-25462 GCA_043778205.1 Polaromonas sp. | reverse complement strand
ACGGGCGACCAGCGCGAAGTAGTCAAAGCCTTTGAGCGTTGCATCTTCAACGTCATCATGCATAACCGGGACGACCACAGCCGTAACTTTGCTTTTCGCATGAACGAGCAAGGTTTATGGAAATTGTCCCCCGCGTTTGACTTAACTTATAGTTTCGGCCCTGGCGGTGAGCATTCCACCAGTGTTGCAGGGCATTGCAAAAGTATTACCCGAGCACATTTGATGCAAGTGGCTAAAGCTGGAGGAGTATCTGCCAAAGCGGCGGAATACTGCATTACCCGTTGGGTAGAAACAGTAAAAGTCGCTATGAAATTATCTCGCGAGTTACTAATTAGTAAAAACTCTTTAAATCAACTGACCGATCAGATAGAGAAACTGTCAGAGATGCTAACTTGAATATGAATTTTTTTAATAAAACTAGCGTGTACAACTTCGCACGAGTGCTATGCATCCTTGGATTTTTCGCGTTTTCATGGGATTGTGCGAAATGGGCATCTGAGGAAGCACGGTTGGCTACAGTCAGCGACTGCGTTGAATTTACAGTAGTTGATGTAGGTTTCCCCTACGGCTCATCGAAAACCATTCCAATGATTCGATGTGCTGCAAAATTTTCTGCTGATGGTTCTAATAGTAGCGCAATATTGACTTCACCTACACCGCAGGACTTTGATCCCAACCGGTTAGAGCGCAAGGTGCTCCTAGTCACTTCAAGATTAAGTCCACAACACGCCCGATTTTCCTCTCATGCACGTGACTGGAGCAACGGAGTAAGTGCTTCGTTAGCGCTATTTTTCATCGGACTTTTTTGCATTAACTTGGGCCGAAAATCCACTTAGGTATATTTAAAACCATCTAATTTTCTAGATAAAAAGATACGAATATGTTTACCAAAATCCTCATCGCCAACCGTGGCGAAATCGCCTGCCGCGTGATTCAAACCGCCCGCAAGATGGGTATCAAGACCGTAGCCGTGTATTCCGATGCAGACAAAGACGCGCGGCATGTGCAACTGGCTGATGAAGCGGTGCATATTGGCGCTGCGCCTTCGAGCGACTCGTATTTGATGGCGGACAAGATCATTGCTGCGTGCAAACAGACAAGCGCGCAAGCGGTGCATCCGGGGTATGGATTTTTGTCGGAGAACGCGGGGTTTGCCAAGCGGGTGGAGGAAGAGGGCATTATTTTTATTGGGCCTAAGCACTACTCCATTGCAGCGATGGGCGACAAGATTGAGTCAAAGAAGCTGGCGGGTGCTGCGGGGGTCAACTGTATTCCGGGTGTGAACGATGCGATTGAAACGGCGGAGCGGGCAGTGGAGATTGCCAAGGACATTGGTTACCCTGTGATGATCAAGGCCAGCGCAGGTGGCGGAGGAAAGGGCTTGCGCGTGGCGCATGACGACAAAGAAGCGTTTGAGGGCTTTACCAGTTGCCGTAACGAGGCGCGCAACAGTTTTGGTGATGACCGCGTGTTTATTGAAAAATTTGTCGAAGAGCCGCGCCATATTGAAATTCAGTTGATGGGCGACAGCCAAGGCAATGTGATTTATTTGAATGAACGTGAATGCTCGATTCAGCGTCGCCACCAGAAGGTGATAGAGGAAGCACCTTCCCCATTCATCAGCGATGCGACGCGCAAGGCTATGGGCGAGCAAGCTGTGTCGCTGGCCAAAGCGGTGAAGTACCAAAGCGCGGGTACGGTGGAGTTTGTGGTGGGTAAAGACCAGAGTTTTTACTTCTTGGAGATGAACACGCGCTTACAGGTGGAGCACCCGGTGACGGAGTGTATTACTGGGCTGGACCTAGTAGAGCTGATGATTCGTGTGGCTGCGGGTGAGCCGCTACCTTTGGCACAAAAAGACGTGCAGCGCAACGGGTGGGCTATTGAGTGCCGGATTAATGCCGAAGACCCGTTTCGTAACTTCTTGCCATCCACTGGCAGGTTAGTGCGCTTTCAGCCGCCAGTGCAGACCATGCACCAAGCTAACACGCAAGACCTTTACGGTGTGCGGGTAGATACCGGTGTACAAGACGGTGGTGAGATTCCAATGTATTACGACTCGATGATTGCTAAACTGATCGCGCATGGCAAAGATCGCAATGACGCGATTGCCAAGATGCGTGCAGCTTTGAACAGCTTCGTCATACGCGGCATATCAAGCAACATTCCTTTTCAAGCGGCTTTGCTGGCGCACCCTAAGTTCGTCAAAGGTGATTTCAATACTGGGTTCATTGCTGAAAACTACGGCAAAGGTTTTGCTGCTGAAGACGTGCCGCATGACGACCCGAATGTGCTCAAGGCTATCGCCGCTTTTGTACGCCGCAAAGCGCATGAGCGCGCAGCGGGTATGAGCGGGCAGCTGCCCGGCTACCAGCGGGTAATTGAAAAAGACTATGTGGTGGTTACGCTGGCTGCAGATGGCAAGCACAGCTACACGCCTGCGCACGTAGAAGAATTTGCAGGAAAAATTGGCTTTGCACTCATTAAAATCAGCTCAAGAAGCTATGAAATTTATAGTGAATCGCGCTTGAACGATATTGCCATCCACGGCACCATCAACGGCCAGCCATTCACCGCGCAGGTAGAGCGCGGCACCCGCAAAGACCCGTTGGCGCTGCGTGTGCAACACAATGGTACGCAGATCGACGCGTTGGTGCTTAGCCCCCGCGCTGCTGACCTGCATAAACTGATGCCACACAAATCACCGCCTGACATGAGCCGCTATGTGCTCTCGCCCATGCCCGGTCTGTTGGTAGATGTGGCAGTGCAGGTAGGCCAAAAAGTACAGGCGGGTGAACGGGTCGCTGTGATTGAGGCTATGAAGATGGAAAATGTGCTGTTTGCCGTAGCCGATGGCGTGGTGGGCAAAGTGCTGGCTGCTAAAGGGGAATCACTTAGCGTGGACCAGCCAATCGTAGAACTTGCCTAAACTTCAATTGAATAAGGAGTTGTCTATGAATCAAGCTGAATTTGAAATTACCTTGCGCGCAGAGGCTTTTGATGCGGCTGTTCTGGTAGAAAAACCTGTTGGCTACAGCATGGACTTGCATCAACATCCTTTCGATGCGTTTGCCTTAATCACCGACGGTTCGATATCTATCAGTGCAAACGGGTTAGAGACCACTTACCAAGTGGGCGATGTCTTTCGCCTAGCTGCCAACACGCCCCATCTTGAAAGCGCGGTACCTCATGGGGTGCGCTATTTGGTAGGACGAAAGGCGCAGCGGTTTAACTGCGCATCGCAGCCATGAACCAAGACGCAGTGCTGATCGTGGTGGATGTACAAAACGGTTTCATGCCCGGTAGCGGTTTGCCTGTGCCTTTGAGTGACCAGGTAGTACCCGTCATCAATCGACCAGGCAAGTTATTTAACAACCTGGTGATCACGCAAGACCGACACGCTGTAAGCCGCTGTTGTTCAGTGCCTGCTGTCTAACGATATAAATTAGAAAAACTATGAATCGCCCTTTTAAAGTTCTGGGTATCCAGCAAATCGCCATTGGTGCGCCTGATAAAACCCGCTTAAAAACCTTGTGGGTCGACATGCTGGGGTTAGAGGTGACTGGTAATTTTAAAAGCGAACGCGAAAATGTGGACGAAGACATTTGCGCCATAGGCAGTGGGCCGTTCAAGGTGGAGGTGGATTTGATGCAGCCCATCGACCCAGACAAAAAACCTGCGGTGCACGCCACACCGCTCAACCATGTGGGCCTCTGGATTGACGACTTGCCCAAAGCCGTAGATTGGCTAACCGCCAAAGGCGTGCGCTTCGCACCTGGCGGTATTCGCAAGGGTGCTGCGGGTTACGACATTACGTTTTTACACCCCAAAAGCAATGATGAATTTCCGATTGCGGGCGAGGGTGTGTTGATTGAGCTAGTGCAGGCACCGCCTGAAGTGATCAAAGCGCTGTCTTCTTAGTGCTACCAATCCGTCACTTTGACTAGCTTGCCGCCAGCATCCAAGCGCTGAATACTTGATGCGCTCTCGGCAAAGATAAAGTCTTCTGGTTCCCAGCCAATACCATTGCCGTCAAATTCACGTTCATACAGCGGATATTTAGCGGCCTTGCTGCCCAGCTCGCGAAACTCGGGCAAGTACCAGCACTTTTCTGCTTTCTGCGTTAACCAGTCGGTAAAGTCGCCATCAAAAGCATCTGCCTGCGTAAATGCCCACCACGTGGTTTGCCTACGGTAAAACTTAGGGTGCAAGAATTTGCTGTTGCCTTCGTTGCTAATCGCTGAGCCTACTGCGCGAAACTCTAGCTTAGAGTCAAACTTGCTAAACCGATCGTTGTACAGTCGCGCAATACCCTCGCGGTTTTTGCGCCCCGTTTGCCATGATGTGATGGATTCGTCGATTTCGTTTGGCAGCATAGAGTTGTACAGCGCAATGACTGCCAGCCCTTGTTCGAGCAACCACAAGTTAAGGTTGGTACCGTCGGGCAAAACAATGTCGCCCACAAATCGGCCATATTTGTCAATAGCTGCGCCGGGGCCTTCGCTGGCCTTGAGTTCTGACACAAATTTACAGGGCAACGGGTTGATGCCAAAGCTGTCTAAAAACGTTGCCAGTTTCACCACAGCGGTTTCAGCCTGGTGTTGCCGGTAGTCTTTGATCAGCCCAGTGCCTTTGAGTTTGCCATCGCTGCCTTTGGCATCAGGCCGGTAGTGCAGCTCTGGCGCATCGATGCGCTGCAAGCGAATGGTGATGGTGTTATTTTTAATGACAGGCTCTATGTTGGCTTGGCCTGTGACGGCATCTTTTTTTCCAGGAAAACCGGCCCCTTCATAGGCAGATGTTTTTTGAAACTGCGCTTGCCCAGACAGTCTGACGCGTACACTGTTTGGGGTTACTGCAAGGAGCAGCTTGGTAGTGTCTGCGTCAGATTTACCATTGGGCCAAAACTGGCCTAAATCGATACTGCCCGCGATCTCCAGCAAATTGGTAGTGGCCATGCTATTTCCTTCTGATATAAGCCTTATTTGATTTATCAAACCGTATCTTGGTCTGTAAAGACGAAATGCACATGACAAAGTTAACCGTAAATACGCCAAGTTGTTACGAATAGCTGCCTAAATTTTGTCACAATCAGTTCATGTTGTTTACTTTGGCTAAATTCTGGATCGTAGTTGCAGGCTTGCTGTGGGCTTTGTCACCCGCTATGGCGCAGGAGCGGCGTGTGGCCCTGGTGATTGGCAATGCCGCTTACAAGTCGGTGTCTACTTTGCAAAACCCGGTTAACGATTCCCGGGCCATTGCCAAATCATTGCGTAGCTTGGGTTTTGAAGTGATTGAGCGCGAAAACGCAAGCCGCGAAGGCATAGCGCTGGCGGTGCGCGAGTATGGCGATAAACTGCGCGGAGCATCTGTGGGCTTGTTTTATTTTGCTGGCCACGGCGTGCAGGTCAAAGGGCGCAACTATTTAATCCCAGTAGATGCTGATATTGCCCGCGAAGACGAGGTGCAATACCGCAGCTTTGACGTGAACGAGGTGCTAGACAAGATGGACTCAGCGCGCACTGCTGTGAATATAGTGGTGCTAGATGCGTGCCGCAACAACCCCTTTGCACGCTCATTCAAGACCAGCCAAACTGGCTTAGCGCAGATGGACGCACCTACGGGCACCTTGATAGCCTTTGCTACAGCGCCCGGCTCGGTAGCGCAAGATGGCGACGGTAGCAATGGTTTGTACACGGGTGCGCTGCTAAAACACATTGCTGCGCCTGGCGTGGCTGTGGAGCAGATGTTCAAGCGCGTGCGGGTGGATGTTGTTAACGCATCTAAAAACCAGCAAGTGCCTTGGGAAAGCTCGTCGCTCAACCGTGATTTTACTTTTGCAAGCGCTGCGGCAGCTAAACCCGTTGTTGCAACACTAGCGCCCATCCCGGCAGCCACGGTGGCCACCGAGCTGGCTTTGGATTTGGCCTTTTGGGATGCAGTGAAAGACAGCCGCAGCCCAGCTGACTACCGCGCGTATTTAGAGCAATACCCTAGCGGTAGGTTTGCCGCATTAGCGCGCGTGCGTGCTGCTGCAGGAGCTGGAGCTGGAGTTGGAGCACCCAGCACTGCCAGCGCAACTGCTGCGCCCGCTGCAGTAAATGCCTCTATACCCCTTACCCCGCCCTTTGTACCTGCAACCCAGCCATCTGCGGCTCCTGCGGCCCAAGCTGCAAGCAGCCTGGTGCGCTGGAAGCAGGGCACCGCCACCAAAGAGTTGGCTTTAGATACAGGCGGCGCTGTAGACGCTGTAGCGCAATCGCCCGAGGGCTTGTACGTAGCTGCAGCCTCCGCAGGTGCGGTGCACTGGATTGACGCTTTACGTGCCAGTGTGGTGGGCAGTGCCAGGGTGTATGAGCCTGCTAACGGGCAGACAGTGAGCCTGCAGTTCTCTGGTGATGGTCGCTGGCTGCTGCTAGGTCAGCAGTGGGCTGGGCGCGGCAGCAGCCAATTGATTGATGTAGCTAGCAGCCGGTCTGTGTGGACCCGACCGTCGCAGAGCGCTAAGTTTGACACTGCTACACCGCAAGTGCTACTACAAAACGCGCAAGGCGCAACGGAGACGGTGCGCTTACCATGATATTGAGTACCTTGTTTAACATGCAATTGCAGCGTAATTTCTGGCTTGCCTGTGCTCTAGTGCTAGCCCAAAGCTGGGCCAGCGCTGGCCAAGACTGCGGCGAACGCGCCGCCCCTACGCCCGAGGCTTTGGCCAAGGGCTTGGCACTGGGCCAGCGGCTGCAAAATCAGCTAGAAGCCAGCGGCGCGTCTACCGCGCTGGTGGCGCGGATTGGCCTGAACCTGAGTGAGTTTGGCCAGCGTTACACCCACATGGGCGTAGCGGTGCGTGACCATGTGCGCAAGCGCTGGCAGGTGCTGCACTTGTTTAACCCTTGCGGCAAGGCTGAATCTGAAATTTTGGTGCAACCACTAGAGAAGTTTTATGAAGTGGATTTGTACGAATACGAAGGGCTGATTATCACGCCCTCGTATGCCAAGCAAGCTGCTCTGCGCACTACGTTTATGAGCCCGGCTACTACGCGGCTGCTGCACAACCCAGCGTATAACTTGATCGCGCACCCGTTCAATACGCGGTTTCAAAACTCAAACCAGTGGATTTTAGAAATGACGGGGTTGGCCTTTGACGAGCGCCGCGGTATCAACGACCGGTCTAGCGCACAAAACTGGCTCAAAGCCCAAGGTTTTGAGCCAGGTGTTATTCGTATAAGTAACCTGCGCCGATCAGGTGCACGCCTGTTTAGCGCAAATGTGAGCTTTGCCGACCATACGCAAGAGGAGTATGAAAAGCAGCAGTACCAGGTGGTAACCGTGGATGCGATTACCCGATTTTTAGCCGCGCAAGACAGCGGTTTGACACAAGTCACCGTGAAGTAAGCAGTGTCTAAAACTAAGCCCTAATTTCTTGCAGTACTTTGTGCGAAAAAGTGCTTGAAGTCAGCATATCTGCAGCTGATGCGGCCACCACAAAGCCAGCATCGAACTGCTGGTAATTACGCCGAGTAGAGCTTGCATAGCCTGGGTCGTAATGCAGCTCTAGCAGTTCGCGCACCACGCCTTCCACCTTGCCAGCGTGCACACGGGCCTTCCAATCATTGATAACGGCTGCTCCGCGCAAGTCTTTCAGCACGTCCAACCGTGCACAGAAGAACGCTGGGTCTTTGACGAAAAAATCATAATCTTGCATCAGCAGTTTCACGCGCTCTTCAATGGGCAGCTCTAGCCTTGCACAGGCGCTGGCACGCAGGGCAGTCATTAGCGCGTCGGGCACGCTCACGTTGCCTACTTTTTTGCTCTCGCTTTCAGCCCACACCACCTTTGCGGGGTCTAGCTTGCGCAGCGCATCCCACACACGGGTGTCAAACTGTTTTTGGCTGGGCTGCGGCTGACCAGGTATCAGGCCCAGTACCGAGCTGCGGTGTTCGGCCAAGGCCTCTAGGTCTAATACCTGCGCTCCTGCAGCGGCTAGGGATGTGAGCAAGCGGGTTTTTCCGCTGCCTGTGGGGCCGCAAATCACCCGGTAAGTAAACAGCGTGGCCAAGCGTGCTGTGTCTAGCAGCATCTCGGCGCGAAACGCTTTGTAGCCCCCGTCGATGATGTGCACATCAAAACCAACTTGCGACAGCACCAGCGACAGCGAGCCACTGCGCTGCCCGCCGCGCCAGCAATAGACCAAAGGTTTCCAGTTTTTGGGCTTGTCTGCACAGTGCGTTTCAATATGCTGCGCAATATTGCGCGCCGCCATCACCGCGCCTTTCTTGCGCGCATCAAAAGCGCTGATTTGTTTGTATTCTGTGCCCACCTCGTGGCGCTCTTGGTCGTTCAGCGTGGGCCAGTTAACCGCTGCGGGCAGACGGTCTAGGGCATATTCGCCTTCGCTGCGCGCGTCGATGACGGTATTAAATGTGGTTAGTTGGGCTAGCGCGTCTGGAGCGCTGATTTTGGTGAGGGGCATACCATAGAGTATCGCTTGAAGTTCACAGTTAATTCCAGCAGCTCATTTCAGCAGCTTTTTCAGCTCAGGCCACACATTGGCCAGCATGATGGGGTGGGCTTCAGCCTTGGGGTGGATGCGGTCGGCTTGGAACAGCTGTGTGGGGTCTGCAATGTCAGCCACGCCTTTAAGAAAAAAGGGAACCAAGCCGGTCTTTTTGGCCGCGGCGACTTTTTCAAACGTGCTTGCAAACTGCTTGCCGTAGTCTGCGCCAAAATTAGGTGGCAATTGCATGCCAACCAGCAGCACCTTGGCCTCGGACTTTTGGGCTGCTTCAGTCATTGCGCTCAGGTTGTCAGCCGTCATTGCCATGGGCAGGCCGCGCAGCGCGTCGTTTGCACCCAGCTCTATGACTACGTGCGTAGGTTTGTGCTGCGCCAGCAGCGCGCCTAGGCGCGAACGGCCGCCCGAGGTGGTATCGCCGCTGATGCTGGCGTTAACTACTTTGGCGGGTACCTTTTCTATGGCTAATTTTTTCTCTAGCAAGGCCACCCAGCCTGTGCCGCGTGCTAGGCCATACTCAGCACTTAGCGAGTCGCCCACTACCAAGATGACAGGACTGGCCACGGGCTTTTCGCTCAGCGCATTGACAGGCGTGGTCAGCAAAGATAGCCCTAGGCCCGCAGCCAGAGCCAAACTCGCGTTAAAGTGTCGTCTACATTGATTTGAAAAACTAATAGCCATGGCAGATTCCATTATTTCCGTAGAGCATGTGTCCAAAAGCGTTACCGACTCTACGGGTACCCTTGATATTTTGCGTGATATTCACTTTGGTATTGAAGCCAAAGCCACTTGCGCTATTGTCGGCGCTTCTGGCTCGGGCAAAAGTACTTTGCTGTCGATCATTGCAGGTTTGGACACACCCACGCGCGGAACAGTTCATTTAGCTGGGCAAGACCTGTTTACCATCAGCGAGGATGATCGCGCCGCTTGGCGTGCGCAAAAGGTAGGCTTTGTGTTCCAAAGCTTTCAGCTGCTGGGCAACTTAACCGCGCTAGAAAACGTGATGCTGCCGCTGGAGCTGGCGGGGCGCAAAGACTCACGCACGGCAGCCACTGAGATGCTCAAGCGCGTAGGCTTGGCCGAGCGGCTAGGGCACTACCCCAAGGTGATGAGCGGCGGCGAGCAGCAGCGCGTAGCACTGGCCCGTGCCTTTGTGGTGCAGCCCGCCGTGTTGTTGGCCGACGAGCCCACAGGCAGCCTGGACCACGCCACAGGAGACAAGGTAATGCAGCTGATGTTCGATTTGAATGCCGAGCTGGGCACCACGCTGGTGTTGGTCACACACGATCGGGCCATTGCGGCTCGGTGTGCACAGCGTATCACCATTGAAGCAGGTCAAATAGCCGCCTCAGAGTGAAAACTACAAGCCTTATTTTCAGTAATCCAAGCTGTAAATTACTACTAATTTAATAGCTAAGTATTTAGCATTTCCTTGGGTCATAAGCACTTTTCTTGTAGATATTGCACTAAAGCACTTCGCTGGCAAAATCAGCCAACCTCGAACGCTCACCACGCGCCAGCGTGATGTGCCCACCGTGTGGCCAGCCTTTGAACTTATCGACTGCAAACGTCATGCCGCTAGAGCCTTCGGTCAAGTAGGGCGTGTCGATCTGGGCCAGGTTGCCCATGCAGATGATCTTGGTGCCAGGGCCTGCGCGGGTGATGAGGGTTTTCATTTGCTTGGGCGTCAAGTTTTGCGCCTCATCGATGATCACGTACTTGTTCATGAACGTGCGGCCACGCATAAAGTTCATGCTTTTGATTTTAATTTTGCTGCGAATCAGCTCGTTGGTGGCTGCACGGCCCCATTCTCCAGCGCCGCCAGAGTTGCTGTCGTTTTTGGTAAGGAACTCCAGGTTGTCGTCCAGCGCACCCATCCAGGGGCCCATTTTTTCTTCTTCGGTGCCAGGCAAAAAGCCAATGTCTTCACCCACGCTCACGGTCGCGCGGGTCATGATGATCTCGCTGTACCGGCGGTCATCTAACACTTGGGTTAGGCCTGCGGCCAGCGCCATTAGCGTTTTGCCGGTGCCTGCAGTGCCTGCCAAGGTGACCAGATCGACCTCAGGGTCCATTAGCAGGTTCATGGCGAAGGTTTGTTCGCGGTTGCGGGTGGTTACGCCCCAAATCGCATTTTTGGCATGGCCGTAGTCTTTCAGGGTTTTTAAGACTGCGGTTTTGTCACGAATCTCGGTCACGCGGGCCTGCAGTGTAGGCTCGCCAGGGGCTTCAAAGTAAACAAATTGGTTGATCAGCATGCTGGGCACCGCCGGGCCAGTGACGCGGTAGAAGGTGTGGGTGCCTTGCTGCCAGCTTTCCACGGTTTTGCCGTGCTTATCCCAAAAATCGGTTTGCAGCGCCATGCTGCCGGTGTACAGCAGGTCGCCGTCTTCCAAGGTTTTGTCGTTTTGGTAGTCGTCGGTCGGCAAGCCCAGGGCGCGGGCCTTGACGCGCATGTTGATGTCTTTGGACACCAGCACCACTTCTTGGGCTGGCTTGCCTGCGGTCTTGGCTTGGGCACGGCGGTCGTTGCCCAAGGCGCCTACTACGCCAAGTATTTGGTTGTCAGCTTTGCCTTGGGGCAGACTAGACGGCAAGGCATAGTCCAGCGGTTGGGTTTGAAAGAACAGCCTGCCGCCCGCTGTGCGGTGGCCCGTACCGTCAAGATTGAGGCCCTGGGCCATATCTGCACCCGGTGCACCGGCCAGCGCGTCCAGCGTGCGGCTAACCTGGCGGGCGTTGCGGGCGACTTCTGTCATGCCTTTTTTATGGCCGTCGAGTTCCTCCAGCACAATCATCGGCAAAAAGATGTCGTGCTCTTCAAAGCGAAACAAGCTCATCGGGTCGTGCATCAGCACGTTGGTGTCTAAAACAAACAGCTTGGCGGGGCCTGTAGATTTGGCTTTTTTGGTTTTGACTGGGGTGCTGATGCTGACGCTGTTATTCAGCGTCTCTGTGTGCGGCGCGCTGTGGTCATGCGCGATTTGACTGCCGCGCGCAGCTTGTGTAGCTGGTGCGGGGCGTTTTGCGCTCTGGTCTAGGTCATGCTGCGGATGAAAGGCTTGCTGGCTGTTAAAAGCCTGTTGTCCGTTAAAAGCCTGTGGCTTGTCACCCGACGTGTCGTCTGAGGCTTTAAACGTGGCGTTGCGCCCAGTGGGTTTTCGCGCTGCTTTGGCTAAGCTGGTGCGCCCCGGTGCTGCGTAAGCATCGGGCGACAGGATGGCGGCGCGTTGGACGGGGGCGGGTGGCAGTGGCATAAAGGGCGGCACCTAAGGGCAAGGTAAATAAAGTGGGAGAACCGGGTGGGCTAGGCACACATTGGCGTGCTAGGTTCCACAATTGAAAAAGCCACCCAGCAGGCCGGGTGGCAAGATCGTATTCAGCAGCAGTGGTTAACCGGGTAGCGCTGGGCGTGGGTGGCAAATGCATAATTTTACTATACACCTGCCTTGGGTCACGTCAATGACTTTAAGCAGCTTTTTTAAGCGCCTTGACAGCTTTAAGCACGTCTTCAACATGGCCCGGCACCTTCAGGCCGCGCCATTCCTCTTTCAAAACACCGTCTGCACCTACCAGAAAGGTGCTGCGCTCGATACCTTTAACTTTTTTGCCGTACATGATTTTGTTTTTAACCACGCCAAAACCGTGGCACATTTTCTCTTCGGTGTCGGCAATCAGTTCAAATGGCAGTTCCAGCTTGGATTTAAAGTCGTTGTGCGAGACCATGTTGTCGCGGCTCACGCCAAACACGGTCGCACCGGCCTTGATGAACTCTTTATGCTTGTCTCTGAACTGCATGGCTTCCGTGGTGCAGCCCGGAGTGTTGTCTTTAGGGTAAAAGTACAAAACGACCACTTGGCCGTGGTGCGAGGTGTTGGTAACTTTCAATCCGCCAGTGGCGTTTGCTTCAAATTCGGGGAGGGGCTTATTTACGACGACGGCCATTGCTGAACTCACCTAACTGTGTGCCATAAGCGGGCCAATGATAACCATGGGCCTGGTGCACTCTGGGCAACTGTATATTTTAACCGCAATCGTTACACTGTAAAAGCGGACTACGACTGCTTGCAACTCAGGTGGGGCGCTACTTTTAAACTCATATTTACAGGGCAAATTACTAAAACTGCGTCAAATTGCATTAGTTTTACCATTTTCGTGAAAAAAGTCGCGGACAACGGCACACACCAGCAGCAGTTCTATATAGTCTTAATCAAAAACACCCCCAGCACATGCCGGTCTTCCCCCGCCAAAATGTTGTACGTGCGGCAGGCTGCCAAGGTGTCCATGGTTTCTAGGCCAATGCGCGCTGCCATCAGCGTGCGCTGCAGGGCAGGGCTGGGAAAGCGCAACTTGCTGCCACTGCCAAACACAATCAGCTCGGGTTTGATCTGCGCCAGCTGGTCAAACAGTGCGCTGCTAAGTTGGTCAAAACCTATGCCAGTCCAGTCCAGCCGCTCGCCGCGTGAGCCAATTACGATGCTGCTGCTGACTTTTTCAAGCACGGGCACGCCGTCCACGATGCTGCCTACGCTAACCCAGCCGGGGCCATAGCCATTGATGACTTGTGTGTTGGTTTTGTCGGGCTGTAATTTCATCGGTCATCTCTGGTGCACTGCACAAATATCGTGCAGAAATGTGGTCAAATTATAGGTTCTGCTAATTTCTAATTCCCTTGGAGGGCTGTTTGAAAACTATCCTTAAATCTGCCAAGCTGGCCAACGTGCTTTACGACATTCGCGGCCCCATCATGGACGCGGCGCGGCAGATGGAGGAAGAGGGCCAAAAAATCATCAAGCTGAACCTGGGCAATCTGGCCGTGTTTGGCTTTGATGCGCCCGAGGAAATTCAGCAAGACATGATCCGTAACCTGCCCAATTCGGCCGGCTACTCAGACAGCAAAGGTATTTTTGGGGCCCGCAAAGCGGTGATGCACGAGACCCAAAAACAAGGCATTGCCGGCGTGACGCTGGACGACATTTACCTGGGCAACGGTGCCAGCGAGCTAATAACCATGGCCACCAACGCGCTCTTGGACAACGGCGACGAGCTGCTGCTGCCCATGCCCGACTACCCGCTGTGGACAGCGGCCACCAGCCTCTCAGGCGGCACACCCGTCCACTACATGTGCGACGAAGCCAATGGCTGGATGCCCAATCTGCAGGACATCCGCGCTAAAATCACACCGCGTACCAAGGCCATTGTGGTGATTAACCCTAACAACCCCACCGGCGTGCTGTACAGCGAAGACTTGCTCAGGCAAATTATTGCCATAGCACGCGAGCACGGCCTGGTAATCCTGGCCGACGAGGTGTACGACAAAGTGCTGTACGACGGCGTGCGCCACACCGCCATGGCCAGCCTGTCAACCGACGTGTTGACCCTGACCTTTAATTCTTTAAGTAAAAGCTACCGGTCGTGCGGCTACCGCGCGGGCTGGATGGTGGTTTCGGGCGACAAAAAGGTGGCCAAAGACTACATCGAGGGCCTGAACATGCTGTCCAACATGAAGTTGTGCTCTAACGTGCCCGGCCAGTGGGCGATTCAAACCGCGCTAGGGGGCTACCAAAGCATCAACGACCTGGTGTGCGAAGGGGGCCGCCTGCGCCGCCAGCGCGACATGGCGTATGAGCTGATTACCGCCATTCCGGGTGTTAGCTGCGTCAAGCCCGTGGCCGCGCTGTACATGTTCCCCAAGCTAGACCCAGTGATCTACCCGATTGCCGACGACAGGCTGTTCTTTTTAGAACTGTTGCGTGAAACCCGCGTGATGCTGGTGCAGGGCACGGGCTTTAACTGGCCACAGCCAGACCACTTTCGCATTGTGTTTTTACCGCACGAAGACGACCTGGCCGAAGCGGTGCGCCGGATTGCCAAGTTTTTAGAAAATTACCGCCTGCGCCACGCTACAGCGCAAATCGCCAGTGCTATTAATTAAATAGCTATCCGTGCAGCATTTCCTTGGGCGATAGCCCACTTTTACTTAAAAATCTCATGAAAAACATCCAAGTAGGCCTGTTAGGCATCGGCACCGTAGGCAGCGGCGTATTTACCGTATTGCAACGCAACTTTGACGAGATCACCCGCCGTGCGGGCCGCGGCATTGAGATCACCATGGTGGCTGACCTGGACACCGCGCGTGCTAAGTCTGTGGTGGGCGACAAAGTACAAGTGGTTAGCGACGCGCGCGCCGTAATTGCCAACCCTGACATTGACATCGTCATCGAGCTAATCGGCGGCTACGGCATAGCCAAGGCGCTGGTGCTAGAGGCCATTGCCGCAGGCAAACACGTGGTCACCGCCAACAAAGCGCTGCTGGCCGTGCACGGCACCGAGATATTTTTGGCCGCCGAAGCCAAAGGCGTGATGGTGATGTTTGAGGCTGCAGTTGCAGGCGGCATTCCTATCATCAAGGCCCTGCGCGAGGGCTTAACCGCCAACCGCATTCAGTGGATTGCAGGCATCATCAACGGCACCACCAACTTTATTTTGTCAGAGATGCGCAGCAAGGGCCTGGACTTTGGCGTGGTGCTGAAAGAAGCCCAACGCTTGGGCTACGCCGAGGCTGACCCCACCTTTGACATCGAAGGCGTAGACGCAGCGCACAAAGCCACCATCATGGCGGCCATAGGTTTTGGCATACCTGTGCAGTTTGACAAAGCGTATGTTGAAGGCATCACCAAGCTCACGGCCACCGACATTAAATACGCCGAGCAGTTGGGCTACCGCATCAAGCTGCTGGGCATTTCTAAACGCAGAGACGGCATAAAAACAGCCGACGGTACCGGCGTGGGCAGCGGCATTGAGCTGCGCGTACACCCCACACTGGTGCCCAACAAGCGCCTGATTGCCAACGTAGAAGGCGCGATGAACGCCGTGATGGTGCAAGGCGACGCCGTAGGCACCACCCTGTACTACGGCAAAGGCGCAGGCAGCGAGCCCACCGCCAGTGCGGTGATTGCCGACCTGGTAGACATCACCCGCATGCACAGCGCCACCGCGGCCCAGCGCGTGCCTGCACTGGCTTTTCAGCCTGGCTCGATGAACACAGTGCCTGTGTTGCCCATGGGCGATGTAGTTACCGCCTACTACCTGCGCCTAAGCGTAGCCGACGAGGCTGGCGTGCTAGCCCAAGTTACTGGCATTGTTGCCAACGCAGGTATCAGCATCGACGCTGTGCTGCAGCGCGAAGCCGACGAAGTAGGCGGCGAGGGCGCAACATCGACCGACCTCATCATCTTGACCCATGACTGCGTTGAATCCACCATGAACGCTGCTATGGCGCAGATGCAGGCACTCAAGACGGTGCTGGCACCGATTGTGCGGATTCGCAAGGAAGAGTTGGCTTAAAGTCAACTTTTATGTATGCTTGCCTTTGATAACAAGAGCTGTGCAGTCAGTTAGAATTACCTGATATAATCCTTACAAAATCTATTTTTGTAAGGATTATATGTTCAACGCAACATTGACCACTAAAGGCCAGACTACGATTCCCATAGAGGTAAGAGAAGGACTTAAGCTGCAGCCGCAAGACAAGCTAAACTTCACCATGCTTCCCGATGGCACTGTGATCATGCGGACCAAAAAACGTGCACTTCCTGAGTTGGTGGGCATCGCAGGCTATACGGGCCCTAAAGTTAGCCTGGCCAAAATGAAGTCTGCGCGCGCAGCATGATCGGATTAGACACTAACGTTATTGCCCGCATCGTATTGGCTGACGACGCAGCGCAGACCCGCCAAGCTGCAGCTGTGCTAGCTGCCGCACAGCAACGTGGTGAAGAAGTGTCGCTCAGTTTACCGGTCGTGCTAGAGCTGGAATGGGTGCTGCGCAGCGCAGCCAAGTTGGGTAAAACTGCTGTCATCACCACGCTACGCCACTTGCTAGAGACAGAGCTTTTACAGATCGAAAACGAAGGCGTTTTGGAATATGCTTTGCATTTGTACGAAGGTAGCAAAGCAGATTTTGCAGAATGCTTGTTTGTTGCCAAATACCGTATGCAGGGCTGCAGGGTAATGGTGAGCTTTGATGTTCAGGCATGCAAAATAGATGGCGTGGTACTTCCGTCGGATGTTGAACTAGACTAAGCTAGAGGAGTTTTTCCAGCGCAATCATGGTGTTCGTGATTGAAAGTTTTGCATGCTGTTAGTAACGCATGTTTAAGAACAAGCTTGCTTAGAAATCGCTGTGCGTTCTAGCGTACAGTGGAGAGAATTTCTGACGGCAAAAGCCTCGTATGTGCAGGCCCGATAGCGGCTTGCACACACAAACTTTACAACCAAATTACTTTGGCATGATCACTTTGTCAATCGCGTGGATCACGCCGTTGTCTGCAGCTACGTCTGCGGCTACCACTTTGGCACCGTTGACTTTAACGCCGCCTTTGGTAGACAGGGTGACCATGCTGCCTTGCACGGTTTTTACTTTGCCAGCTTTCACATCGGCGGCCATTACTTTACCGGCTACCACGTGGTAAGTAAGGATTTTGGTCAAAGCGGCTTTGTCTTTAAGCAAAGCGTCTAGCTTGGCTTTAGGGATTTTGGCAAATGCTTCGTCGGTGGGTGCAAATACGGTAAATGGGCCGGGGCCTTTGAGCGTGTCTACCAAACCAGCAGCTTGCACGGCTGCTACCAGAGTTTTAAAGTTGCCAGCGCCTACGGCAGTGTCAACAATGTCGGCTGCCAGTGCTGAGAAGCTGGTACCTAGGGTGAGTGCTAATGCGATGAGAGATTTTTTCATTTGAGACTCCTGAACAAGTTTAAGAAATATACGCTGTAGTTCAACGTGAACTAAATGTAAACTAAATAGTAATTTACTGAACTTTGTGGTTATTAATTGAACAATAAATTTCAATAAGTTACCAGTATGGCGATTTTATGAAATGGCGCAAATTTAGCTACTTTGTATTGGCAGTGGTGCACTGGGCTGGCTTTAGCACGGCAGCAGGCACAGTGCTTGGCAAGCCAGGTTCGTATACCCTTCAAATGCACTTTAAATTTGCCATTACGATAAGCGCATGACACAGCCTACACAGCCACCCACACAGCCACCCACACAGCAAGCCGAGCAGCGGCATATCACCCAGCTTATCCACCACCCCTACACCCCGCCGCCCACTTTTGCTGCGCCGCAGGTGGCGGTGCACAAGGCCTCTACGGTTATTTTCCCCAACGTTGCAGCCATGCGCACGCGCGAGTGGAAGGACAAGTCGGGCTACACCTATGGCCTGCACGGCACGCCCACTACGTTTATTCTGGAAGAGCGTGTTGCCACGCTGGAGGGGGGCTTGCAATGCTTGCTGGTGCCCAGCGGGTTGGCGGCCATAGCCAACGTAGACTTTGCGCTGCTGGCCACTGGCGACGAGCTGCTGATTCCCGACAACGCCTACGGCCCCGGCAAGGTACTGGCCGCTGGCGAGCTGGCGCAGTTTGGCATTACCCACCGCTACTACGACAGCATGGACGCGGCTGATTTGGCCGCCAAAATCACCCACAAAACCAAGCTGGTATGGCTAGAAGCGCCGGGCTCGGTGACGATGGAGTTCCCCGACTTGATTGCGCTGGTCAAGGTGTGCAAAGCGCGCGGCGTGCTGTGCGCGCTAGACAATACCTGGGGTGCAGGTTTGGCTTTCAATGCGTTTGATTTGGAGCGCTCGGGCGGTGTGCAAGCGCAGGCAGCTGCAAACGCACTGGGCGTTGACATCAGCATCCAAGCCCTTACCAAATACCCCAGCGGCGGTGGCGATGTGCTGATGGGCAGCGTGGTCACGCGCGACCCCGCGCTGGCACTGAGAATCAAGCTCACCCACATGCGCATGGGCACGGGCGTGGCCGCTAATGACGTGGAGCTGGTGCTGCGCAACCTGCCTAGCATTGCACTGCGCTACCGTGCACACGACACAGCTGCGCGCACCCTGGCCGCATGGCTACAAACCCGCCCTGAGGTAGAGGTGGTGCTGCACCCAGCGCTGCCAGGTGCGCCTGGCAATTTACAGTGGAAACAGCTGTGCGCCCAAGGAAATGCTGCACAAGCAGCTATGAATAGTGAAGCAATCGGGGCAGAATCATCCTACCGCCACTACCCCGGCTTGGCTGCAGGGCTGTTTAGCATCGTCTTTAAGCCGCAGTACACCAGCGCGCAGGTCGATGCGTTTTGCGATGCCTTGGCATTGTTCAAGCTAGGCTACTCGTGGGGCGGCCACTTAAGCTTGGTGGTACCGTACAACATCTTAAGCATGCGCGATGCCACTGTAGCCCACTGGCCCTACCGAGGCACGCTGGTACGCTTTAGCATTGGGCTGGAAGATGTGCGCGACTTGCAGGCTGATATGCTCCAAGCTATGGGTGCTTTGGGCTAGCCCCATGATGTCGCAGGCCCTTATTGTCTAAAATTTAGGAGCGATCCGATGCGCCAACTACCGATCAGAATTTTGCAGGCATGTTGTTTTTTGCTTGCGAGTTGCGGGGCTTCTGACAATGCTACGACCTTGGCTGTTACCGGTACTGCGCCTGCCACTGCCCAGCGCTTCACACCCAGCCCCGTGGCCTTGCCCAACATCCCCGTGCGGGAGTTTGTGGTGACCGCCTACGGTGCAGTACCCGACGATGCCCAGGACGACACCGCTGCCATTCAAGCAGGTATTGATGCCGTGGCAGCTGCAGGCGGTGGAACGCTGGTGTTTCCCCCAGGCCGCTATGACATATCAATCAGCAGCGCCACCCGCCGCGCACTCACACTGGTGCCTAGGCTGCGCATGCTGGCGCGCCCTGCGGGGCAAGCCACAATTCGCCTCGCTGACAATCAAATTGTGTACGAAAGCATCATGGCTACTGCAGCGTACCCCACGCGCTTGGACGATGCAGAATTCATCGGCATGACCTTTGATGCCAACGGGCTCAATAACCCCGTGCGCGATCCTGATGAGACGAATGGCGATGCCCCCCTGCAGAAAGCCAATCCGACGCTGCGCTACGTTATACGCAGCTTTGCAGGAAACCGCGTGCGGGTGACCGACTGTACCTTTACCAACAATGACAATGGCAACACACTGTCTTTTAACGGCGTTGATGCCGGCGACATTACTATCGAGAAATCGCGCTTTACGAACGTTGGCGGTGCGCTCATTGACCACGACCATTCCAGTATCTATACCTTCGCGCGCCGTGTCATCATTGCCCATAATGTGTTTAAAAGTCGCAACGGTGCCGGCACGCTCGGTGCCCGCACCGCCTTTGAAACACATGACGATGACGTAGACGTGCGTGACAATGTGATTGACGGCTTTTTGCAAGGCACTAACATTGTGGGCCGCGTATCGTCCCCCTCTCGCCAGCTGTACCGTAACAACCGCTTCATGGAGGTTGCAGTGGGTATCAATATTTGGCCGCTCAATGACAAGCTGTTAAGTGCGGGTGCCCCTGCGTTTGCTGACCTGACCATTGCCAACAACACGATCAACCTGAACACAGACGCTTGGCGCGCTTCGCCTGCGTTTGTCATCAATCAGCCGGGCGGCATTCATTTTGAAGCCGATGTCGCAGACGGTCGTCTTGCGCGCCTGGACATCCTGGACAACCGCATCAGTTTTGACACTTTTACCGGCAAAGCGGCGGACAGCGACCGCTACTCTGCGGGCATTGACCTGCGGGGTGTGCAAGGCAAGCTTGCTATCACCACACTCAATATGTCTCGTAACACCATCACCAACAGCATCGGCCCCGGCATTTTAAGTGCCGCGCTGGTGGGCGGCAACGAAGCTTCGGTAATGGGTTTTAACACTTTTGTTAATGCGGGACGTGGGCTTAGTCTGCGTGGAGAGGGCGACCCATTGCGCGCTGGCATCGTCATCGCAGGCGCGCCTAACAACCTGTCAATCACTGGCAATAACGCCGTCTCCACCACTTCGCCAGCCAGCACGCTGTTTGGAGTGGTACTGGCTTCTGATTGCCTTGGCTATTGCGCAGTGGCTAACAACACGTCAACGGGTTTGCAACAACCGCTGCTTGTTAAAGGCACGGGCTGGACAACGCCTTAATTTTTACACGCTGTAGCCCGCTAAAGTAAGCCAGCTTAAGCGTAGTTGGCCGGGAAGAAGTGCCGCTCTACCAGCTCTATCAAAATATGCAGCACTTTGATGTGCAGCTCTTGCACCCGGTCAGCATACTGGCCCGCTGGCGTGCAAATGTACACCCTGCTTAAGGCTTCAAGCTCGGGGTTGCGCCGCCCCGACAAAATAATGACCTTCATGCCCAGCTCTTTGGCCGTGCTCGCAGCACGAACCACGTTTTTGCTGGTACCGCTGGTGGTTAACGCCAGCAAGCAGCTGCCCGCGCGGCCATGCGCTTCGATGTAGCGAGAGAACACATGCTCGTAGCCATAGTCGTTGCCCACGCAGCTCATGTGGCTGGCATCGCTGATGGCAGCTGCGCCCAGCGCGGCGCGGTCGCTGCGGTAGCGCCCGGTCAGCTCCTCGGCAAAGTGCATGGCATCGCACATCGAGCCACCGTTGCCGCACGAATACACATGGCCTTTGGCTTCAAAAACCTCTATGAGCGTGGCTGCGGCACGCTCTATGCACTGCAGCGCCTCGGTGTTGGACAAAAGCTGGGTAAGGGCAGTGTGGGCCTCGGTGAGGCTGGTTTGAATATGTGTTCTCATGCCAATGCAACCTCTACACGCTTACCGGCACGCGCGGCCAAGGTAATTAGCATGTCTAAACTAAATTTATCCCATTTTCCGCGCACCAAATCGCTTACCCGTGACTGGCCAATGCCAAATTGCTCAGCCGCTTGCACTTGGCTCCAGCCACGTTCTTCAATCAGCAGTCTAAGCCGCCCCATAAGATCAGCACGCAAGGCCAGCACAGCCGCTTCGCCGGGTGGGAAGCCAAGGTCGGTAAATACGTTGCCGCTTGACAGCGTAACGCGTGCGTCAGAGTTTGTTTTGGTTTTTGCCATGTGATTTTCCAATCAGTTTGTAGCGCTTGGCTGCTAAATCAATATCAGGCTGCGCCGTTTGAGGTGTCTTTTTGTGAAAGCAATGCAGTACGTATACGGCATCTTCATGTTTTGCTACATAAATTACCCGCCACTGGCCTTGCACTTTCACGCGAATTTCATAAGCCCCTGCTCCTACAGCGGCCATTGGCTTAAAGTCAGATGGCATCAAACCTAGCTGCACTTGCCACAACTCAAAACCCGCGTCCCGCTTGGCGCTCATTGGAAACAGCGCCAATGCTGCTTGGCTGTCGCCCATGAATTTCAGTAATTTCATTAAATTTAATTATCTAACTAATAAGATATAAAATCAAGCGCCAGCGATCAGCTACCTCGGTAGCGTCGGCTGCAAAATAGCATGCGCTAGCGCCAGATCCCAAGCGGCAAGCTCTACAGGCTGGGCACCCGTATATTCACCCAGCAAGGTGTTGGGCTGCACGGTAATGCGGCCATGTTTGAACTTCATTTTGACCCACACCTGCGCGCAGGCCGTGCCGTGTGCATGCAAGGTATGCTCAAAATACACCCATTTAGCATCAGCAAACATCACCCGCGTGTGCACCGTAACACGGCTAAACAAGCCTACGGGTTGCATAAACCGCAACATTTGTGCTGCGTTAACAAAGGCGTAGCCGCGCTTTAAGGCCGTGCCCAGCAAACCGGTTTGCACCATGTAGTCCAGTTGCGCTGCCTCGGCCATTTGCAGCACCCTGTCGCTTTTGAGTTTGCTAAGGCCAACGTCCCATGGCGTGACCCAAAACCGGCACACCACTGTGGCCAGCGGCGCAGTGCGCCCATAGCGCCAAAGCGCCAGCAAAGCAGTAAGCAGGTTGCGCACCAGGGCCGACATAGGTTTTAGCGTGCTACAGCGCTTTTTTATCCCGCGCTTTTTGCATGGCGGCCTCTACTACGCTGTTTTTGCGGCCTGGGGTTGCGGGTTGTGTGCCGCGGTTTTGCGCGGCCAGGTGAAATTCGTAGCGCTCTAGGGCGTTGGCGGCTTGGGGGGCGGACCAGGCTTGCCAGCCGGTGTGGCCGGGGGTGGTAATTTCTAGCTCGATGCAGTCTACCGGGCAGGCGGGGATGCACAGCTCGCAGCCGGTGCAGGTGGCCTCTAGCACGGTGTGCATGTGTTTGTTGCTGCCAATGATGGCGTCAACCGGGCAGGCTTTGATGCACAGTGTGCAGCCGATGCACCAAGCCTCGTCGATGTAGGCCACGGTGCGCTCTTGGGCTACGCCAAACTGCGGGTTAAGAGCTGTGGCAGCTTGCCCGGTGAGGGCGGCTAGGCGCTGCAGGCCTTCTGTGCCGCCGGGTGGGCACTGGTTGATGGGTGCGGCCTCGTGCGCGATGGCATGGGCGTAGCCTGCGCAGTCGGGGTAGCCGCAGCGCTGGCACTGGGTTTGGGGCAGGGCGGCGTGGATGCGCAGCGCCTGTGGGCTAAGCGCTTTGACAGAGGTGGCGGGTGGACGGTTCATTAATGCCATACTGTACACACTGCGCCGCTGGCCCCTACCGCAGCAGGGGCTAGCAGGCTTAAACGGCTTTGCGTTTAGCTACTGGTTTACTAGACGCCTTGCGTGCGGGTAGTTTTGCTGTGGTTTGAGTTTTGGCTTTGACTTTTACTTTGGCAGTCGCTTTAGTGGCCACTGCTAATGCAGCTTTAGCGGTAGCATGTTGGCTAGCCGCTGCAGCTACAGATTTGGCCGCTGGCTTGGCTTTCACGGCACCGGGGGCACCCGCTGCGGTGTGCGCCTTCAAAATAAAGTCGCGCACCACAGGGTAGGTTACCTCGCGCCAGCGGCGGCCGCTGAAGATGCCGTAGTGGCCTGCGCCTTCTACTTCAAAATGCTGGTGCTGGGCGGCGGGCACACCGCTGCACAGGCCGTGGGCGGCCTGGGTTTGGCCGCTGCCGCTGATGTCGTCTAGCTCGCCTTCTACGGTCAGTACCGATGTGGTTGTGATGTCGGCAGGGCACACCAGCTCAGTGTGCCCGTCCACCGATTGCACTTCCCAGGTGCCTTCAACCAGCTTGAACTTTTGAAACACCGTCTCAATCGTGTCCAGGTAGTAGTCGGCGTCCATGTCCAGCACGGCGTTGTATTCGTCGTAGAAGGCGCGGTGCGCGTCGGCACTGGCACCGTCGCCTTTAACCAGGTCTTTGAAAAAGTCAAAGTGGCTTTTGGCATGGTTTTGCGGGTTCATGGCAACAAAGCCGGTGTGCTGCAAAAAGCCGGGGTATACACGGCGGCCTGCGCCGGCAAAGCTGGCGGGCACTTTGTAGATCACATTGTTTTCAAACCAGCTAAAGGGCTTGGTGGTGGCTAAATTGTTGACGGCAGTGGGGGCCAAGCGCGCATCAATCGGCCCGCCCATCATGGTCATAGACAGGGGTGTGGTCTCGCCGCGCGAGGCCATCAGGCTAACCGCTGCCAGCACGGGCACGGTAGGCTGGCATACGCTGACCACATGGCAATTGCCGTAAATGCCCTGCAGGTGGCGGATAAATTCTTGCACATAGTTTACGTACTCGTTCAGGCTAAATTTACCTTCGGTTAGCGGTACGGTGCGGGCGTTTTTCCAGTCGGTGATGTACACCTTGTGGCCGCCCAGCATGGTTTTAACGGTGTCGCGCAGTAGCGTGGCGTAGTGGCCCGACAGGGGAGCTACTATCAGCACGGCAGGCTGGCCTTTGAGCTTGCCAAGGGTGCCTACATCGTCGGTAAAGCGCTTAAAGCGGCGCAGTTCGCAAAACGGTTTGTCAATTTCTATACGCTCATGGATAGCGACAGGCGCGCCGTCTACGTCTACAGTTTTGATGCCAAACGTTGGTTTTTCGTAGTCTTTGCCCAAGCGGTAGGCCAGGCCGTAGCCTGCGGCTACGCGCTGCGCGTAGGGCACTTTGCTAAAGGCGCTGCCAGAGTTGCCAAACATTTTGGAGGCCGCTTGCGCAAACTCGGTAAACGGCTCCATCAGCGCGCGTTGGGTTTCATAAACTTGGTACAGCATGGGCAAACCTTTGGGTTAATGTGCACAGAAAGATATCTGGTAACAACTCACATTGTTATGTTGCATTGCACCATTGTACGGACTAGATGCACCTTTGGGGTGTTATTGGGGCCACAGGCCACCTCAAAATAGACTCTTAGCCCTACATAGGCCGGTACAAATGCATTTTAGGGGGCCAAAATGCAACTTGCCGCTGCAGTTGGTGCAGCCGGGCAGGCTGGTCGGCAACACGTTGGGCAAGGTGTTTAGCGGCCTTGGCACTATGATGCGGTTATGAAACCTCACACCGCTGGCATGCCCACACTGCGCATCGCCTTGATTGCCCACGATGGCAAAAAGCCCGATATTTTGACCCTGGCAGCCGATTTTTTGCCCTTTTTGGCTACTTGCAAGCTCTGCGCCACTGGCACTACTGGCGCACGTATTAGCAAGGCTACGGGCCTGAAAATTGAACGGTTTTTATCAGGCCCGATGGGCGGCGACCTGCAAATAGGCGCGCGCTTAGCGGGCGGCAAAATAGATGCGGTAATTTTCCTGCGCGACCCCATGACCCCGCAGCCACATGAGCCTGACATCAACGCCCTGGTGCGCGCCTGCGACGTGCACAACGTACCCTGTGCCACCAACGTAGCCTCGGCCCAGTTGCTGCTGCAGTCGTTGATGCTGGTCAGCAGCCACCGGCCTTAGGCTTGCCACTGCTTGCGGGTTGCATGGGTACTATGTTTTTAATAGCTGCTTGTGCAGCATTTACTTGGGCCATAGGGTTGTTTTTCTTAAAATCCTTGGTTTTTGGTTATCTTCGGGCCTTTGAAGATTGCTTGATTAGCTTTTGTACATTAGCGCCGCTTGAGCGTGGCCTTGCTGCAAAATCTTCCAAAAACACGCGCGAAATCAGGGCGCGCTAGGCTAGCTTTTGCACCGCGCGCCTTTTTCCAGATTTTCATCAAGGCC
>JAYWGO010000039.1:0-25465 GCA_043778205.1 Polaromonas sp. | reverse complement strand
AGCGAAGGCGCGTCGTACTACCAAACGGGCAAATACTTACTTCACCTGCGCGTGATTCGCGGAAGTTTGCAAATAACATGTCCCGTCGCCCGACCAAGGTGAATAGACCTACATAAGCGTTGCCACGGGCTGTTCAAAACCCGCAGCAATACAAACCAGATTACTATGAAATACATAGCTACCCGTGCAGAATTTACTTGGGCCACAGCACCAAAAATCTTAAAAACTGAAGACAAAAAAGCCCGGCGAACCGGGCTTGCGTATCGGCTTGAGAGCTGATTACTTCTTGGCAGCGCTGGCTGCGTCTTTGGCAGCGGCTGGCTTGGCTTCTTTGGCAGGCTTAGCGTCGGCTTTGGCTTTCTTGTCTGCCTCAGCTTTGGCTTTTTTCTCATCAGCGGCTTTGGCTTTAGCTTCGTCCTTGGCTTTTTTGTCAGCTTCTTTTTTCATTGCAGCTTCTGCTTTGGGGTCAGCTTTAGCATCAGCGGCTGCAGCTGGCTTGGCTTCTGCGGCTTTGGCATCTTTAGCAGGTGCTGCTGCAGCGGCGGCGGCTGGCTTAGCGTCTTTGGCATCCTTAGCGGCTGGCTTTTCGTCTTTCTTGGCTGTCACGGTAGGTTTAGCGGCTACGCCGTTAAACGATGCGCCGCCGACGGTCATGCCTTCGGCTGAAAACTTGGCTGCATTGGTGTCGCCAATACCGTTAACACGGGTGATCATGTCGTTCCAGTCTTTGAACGGGCCTTTTTTACGCTCGTCCAAAATTTTGCCCGAAATGCCAGGGCCAATGCCTTTGATGGCGTCAAGTTCAGCAGCGGTAGCCTTGTTTACGTCAACAGCGGCAAAAGCGATAGCTGCGTACAGCATGGCAAAAATAACAAACAGTTTTTTCAACATAGTTAATTCCTCAAAGAGTGGTAGTTTTCGTGGCTTAGAAAGGTTCCAAGACCCGAGCACTATAACGGGTTTGCCTGAACAGCCGTTGACGTGCTGTGTTACGAGTTGCTAGGCATTACCCGCAGTAATTTAGTTACCTCCTGTGTGCCCGCGCGCCGCAGGCGGTATTTTTTGGCATTCAGGCGCGGTTTAGTTGTTTTTAAGTGCCAACCCGTGTGCGGCCATTTGGCTTGATGGCTGATTGGCTAATCATTCACGCGCCATTCAACAATCATGGGGCTGTACACGCGGCCATCTGCGTCGCGGGGCAGGGTCTCGGTTTTTTCAAATGCGCGCACCACGGCATCGTCCCACTCGGGGTTGCCACTGCTTTTGACGACGCGGGGGCGGCCCAAAATAGTGCCATCGGGTGCCAGGCGCACCTCTATTTCCACTTTGGGGTTGCCACTGACAGTGCTGGTAAAGACCAGGTTGGGCCGTACTTTGGCCTTGATGCGCCCGCTGTAGCCGCTAGACGGCCCGCTGCTTTGCGGCGCGTTGCCTGTAGCCGTGGCCCCGCCAGAGGCGCCCGCTATGCCGGTGATGCGCTTAAGGTTGGCCTCGCGCTGAGCCTCGGCTTCTTTGGCTTGTATTTTGGCTTCTTCTGCGGCCAGCTGCTGGGCGGCTTTTTTCAGCTCGGCGGCGCTAGGCGGTGGCGTTGCGGGTTTGGGTCTTGCTTTGGGCAGGGGCTCAGGCTCGGGTGGTTTTTCGGGCGGAGGGAGGGGTTTCTTTTTCAACGGCTTGTCGACTTTGTCCACTATGTCGGGGGCCTTCTCAGGCAGCTTTTCAGGCGGTGGGGCGGGTGCTGGGGTGGGTTTGGCTACCGGTTTGGGTTCAGGTGGCGTGGGTATTGGCGGGGGCTCTACCGCACGGGGCGCGGCCTGCTGGGGCAGGCTAGACCACAGCTCGGCCTCTGCCGTTGTGAGCTGGGTGGCTTTGCTCTTCCAGTTAACCCCCCAGGTGAGGGCGGCCACCAGCAGCAGGTGCGCCAAAATGGCCAAGCCCATCGCGCGCAGCATGCCCGGCTGGGCAGGCGGGGCAAATTCGTTGCGGTGGGCGGTGCTGGACATAACGGGCTGTGGCAGGGGCAGCAGGGATGGTGCAGTCTGGGGCGTGCTGTAGAGACAGGGCAGCGCGCAGTTATTTGGCCAGCTGCACCGACAAGCCCACCCGCGCTATGCCCGCGCGCTGCAGGCTGTCCATCACCTTGACCACTGTTTCGTATTTAACGGCTTTGTCGG
Organism: Polaromonas sp.; assembly: GCA_043778205.1. Taxonomy (GTDB): domain Bacteria; phylum Pseudomonadota; class Gammaproteobacteria; order Burkholderiales; family Burkholderiaceae_C; genus JAAFIP01. Next base: position 23,294 of record JAYWGO010000039.1, on the reverse strand, counting down.
CGCTGATGATGACGGGGGTGGTGGTGGTGCCGGCTTGCAGAGTTTTAACTTGGCTTGCTACGGTACTGATAGCTGCTTGTGCAGCATTTCCTTGGGTCAGAGTGCTTTTTATCTCTAAAGAATCGTCTTTTTTGATGATGATTTGAATCACCGTATCAGGCTGCTTGGCCGCCTTGCCCACGCTGGGCAGGTCGATCACGCTGGGGCTGATCAGGGGTGCGGTGACCATAAAGATAATCAACAGCACCAGCATCACGTCGATAAACGGCACCATGTTGATCTCGTTGATGGTGCGGCGGCCTCGGCCTCGGGACATCATGGCGGGCATGGGGTTCTCCTTGGGGCTAAATGGCCTAGCGGCCCGCAGCCGTGGCGGTTTGGACGCTTTGGCCCGCTTGCGCCGCCTGGCCACCCAGGTTGCGCTGCAAAATATTAGAAAACTCTTCGATGAAAGTCTCTAGCTTGATGGCCACGCGGTCAATGTCGTGGGCAAAGCGGTTGTAGGCCACCACCGCTGGAATGGCGGCAAACAGGCCAATGGCGGTGGCCACCAGCGCCTCGGCAATGCCGGGGGCCACGGTGGCCAGGGTGACCTGCTGCAGCGACGCTAAGCCGGTAAACGCATGCATGATGCCCCACACCGTGCCAAACAAGCCCACATACGGCGAGACGCTGCCCACCGAGGCCAGAAACGACAAATTGCTCTCTACGGCATCCAGCTCGCGCTGGTAGCTGGCGCGCATGGCGCGGCGGGCACCTTCCATCAGGGTGGCGGTGTCGGCAATGCGGCGTTCGCGCAGTTTTTGGTATTCGCGCATGCCGCTGGCAAATATGCGCTCCATCGGGCCGGACAGCTTGGCGTTTTTAGCCGCCGACTGGAACAGCTCGTTAAGCGAGGTGCCGGACCAAAAATCCCGCTCAAACTCTTCATTAAGCGCTTTAACCTTGCGCAGCACAATCAGCTTGCGAAAAATAGCCGCCCAGCTGGCCACGGAGACCACCACCAGCAGCAGCATCACGGCCTGCACCACAAAGCTGGCGTTAAGCACCAAATGCAAAATTGATAAATCTTGGTTCACTGCAGTTCCTTGCGCAAATGGGAGGGGATTCGGGCGGGTTGGAGTTTTTCGGTGTCCACCCAGGCAATACGGATGCGCCCAGTACAGACCACGGGAAGGTGGGAAAGTTCAGCTAGGCCCAGCGCAATACGCTCACTATTTAATAGCTGCTCATGCAGCATTTCCTTGGGCGATAGTCGTATTTCTTGTGCAATGGTAAGCGTAATTCGGGTGCTTTCCACCAGCTTTGCTGTAACCAAAAGTTGGTCGTCCAGCCGTGCTGGGGCCAGGTACTCCACCTGGGTGCTGCGCACCACAAACATGCCGCCCGCACCAGCCGGGTGCGCACTAGACTCGCCAGGATGCGTTCTAGGTTGCGCGCCAGGCCCCTCGGCTGGCTGGCGCAGCAGGCTTTGCGACAGGCCCAGGCTGCGCAGCCATTCGGTGCGGGCGCGCTCCATAAACTTAAGGTAGTTGGCATAAAACACAATGCCGCCGGCATCGGTGTCTTCCCAGTAAACGCGCACGGGCCAGGTAAACATCAGGCCAGCACCTGGCGCATGCGCGCAATAGCGGTGTGCAGGTCGGCCATGCTGCTGGCAGTAGAAAAACGCACAAACTGCTGCGTGCTGTGCTGGCCAAAGTCGCGCCCCGGGGTGATGGCCACGTGGGCGCGGTGCAGCATGTTAAAGCAAAAGTCCCAGCTGGTGCCTAGGCTGGTTTGGGTTGCCGCAGAGGGCGATGTGCTGGCCAATTTGCTGGCAATCTTAGAGCAGTCAGCGTAGACATAGAAAGCACCATCAGGCTCCACCGGTACCTCAAAGCTCAAGCTGCGCAGGGCCGGAATAAAGTAGTCGCGCCGGGCTTTAAACTCGGCGCGGCGGCGCTCGTACTCGGCCAGGCTGGCGGGTTCAAAACAGGCCAGCGCCGCGCGCTGGGCCAGCGTGCTGGGGCAAATGTACAGGTGCTGGGCCAGGTTTTCGATGGTGCCCACCAAGGCATCGGGCACCACCATCCAGCCCAAGCGCCAGCCGGTCATGCAAAAGTACTTGCTAAAGCTGTTGATGCTGATGACCTGGTCGTCAATAGCCAGGGCGCTTTGGCCAAAAGTTGCATCGTGGCTCAGGCCCAGGTAAATCTCGTCCACCATCGTCACGCCGCCGCGCGTGCTGACTACATTGTGAATGCGGCCCAGCTCGCCAGGGTGAATGGAGGTGCCTGTGGGGTTAGAAGGTGAGGCGAGCAAAACGCCACGGGTTTTTAAATTAACGCCACGGGTTTTTAAATTGCCACCGCGCCAAGCCGCCTCTACCTTGTCCGCCGTCAGCTGAAACCGCTCCTCAGGTGTGCAGGCAATCAAAGTGGCTGTGCCTTCAGCCGCCGCTACAAACTGGCGGTTGCAGGGGTAGCTGGGGTCGGGCATCAGCACTTCGTCACCGGCTTCTACCAGCGCCAAGCAGGCCAGCTGCAGCGCTGCCGATGCACCAGCGGTTAGCACTATGCGCCGCGCAGGCACCTGCAGGCCAAACCGGCTGGCGTACCAATCGCTAATGCGTTCGCGCAGCTCGCCCATGCCGGTGGCTTGGGTGTACTGGGTATGGCCCCCGGCAATGGCGCGCTGGGCGGCGTCTTGCACCAGTGGCGGGGCTGAAAAGTCAGGCTCGCCAATGTTGACAAAAATCATCGGCCGGTCGGTGTGCGCTGCTTGCGCGGCCAGCTTGGCGGCAGCTTTGCCCACCTCCAACACATAAAAAGGCTCTATTCTTTGTGCGCGCTGGGAGAGGTGCATAGGCAGGGGTTAAACGCTGCCGTTTACGCAGACTTTTCTGCCTTGGCAGGCCGGTGGCTGTGCTTGTTAGACGGCGCTTTGTCGCTGCCTACCTCGGCTGCGCGCAGCTTGGGGGCTAGCTTGTTCAAAACACCGTTGACATACTTATGCCCGTCGGTGCCGCCAAAAGCCTTTGCCTGTTCAATGTATTCATTTAGCACCACGCGCCAGGGCACGTCCAGGCAATGCTCTAGCTCGTAGGCACCTAGCCACATCACTGCACGCTCTACGGGCGATATTTCGGCCAGCGGGCGGTCTAGGTGGGGCACAATTTTTTGGTCCAGCGCATCAGCTTGTTCTACGCAGCCATGGAACAGCGCGTCGTAGTGGGCTGCGTCGGCCTTGCTAAAGCCTTGCAGGTCGCGGGTAAACATGTCAATGTCACTGGCTTCGTTTTTACCTACCAGGTGCTGGTACAGCGCCTGAATGGCAAATTCGCGCGCTCGGGCCCGGCCCGAGCGCACTGGGGCTTTGGCTTTTTGGTCACGGGCTTTTGGGTTGTTTGTTTTCGGGTTTGGGCTTTGCGGGCCACGCGCTGGTGGGGATTGCGTCATAGGGTTTTCCATCGCGTTAGGCCAGTTCGTTCAGTAAATTGGCCATTTCCACTGCCACACGGGCTGCATCTTGGCCTTTGTCGGTCTGGCGGGCCACGGCTTGCGCCATATCTTCTGTGGTGATGATGGCGTTGGCAATCGGCAGTTTGTAGTCCAGCGACACCTTGCTTACCCCCGCGCCTGATTCATTGGCCACCAGCTCAAAGTGGTAGGTTTCACCGCGCACAATGCAGCCCAGCGCAATCAACGCGTCGTACTGGTTTTTTTCGGCCAAGGCCTGCAGTGCTACGGGCACCTCTAGCGCGCCGGGCACCATCACGTGGTCAATGTGCTTGTCTTGCACGCCCAATGCCAGCAGTTCTTTTCTGCAGGCCTGGGCCAGTGCGTTGGTAATGTCTTCGTTAAAGCGGGCCTGCACCATGCCGATGTACAGCCTGCGGCCGTCTAACATGTCGCGTGCGGCTTTGCCTTTGTCTGCTCCAAACATAGTAGTCCTTGCCAGTTTATTCTGCGTGGGCTACAAAGCCCGCAACTTCCAAGCCGTAGCCTGCCATGCTGGGCATGCGGCGCGGCTTGCCCAGCAGCATCATGCGGGTTACGCCCACTTCGCGCAGTATCTGCGCGCCAATGCCGTAGGTGCGCAGGTCCATGCGGCCGCGTTCGGGCGCTTGCGACGCTTTGGCCACGCCTTCAAACTGCGCTACCAGTTGCGCGGCATTCTCGCCGCAGTTAAGCAGCACGGCCACACCGCGGCCTTGCTGGGCTATGTATTTCAAGCTGGCATCCAGGCTCCAGCTGTGCATGGGGCGGTTGAGCTCTAGCGCATCGAGCACGCTCATGGGTTCGTGTACGCGGGCGGCAATGGTGTCGGCCGGGCCCCATTGGCCTTTGACCAAGGCGATGTGCACGCCGTGGCTGGTTTTGTCCTTGAAAGCGATGGCAGTAAATTCGCCGTAGCTGGTGTGCATGGCGCGCTGGCCTACTTTTTCTACCAAGCTTTCGGTGCGGCTGCGGTGCTCTATCAAATCGGCAATGGTGCCAATTTTGAGGCCATGTTCGGCTGCAAACAGTTGCAGGTCGGGCAGGCGGGCCATGGTGCCATCGTCTTTCATGATCTCGCAAATTACCGCGCTGGCCGAGCAGCCCGCCATAGCGGCCAGGTCGCAGCCTGCCTCGGTATGGCCTGCACGCATCAGCACGCCGCCGTCCACTGCCTGCAGCGGAAAGATGTGGCCTGGTTGTACCAGGTCATCAGCCTGTGTAGCTTTGGCTACGGCCACTTGCACCGTGCGCGCCCGGTCTGCCGCGCTGATGCCGGTGGTCACGCCTTCGGCAGCTTCAATCGACACGGTAAACGCGGTGCTGTGCTTGGTGCCATTGCGCGTGGCCATGGGCTGGAGCTTGAGGAATTCGCAGCGCTCTTTGGTCAGGGTCAGGCAAATCAAGCCACGGCCAAAGCGGGCCATAAAGTTAATGGCCTCGGCACTCACGTGGTCAGACGCTAAAACCAAGTCGCCTTCGTTTTCGCGGTCTTCTTCGTCGACCAAGATCACTATCTTGCCCGCCGCCATGTCGGCCACGATGTCTTCTACTTTGGAGATGGCCACGGGCGCTAGTGTGGATTTAATGGCGTGTAACGACATGGTGTTGTCCTTCATGCAGGGTGGTGGGATGGCTGTGTGTTGGCTGTGCTTGACAGTGACAGCATGCGCTCCACATAGCGCGCCACGGTGTCAATTTCTACGTTGACAGGCGAGCCTGCTTTGAGTGTGCCCAGGGCTGTGTTGTCAACGGTGTGGGGAATCAGGTTGATGCTCACTTCGCAGCCTAGTGCACTGTCGTGCACCGAGTTGACCGTCAGGCTCACGCCGTTGATGGTGATAGAGCCTTTGTAAGCCAGGTATTTGGCCAAGGCATGCGGTGCCATGACGCGCAGCTCCCAGCTTTCGCCAATTTGCGCAAAATAGCTGACATGGCCTACACCATCCACATGGCCGCTGACAATATGGCCGCCCAAGCGGTCATGCGCGCGCACTGCTTTTTCAAGGTTAATGCGGGCCAGTGCGTCTAGGCCCGCAGTTTTGTCTAGCGATTCGGCAGAGATGTCGATGGTAAATTGGAGTGCAGCCGTATCCAGCGTGGTGACCGTCATGCATGCGCCGTTAAGCGCAATACTGTCGCCTAAGCCCACATCGTCCAGATAGGCGGCAGGCACGGAAATGGTTAGGCGCTTGCCATGAAAAGAGCTGTTGCCGAGTGGGTGGACGGCGGCGATGCGCCCCACACCTGTGATGATGCCTGTAAACATACCTGCATTTTCGCAGGGTTTGGCATCCCTGCAGCGGTAAAAGGGGTGAATCCCTAAAAATCAGGCGCTTAAAACTGGTCTCGCCCGCGCAGCCTGGCCACAATGCGCAAGTCTTCCCCCACTTTGTCAGCCGACTGAAAGTCAAGCTGCACTGCGCCGTCTAGCTGGGCAAGTTCGGGCAGGTTGGCCATGCCCATGCCAGCGCCCAGCAGCTTGGGCGCGGTGTACACCAGCAGCTCATCTACCACACCTGCCCGCAGCAAAGAGCCGTTAAGCTTAAAGCCTGCCTCTACATGCAGCTCGTTTATCTCACGCTGGCCCAGGTCGCGCACCATAGCTTGTAGATCAACTTTGGCACCGCTGGCGTCAGGCAGGTAAATGACCGTAGCGCCCAGCGCCTCTAAGGCGCGCTTTTTAGCAGCATTAGGTACAGCAGCGTAAATAAATAGCGCACGGCCAGCTATCGAATCTATAACATCTTGCGTTAGGCCAAACTTCTCGCCTTGCACAGGGCGCTTGCCCAGGGTGCTAAACAGCTTGGCGTTCAGTGGAGTCTCCAGCTGGCTGTCCACAACCACCACATGCGGCTGGCGCGGGGTGTCCATATGCCGCACGTCCAGCAAAGGGTCGTCTTGCAGCACCGTGCCAATACCGGTCAGCACCGCACACGACCGCGCGCGCCAAGCATGCCCGTCAGTACGGGCGCCCACCCCGGTAATCCACTGGCTGGCCCCATTGGGCAGTGCAGTCACCCCGTCGAGCGAGGCGGCTATTTTTAACCGCACCCAAGGTACGCCGCGCAGCATGCGGCTAAAAAACCCAATGTTAAGCTCACGCGAAGCCACAGCCTGGGCACTGTCAGTGGCCAGCACCTCCACCTGTACCCCGGCAGCGCGCAGCATCTGCACCCCGCGCCCCGCCACCAACGGGTTAGGGTCCAAAATAGCCACCACCACCTTGGCAATACCCGCGTCAATCAGCGCGTGGCAACAAGGCGGCGTGCGGCCAAAGTGAGAGCAAGGCTCTAGCGATACATAGGCGGTAGCGCCTTTGACAGATATGCCTTGGGCAGCAGCCTCGCGCAGCGCCATCACCTCAGCATGGGCATGGCCTCGGGGTTGGGTGTGGCCGGTAAATGTGTATGCACCCAGCTTGATGGTGCAGGTAACCCGAGGGTTTGGGTTGGCCAGCCAATCTGTCACAGCTAGCTGCATGCAAGCTTACTTCCAGCATTTTGCAACAGTAGAGCCTGACGTTCCCTTTACGCCTTTTTCATTCAAGGTCAAATTACCGCAGCTATCGTTTGCTTGGCCAGCCAAAGGCGTAGCTTGTAGACCATAGGCTTGGGTCGTAGGCGCTATAGCAAATGTAAAAGTATAAAAATCAGCCACGCTGGTGGTGCAGCCTAGCGCCGGCAACGTAGTAGTGCTGTCGTACTGCAAACTGGTGGTGTAGCGCCGTTCCATTTGCTGCGCCATTTCTTGCACGCAGCCTGCAGCCACAGAGCGGCGGGTTGAAATAATATGGTTTTGGTAGCTAGGGATAGCAATAGCTGCCAATATGCCAACTATTGCTACCACAATCATGACCTCAATCAACGTGAAGCCCCGCATAGATTTTTTGTTTTGCATATTAGTCTTTCAAAATTTCGCGCCATGATACACGGCCCTTGAAGTTGGATGGGCAACCTTTGATAGCCAAGGAGGCTGTTCCATCGCTGGCGTTTTGTATATCTAAACCGCCAGAGCTGCACTTGGCTACTGGGTCTAAGGTATCCGTACAGCCATTGCCATCGCAAAGTCTCTCTGGCTCGCCCTTGCCGTTTGGCGTTAAAGCTAAGGTACCGCCAGAGCCCCCGGAGCTGGCTGAACCATTACCACTTGATACAAAAATGGATGTCGTTGGAATGCCAATACCCAGTCTTACGCTGCCTACTGCTTTGCCAGATAAGGAGTCGTTACCGTCAAACTTACCGTCTTTATTAACGTCGATAAACCCCGTCTGGATACCGCCGCCCGTAAATGGGTCAACATAGTTCAGATAGCCGTCTCCGCCAGGTACGCATTCGTCGTTCGTAATAGGGTAAAGGGAAGACACCTTCAAAACTGGCGCGGCCAGTGTGATAACTTGGGCGCGCGAGACAATACGCTCTCCCACGGCGGGTGAGGCTGTCAAGTCTATGTACCAACCGCGCTTGCCCGTCATGTCTGTCGAGACAGTTTGCGGGCTAAAAACGCGCACATCAACCCCGGCTACTGTGCCCGTATTGCTGATGGTACGTTGCGTCAGGTTGGAACGGCTAGGCACTGCAGTGGTGCCGTCAATAATGCCATACCAGCTTTGCACATCTAAGTTATAAGGGTCGCCAGCCTGAAAATAAGAGCCCGTGCCGAAGAAGATAAAGAATTTACTTGCATTGGTACTGCCCGTAAGATTATTTTGCCTAGCATACACCGGAGCGGTAATGGGCTGCGCTTTGCCTGATGAGTCGACCGCTTTAAATAGCGGTAAGCCACCAAGCGCTACGTTCCAGCTAGCTGATGAGCCACTGGACACATCAAATTTCCACAAATTACCTTTTAAGTCACCTGCAAAAATCGAGTCGGCTATGCCATCACCGTTTTCGTCGATCCAAGCAGGGCCCGCAAGGCCGTTGTCGCTGCCAACACCCGTGTCTATTTTCTTTACCTCAAACAGCGTGCCATCGGGGTTGACGATAAATAAATACAGCACTGCCTTACCATCTGTGCTGTTATAGCCATTGCCTGCAATCAAAGCTGCCTTGCCGTTGTTCAATGGCACAAACGTTGGCCGCCCTAACATCAAGCCAAGGTCTTTGTCGACCGCTGCGCTGGCATTAGCTAACGGGGTGTATTCCCATAGCATCGTAGGGGTGTCGCCTGTTGACTTGATAGAAAACAAACCTTTGCCGCCGCGGCCTAGCAAAGAGTAAATATACTTTGTGTCGTTGGTCAAGCTGCTGTACCTAAAGCCCAAGGCTACATCGCCATCTACATAGTATTCGTGTGAGCTGGTGTAGGCGGTATCTGCCAAATTTTTAAGTTTAGGCAGCACTTCTCTGGGTATAACTGCAAAAGTTTCGGTGCCTTTGGTGGTGTCAAATGCATGCAGCATGCCGTCGTTGGCACCAATGAAAATCATGTTTTTTTCTGCATCGTAGTTAGGCGATGAAGAAATAAAGTCACCCAGCAAACCATCACGGTCTCGGTAGGTGCCACCTTTGTCTATTTCTTTTCTGGTATCGCCACGCACATAGTTGTAAATGTCTTCATTTTGAAGCAAAGTTTGGCTGGCCAAAGGCAGTGCAGAAAATGCTGTAATCCGCGTGTCTACTACGGTAGCATCTGTCGTGCCCATGTGGATTTTTCGTGTGTTCCATGCGGGAACAGAGTCTCTGGCAGACCATGACTCCAAACTACCCAGTCCGTTGGCCGTAACGGGGTAGGCTTTTAAGTCGCCAGACCATTTACCTGCTGTGTAGCTGGCGCGGTAAACTTGGGTGTTGGTGTCCAAACTGCTGCTGTTGGACGCAAGGTTACTGGAGCTGCCGTTTCTTTCCACAATAGATTTAAACGCTTTAGTTAAATTTTCTCTCAATTTTGTGGGATTTTGAACAAAAAAGTAGGTGTCTGGTACGCCATTGCCATCTATGTCCCATTCAGATGTTAAGTCGGGGCTGCCATTTTTATTGGCATCAATAAAACCACCCCATTTGGCTGCATACCACATCGGATCTTTTAAGAATGTGGCCGCAGAAGCAGCGCTAGGTGTAAATTTAGTTGTACTGCTGTTAAATGTAGCCTCTTTAGAGTTGGGCAGTTTATTGCAATCTGCCGGTGGTGTAGGCGTTACGTCACAGTAACCAGGTGTCTTGCCCGGTGGCACATTTAAAAAATAAGGCTTAGTGCTCAGGTCGTCTTGAACCACAAGGTGAATGCCATCGTTAGTGCTTCCTGAAATCACATAACCCATGCGGTGGCTGATACCGCCGGCTTCATAGGTGGCTTTTAGTAATACGTCTAAGGTGCTATCAGCGTTAGCAGTTACTGTATATTCAACAATGGCATCCATGTCGTGGTCAGCACCCTGTTCAGCATCTTCAAAATTGATGTTGAATTTTGCTTGGTAACGCCCACCGTTGACGCTATTGTCTATGTCTGATGGGCCTGAGTTTGCAATGGTTTCAACATAAAAATCAACAATTTGGTTGGTGGGCTGGAAAGAGCCTTTTGTGTTGCTAATACCTCCGCCGTCAACTGATTTTGCAAACGGCACTATGGTGATGACCTTGCCATTGGGTAGCTTGGCTTCAATGCGTGGCAGTGGTGAGGCAAGTGCAACAAAAAAGCTGTCAATAGTCTGATTGCCTTGCAAGGTAGGCTGCAGGTCGTTCACTTTCGCAAAATGCGCAACTGAGGCAGCGTAATAGCTACCTTGCTTGGTGGGCTCTTCTGGTGCAAGCCCTCGGATATTGCTTAAAGATGTCACGTCTTGCGGAAAGGGTGCTGTACTGATCACAGTGCCAGACTGGCCTATAAACTTTTTGCCCGTAACGCCAAGTTGATTTGCCGTAATAAACTGCGCCACGTTCCCCACGTTTAAACTAGTAGCACTGCCGTCAATGATGCTTTTGGCACTGATATCACCAGTAATGCCTGCGCCAAATCCAGAAAAAACCCCTGGTAACTGGTCAGAGTCGTAGGAAATGTTGGTGTCTGAAATAGTTAACATGTTGGCCCGCGCACACCAAGGCGCTTTGGCTGCACTCACACTGTTAGACGAGTTGGATGGAGCATAGGGCTTGTCCCACACTGCAGAAGGTAAACCTACTTCGTCGTCGAAGGTGGTGCTTCCGGCGTAGGCACCAGTAGCAGCGCCTTTGCCCGCTAAATAGCGCACCGCTTCGTACATAATCTCGCCAACAGGGTTACCCCAGTCGACCCTTTCACCTTCTAGCGCAATTCGGTTTACGTTATCAAAACCGCCGCGGTATGTGTTGTCTGTGCGGCCGTTGTTAAAATCTCTAAGACGAAAGTTGTTAATGGTTTTAACAATAGTTGCAGCGGCTGTAAATTGCCCGGTATTTTCATCAACTTCTGTTTTAAAGGAGCTCATGACTTTGCGCAACCGACCACCTGAAAAGTTTTTATCGTAGCTGCCCGACATCAGGCCAAACAAAGCAGATTCGTTTTCGCCAAAGTCATGCAAAATGCCCACGGGCTTGTAGATAGCACTAGCACCAGTACCGTATTTTTTGCAGTTGGCCGGATCCTTAAACACTGGGGTACAAACAGAAACACGCACGGTAAGGTCTTTTCGCGTTCCTGCGTGGCTGCCGTCAAGCACAGGGCGCTCTTTAGATGCCCATTGCCAAACCCGTATGGTGCTGTCGGTCACTACAGATAACCATGGATGCACCTTTTGACTGCAATCGTCTAAAACTGCGCAGTTAACACCTGCATTGGGGGTGAGGTTACCAAAAAAGTGTCGTTTGTTAGCTGTGGGCTGAGCCAATGGGGTGTAGTCGGTAATTTTGTACTTGTCTACAGCCTCGCTGGTGTATTCTTTAGCCCAAGAGTGCGCATCCTGTGGAATGTAGGCGCGGCGCAAAATGGTTTCTGTGGCACTGTCCACCTCGCGGTAGCCGCCATACAGCACTACCCGCAAGGCATCGATGCGTGCCGTGGTTACATAGTTAAGCCAGTCCCCAGACCAGCTGCCTGCACAGGTTCTAAGTGAGCCTGCCACTGCGCCAATGGGTGAAAATAAACCTGTGCCATCGGCCTTGTCGTTATGGCTGTAGCACAGTTGGGGGTCAAATAACCCTGAGTAGGGGACAAGAGAGCCTGGTTTGAAACGAATATCGATAGAGCCATCACCGTCAATATCGCTGGCATCGTTATAGGCCTCGTAGAACATACGGTGGTCTTTGCCCATGGCCAACATAATTAAAGGTTTGGCCGTAACTTGTGAGCTCAGCGGTACCTTGCCTATGATGAGTTCGGCATGGGTGGTAACTGCCGCTGCAAACGATGCAGCAACCAAGCCCCAGCGCACGGCACTGGAAAATATGTTTTTGAGGGAGTTCATTAGGAACCTCTGTTATTTAGGAAGTAGCGTAAATGGATTGCAAAACAACCGCAGCGCGTCCTGCGCCTGGCGCGGCACGCACCGTAACCCTGTAGCGTTTGCATGTTTTAGAGGCGGACACTGCGTCAAAACCGCAGGTGTAGGTGTTGCCCAAATATTCAACAAAATAATCGGGCGTAATAGCCAAGCTGCCGCTGCCTACCACGGTACCTGCTGTCCAGCTTGCAAAGGCGGGGTCAAGCCAACGGGGCGTAGCGGTGGCAGCCGGAGCGCCACAGGTCATTAAAGTGGCTGGTGTGCCAGCCAAAGCGCATGCCGCCAGTGCCGCAGGGCTGGGTTGGCTTACATCTTCAATTTGCTTTTCTGCCAGCCGCAGCTGCGCTTCAGCTGCCTGAAACGCCACTGTGCGGTCATACGTATTAGCTACCATACGCTCTTCGCTGCTCACCAGTTTTACGGCAGTAAGGCCAAACAAAGTCATAACCACCAGCAAGATGAGAGAAATAACCAGTACAACGCCTTGGTTCGACTGTCTGCTGGGGCTGCGGTGTATAAAACGGTTTTTCATGATGCTTTAAGCTCACGGTTGCGCAGGCTGATGACGGAAATGGTTTGGCGTTGCAGAGGTAAGCCATCGCTGCCAATAGCATCAGGGCTTTTAAAAGTTAAAGTTAAGCGTACCGCAACAACTTCGTTGGTATTTGCATTAGTCCAGCCATTGGTTGTTGGGCCTGTAAAAATTGCGTCGTCAGCTTTCACCCAAGAGGTAGCGAGAGGATTGATAGCCAACGTATTGTTTCGCGTCAAGTATTCGATCTGAAGATTATGTACATTGGTCACCATTTCCCGGGCCTCTGTAGTCGTTAATGAGCTGGACTGGCGAATAAGCGTTGTGCGATATAGCGATTTGGAGTTGTTGGCACCTACACCTATGTACCAAAATGCAGGGTCGTATTCAGCCACAAAACCGCCTGCATTGAATACTTTGGCAGTTGTACCACTGCAATTTGCGGGTTGTGGCAAGCCGAGTTTGTCGCTGCAGTTTTGGTCTGTAGCCGAGTATTGAATGTTGCTAGGGGAACTTGTGGTCGCCGCGAATACCTGGAAAAGTGCACCGGAATTATTGTCGCAAGCCAAAAAGACCCGGCCAGGGTCAGTGGCCGTATTAACGGTCTTGAGTACAAATGAATTCGTCACAGCCGAGTGCGATTCAATCACCCTTAAATTGGAGTCCTCCATGCGAGCGCGTAAAACTACCAGTCCATCGGTACCAGAAACTCGTTGGTTAAGGGCCGTACCAAAAGTTGCACCCGCAAACGTTGTTGTTCCTTCGTAGCCTACCAGCGTACCGCCGTCCCAATTGGCCCACCATGGCAAAGCTCCACTGTTGCGAATTACACTGGCAACTGCTTTGACACCGCAGGGGTTGTTGCCTTGGTCACGGATTTCGCGGCCAAGCTGTTCAAACGCAAACCGCGCGCTCTCTTGTATACGGGCTAAATTCTCATTGGCCCTGAAGTTTTGCTGTGTAGAGTTGTAGATGCTGACAACACCACCTACCAAGAAAATGCCTAGCACCATGGCAACTAATAGCTCTACCAATGTAAAACCTATTTGTTTTTTTAGTGGTGCAGGCTGTTTGCTAAAAAATAAACTGTTCATAACTGACTCTTAAAGTATGGAGCGAACTTCGACTTTTTGCTCAGCCAGACCACCCGCTTTTCTGTCGTCCCACTGAATGCGCACGGTGCATGCATAGCTACCGTCACAGCTGATAAAGCCGCAGGTGGTTGCATCGCTCGCTACACCTAACCCGAGTTGGGCAGCGGTTAGCCAGTCCCGCATATTGTTTTTAGCCAAAGTGGCACCTGTCACACCACTAGGGCCGCAGATGGGGTTAGCGCCTGTGTTGTAGTCGCCGCCCTTGGCGCTTTCGCGGTCTACACGCATAGCGTCCATGATGTAGTTGCTTAGCATAATGGCCTGTGAACGCTGAACGCTGCTTTGGCTGCCTTGCAAAGCACGTGTTTGCAGGGCAGCCATGCCCAGCATGCCGAAACTAAGGATCAGCACAGTGACTAAGATTTCAATTAAAGTAGCTCCGCTCTCGCTGTGCCTGGATTTGCCTTTGGCATTATTGGCTTTTGAAAGTTGTTTGGTTCTCATATGCATTCTCATCATCAAGTGGGCGCAATACATGTGGCACTAGCTACCGTGGCTGGAGCGCCAACGACCACGCGCCCAGAGATGTTGATAGTCAAATCCCGTGCCCTGCGGTTATCTTTTAGCGCAGTTGAAGTGCTGCAAACGCGAAGAGTACCTGTTTGAAAGCCCCCCAGCATTTGCTTAGATTGCCCGTCGGCACTGAAAGAAACATAGTCGACCACATTGGTATTGCCTTTTATAAGAATGGCCGCATTGGTGGCTTGGGCTACAAAACTCACGGTTTCGCCACTGTCTACCGAAGGCGTAGCCGTGGTGCGCGTGCTGTCTACAAAAGTAATCCAACCGTCATTCCATGAAGAACCTGCGCCTGTAGTGCAATTAGTACCCGTATTGCTTTTGCACACGGTTACTCGCTGCCCTTTGCTAATAGCGCTAGAGCGCGCTTGCAGCAAAGTGGCGTAAAGGTCGTTGGTAGAGGTGGTTAAGCGTGAGGATGCAATGGTCTGCATAAAGCTGGGCACTGCCAGCGTTGACAAAATGGCGAGCAGCGCAATAGTGACCATCAACTCGATGAGGGTAAAGCCACGCTGGGGCGTGCTTTTGCGCAAAACCAGATCGTGCAGCTTTAAAAATTTCATAAAATTTTGCATATTTATAAGTGTCTACCACTCTGCGTTACTGTGAGAGATGATTTAGACCAGTGGCAGTTTTGCCAAGACAGCCGGTTAATTAGCGCTAAAAGGGCTGTTTTTACCGCCGAACCTCGTCCACCAGCGCCCGAAACTCGTCAATATCTTCAAAGCTGCGGTACACGCTGGCAAAACGCACATAGGCTACTTTGTCGAGTTTTTTCAGTTCGCGCATGACCAGCTCGCCCAGGCGGGAGCTGGGGATTTCTCGGGCACCCAGGTTGAGGAGTTTTTCTTCGATGCGCTCGATGGCACTGTCGACTTGCTCAATACTGACAGGGCGTTTGCGCAGGGCCAGGCTGAAGCTGGCTTGCAGCTTGGCGCGCTGGTAGTCGATACGGCGACCGTCTTTTTTAACCACCGCTGGGAAGTTCACCTCGGGGCGCTCGTAGGTGGTAAAGCGCTTTTCGCAGGCACCGCACTGGCGGCGCCTGCGGATAAAGCCTGCATCTTCAGAAATGCGCGTTTCAACCACTTGGGTGTCCAGGTGGTTGCAAAAAGGGCATTTCATAGGGCGTTAGCGTTCAGCCGTACACCGGGAAGCGGCTGGTCAGTGCCACTACTTTGGCGCGCACGGCTTCAATGTTGGCGGCATCGCGCGGATTGTCCAGCACGTCGGCTATCAGGTGGGCGGTGGCGCGGGCTTCTTCTTCTTTAAAGCCGCGTGTGGTCATGGCCGGGGTACCGATGCGAATGCCGCTGGTCACCATGGGCTTTTCGGGGTCGTTGGGGATGGCGTTTTTGTTGATCGTCATGTAGGCATCGCCCAGCACGTTTTCAGCCTCTTTGCCGGTGATATTTTTGGAGCGCAAGTCGACCAGCATCAGGTGGCTTTCGGTGCGGCCGCTGACGATACGCAGGCCGCGTTGCACCAGGGTTTCGGCAATCACCACGGCGTTTTTCATGACCTGCTGTTGGTACAGCTTAAAGCTGGGCTCTAAAGCTTCTTTAAAGGCGATGGCTTTGGCGGCTATGACGTGCATCAGTGGGCCGCCCTGCAGGCCGGGGAAAATGGCGCTGTTAATGGCTTTTTCGTGCTCGGCTTTCATTAAGATAATGCCGCCGCGCGGGCCGCGCAGGCTTTTGTGGGTGGTGCTGGTGACGACATCGGCAAACGGCACGGGGCTAGGGTACACGCCGCCCGCGATCAGGCCAGAGTAGTGGGCCATGTCCACCATAAAGATGGCACCTACCGCCTTGGCTACTTTGGCAAAACGCTCAAAGTCGATGCGCAAGGCGTAGGCGGAGGCACCGGCAATGATCAGCTTGGGCTTGTGCGCATGCGCCAGGGCTTCCATTTTGTCGTAGTCGATTTCTTCTTTTTCGTTCAGGCCGTAGCTCACTACGTTAAACCATTTGCCGCTCATGTTCAGCGGCATGCCGTGGGTAAGATGTCCACCTTCGGCCAAGCTCATGCCCATGATGGTGTCGCCGGGCTTTAAGAAGGCAAGAAACACGGCTTGGTTGGCACTGGCACCGCAGTGGGGCTGCACGTTGGCTGCGTCCGCGCCGTACAGCTGCTTAACGCGGTTGATGGCCAGTGTCTCAGCCACATCTACGTTCACACAGCCGCCGTAGTAGCGCTTGCCTGGGTAGCCTTCGGCGTATTTGTTGGTCAGCTGGGTGCCTTGCGCCGCCATGACAGCGGGGGAGGCGTAGTTTTCGCTGGCAATCAGCTCGATATGGTGCTCTTGGCGGGCGTTTTCAGCTTGAATGGCGGCAAACAGCTCGGGGTCGGTTTGTTCGATAAGGGTGTTACGGTTAAACATGGCGTGGCAGTCCTAAGGGTAGGGGCAAGTCAAAGGAATGTCCTCTTCAAAAGAGGCTGCCCAGGCGAACGGCTAAATCGCAGCATGTGGCCTAATGGCTTTGTGCTGCGGCACGCTCCCTAGTGGTGGCCCACGTCGGCGCTGAAATCCTTAAGATCTTTGGGGTAAAGATGCTTGCAAGGAGGCCTTGCTAGAAGGGTCAGCGCCTATCGCCAGTTGCGTACAGGCCAAGTGTACCCGAGCTGGACTTTAAGAGTTTGCCAAAGAGGCTATTTTGTCTTCAATATTGTCCTTGGGGGCCACAGGAGCTAGTACAGGAATGGTCACTGGGGCTGCTGGCACGATGGTAGGCATGGCCTGACCGCCTGCAACAGCGCGCAAACGGTTGTACTCGGCCATTACCTTGGCGGTGTAGCCGCCCTCGGTGGCATCGCTGGTAGCGCCCACGTACTGGCGCAGGCCGCCTTCCACCGAGCCTGCACGGGCGATGCAGTCTTGCAGCACCTTCACGCCTACGCGCAGGTTGGTTACGGGGTCAAAGGCAGCAAATTTGCCGCCAAAACCGTCGTATTTGTCGCTGTGGATATTGGTCATGACCTGCATCAGGCCCTGTGCGCCTACGGGGCTTTGGGCAAATGGGTTAAAGCCAGACTCGATGGCCATAACCGCCAAAATCAGGGTCGGGTCAATCTTGACCTTGGAGCCTACTTCAAACGCCTCGGCCACCAGGGCTGACACAGGCTCTGGTGCTACACGGTATTTTTTGCTCAACCAGTAGGCTACAGCGGCTTGCTGTTTGGGCAGGTCTTTAGGGTTGGCTGCGGTAGCGCGGTCAATGGCTTCGGGCTCAGCTTCCAGTGCCGAGTTGTCAACCACGGCTACTGGTTGGCGTGCCTGCAGCCAGCCCATAAGGGCAGTTTCGCTCTGCACGCGCAGTTCAGGTTTTGCGATCAAGGTCAGGCTGACAAAAGCCAGTACCAAGCCCATCATGGCAAACCCGTTGTGGGCAATCTCAAAAAATCCTTGGGCTACATCGCCTGCGAAAGTTCGCAGGCCATTGCCTATTTTGCTTATCACGTTCATATCACGCCTTTCTACGCGCGGGGCTGTTGGCCTAGCGCACGCCGCATTGCTGCGCGTGGGCCAAGGAGCAGCTCCTCGTTTGGATTGGAAACACTGGCATCGTTTGCTGCGCTATGCTTTTGTTTTTATGCAAGCGCAACACCATCCCAACGACGCCCTACCTACTTGGGCAGACGAACAGGCTGCTTGCTCTTTGGAGTCAAGGGTTAGCCCGTGGTTTTTGAATACAAGCGGATTGTAGGGGCGGTTTAAATACACGGTCAAGCATATTAAATCTATTTATTATTACTTTTAATGCTAATTTTGAGGCTAATCGTGAGATTTTTGGCGTTTTCTAGGGTTTGGGCGCGAAAAAAGAAGGGCTTAGGGAGACAAGCTTAAAAAGCCAAGGGTCGATTTCGGCCTAACGTTTGCACACAAACTAATGTTTGTATTGCCCGTTGCACAGGCGTATATTAAACATTGTCAGACACTCTCTGGCATTCTCAAGAGGGCAATCCATTGCGCTCTACTGCGGCAACGGACGTGAAACCTCCGCTGATCGCGACCCCAGGCGGCATGCAGCTAGGCTGAGCCCGCCAAGCCCGGAAGGCGTAGTCATCAGACTGCCTTCCGGGCTTTCTTTTGCCAGATACAGCATCTGTAAATCGTCTGCAAATCCCCACGCACGGTGCCTTTGGCTGCTGCTGGTGCAGTTTGTTGCGCCGCAGGCTGCACTATATGGCCTAAAACCAGCGAAAATACGCGATTCGGCAGCGCTGCGCGTGGGCCGCCTAATTACTAACAGTTGCCACAAGTCACTGAACTACCCTATGCTGAGCTTCCTAAAAAAATCTACCGAACCTGCCGTGCCTGATACCTCTACCTCCCAAACCGCCGCTGCCGCCAAAGCCGAGGCTAAAACCGCCCACCCACTAGACAAGCTCACGGGCGGTGCTTTTAGTGCCCCCACCTCGGGCGACCGCGCGGCCAAAGTGCGCGAGTGGCTGGCCAGCAGCCCTAGCGCTGAGCAGATGCAGCAGGTGTTCAAAGAGCTCAGCGGACGCGACAAAGGTGCTGCCAAGCCCCTGCGAGAAAAGCTTGACGAGCTAAAGCGTGCCAGCGCTTCAGAGCATATTGCCGCTGAATGGGCCGAGAAAGCCCATGCCTTACTCTCTGGCAGCAAGCTCAATATTGCCGACGCCTTGGGCTGGCAGCGCGATGCGGCCAAAGCGGGTGCACCGCTGTCTAAAGAGCCACTGGCCAGCGTCAAAACCCAGTTGGCCGAGCGTGTCAAACTGATAGAAGACCTGCAGCACCGCGCCCAGGTGCAGCGCGAGGCCGCCTTGCTGATGGCCCAGCGCATTGAAGTGCTGTCTACCAAGCCCTGGCTGGATGCCCAAGGCGTGTGGGAGGTGCTGCGCGCTGATGTGACTTTGTGGCAAACCCAGGCCGAAGCCATGGCAACAGATGCCCATTGGCCCAGCGTTGATGCTAAATTTGCCCCCCAGCTAGACAGTGCCAAGGCGCAGTTGCTCACCCTGTGGGACGCTTTTCAAGCCGCCTTGGCCCAAGCCGTAGCGGCAGGCAGCGATGCCAGCGCGCCACTGCCTGCCGTGCCCGTGTGGGCCGAGCAAATTCGTGTAGCACGCGGTGAGGCTTTGCCCAAACCCGAGCGCGCCGAAAAATCTGCCCGCCCCAAGATTGACCCTGAAGTACGCTCTGCGTCCACCACCATCGTGCGCGATTTGCTGGCCAAACTAGAGCATGAACTGCAGGAAGGCCATGGCAAAGCCAGCGTAGGCGCAGCCAATGCGGTGCGCGCAGCACTGAAAGAACACGGTGCCAACATTGGTGACCGGCTAGACGCAGCCGCCCAGCACGCCTTGGGCGCAGCCGGCGAGCTAGAGGGCTGGCAGCGCTGGCGCGCCAACCAAATTCGAGAAGAGCTGACCCAGCACGCCCTGGCTTTGGTGGCCAAGCCACTGGGTGGCCGCAAACAGCAAGAAGCCGTGCGCAACCTGCGCGATGCGTGGAAGCAAACCGACCAGGGCGGCGTGCCCAACCACGGTATGTGGAAGCGTTTTGACGATGCCTGCAACGAAGCCTACAAACTGGTGGAAGAATGGCTAGAAAAAGTCAAAGCCGAGGAGGGCGCGCACAAAGCCCAACGCTTGGCGCTGATTGAGCAAATTAACGCCTGGACGCTGGCCAACGCCAGCCGCACCGACTGGAAAGAGGTCAACCGTGAGCTGTTTAACATCAGCGACCATTGGCGCAACGGTGGCCATGTGGGCGAGAAAACCTTTGCCGAGCTGCAGCCGCTGTACAAAGCCGCTGTAAAAGCCGCCCACGCCCCGCTAGAGGCTGCGCAAACCGCCAGCCTGGCGCGCCGCAGTGCCATGATCGAAGAGGCCAATGTGCTCGGCGCAGCGCCCGTTATGCGCATTGACGCGGTAAAAGCCCTGCAGCAGCGCTGGCAGCTGGAGGCGCAAAGCGTGCCAGTAGAGCGCAAGCAAGAGCAAAAACTGTGGGACGCGTTTCGCAAACCTATTGACGATGCCTTTAACCGCAAAGGCGCTGAACGTGAGCAAGCCGCTGCAGCCACCAGCGTGCACGACAAAGCAGTACTAGAGGCAGTCAAAGCGCTGGACGCAGCCAATGCCAGCGGCGATGTACAAAAAATTCGCGCTGCCATTGCGGCGGTAGAAGCTGCAGGGCGCGGCCAACAGGCGGCTGCTGCAGCACCGGGGCTGGCTGGTAATAAAGAGCTAAATAAGCCTATTGCCCAAGGAAATACTGCACAAGCAGCTATTGATACTGTAGCAACTGGTGCTGCCACTGATGCTGCCACTGGTGCAGACAGTGCAGCCGACGCGGCGCTGCCTGTGTCTGGCGAAACCGCTGCGGGCGAGGCTATGGAAGCCAGCACCAGCAGTGCAACTGATGGCGCAATAGACGGCGCAACAGACACCCCTGCCGACGCTGCTGAAGCTGCTTCCACCGAGGCTGCTGCCGCATCTGCACAAGCCCCTGCGCAAGCCCCAGCCCCGGTGAAAGTGGCCAAACCCGTCATCGCCCAGCGCGGCGGCGACGACCGCCCCGGCGGCAAGCGCACAGAGCCTGCCCAAGCGGGCCGCTTTGGCGACAAAAAGGGTGGCAAACCCGGCGACCGCAACGACCGCGGCCCCGGCGCTGGACGCACAGGCGCCCCCGGCCGCCCAGGTGCCCCCGGCCGTGACGGCGACGCACGCGGCGGACGCTTTGAAGGCCGCGGTGATCAACGCGGTGATCAACGCGGTGACCCACGCGGTGATGCAACAGGCTTCGGTGCACAAGAGCGTGGCCCGCGCTTGTCCAACACTGCCTTCTACGCCCAGCGCGACGCGCTAGACCGCGCGCAAATGGCCCTTAAAAAGCTGGCCGCCCAAGCCCATGGCGAATCCCTCACCGGCTTGCTCAGCGCCTGGGAGCAGCGCAATGCTGATGCCGTGCCCAAAGACCTGGGCAAGTCAGTGAGCGCCGCTGCCCGTGCTGCCTGGTCGCAAGCCGTAGCCAAGCCTGCCACCGGCGATGCCGCCACGGCCCTGCTGCGCATAGAGATGGCCGCCGAAGTGCCCACCCCGGCCGAGCACATCAGCGCCCGGCGCATGCTGCAACTGCAGCTGCTGACCAAGCGCAACGACCCAGCCCCGGCCGACACCTGGGCGCTGGACACTACAGCCGTGCTGTCTACCGCCTACAACGTAGCCAGTGCCAAGCGTTTGCAAGCCGCTTTAAAAACCTTCTTGGGCTAAATTCAGGGTGTGCACGCTGTGATAAGTACTGTGACAAACCCCTTGCGGGCCTTGGCCTGCCTTACGCTAGCTGCGGCACTGTGCGCGGTGCCGCTTGCTGCCAGCGCCCAGTGGTTTGGCAAAAAAGCCGCCCCCAAAGGACCGCCACCGCCGCCCATTGCCCCCGCACCCACCTGCGACAAGCCGCTGTACCTTACGCTAGAGACGGGCGCTATGGACACAGCCCCGCTGTTGGCCGAGGTGCTTAATAAACACCAAGTCAAAGCCACCTTTTTTGTGGCCAACGAAGCCGCTAACGACGGCAAAGGGGCCATGAGCTTTGAATGGGGCCAAAAGTTTTGGGCCCAGCGCGGCCAAGAGGGGCATGACTTTGCCTCCCTCACCTGGGACCATGTCGCTTTCAAAGGCGATGTCAAGGGCATTGCGCCGCAGTTTGTAGTGCAGCCCGGTGCGGGTGCACTGGCAGGCCGCAGCTTTACCTGGGAGCCTAAAAAGTACTGCGACCAAATTACCCAGGCGCGCGAGCGGATTGAAGAGTTCACCACCAAAAAAGCCCTGCCGCTGTGGCACAGCCCCAGTGGCACGCCGTCAGCCAAGCTTAACGCTGCCGCCCAGGCTTGCGGCTACCAGCATGCCAGCTATACCAGAGCAGGCTTGCTAGGCGACAGCGCATCCAGCGAGCGCGCCAGCAGCGACGCACTGGTTAAAAAAGCGCTGGCAAGTATCAGTGCAGGCGACGTACTTAGCGCCCAGCTAGGCAGCCATAAACGCCAAGACCCGTGGCCCACCAGCGTGCTAGAGCCGTTGATTGTGGGGCTCAAAGAAAAAGGCTTTTGCTTTACCACCCTGCGCCACCACCCAAGCTACACCGCTTGGATAGCTGCGCACCCTTAAGCGCAGCCCAGCCTGGCGCTGCGCACCTGCCACCTGCCACCTGTCTTTGTATGGCCCGTTTCATCCTTATTAGCACCTCCCACGCGGGCAACGTAGGCGCAGCCGCCCGCGCGCTCAAGGTCATGGGTTTTGACGACATGGTGCTGGTGGCCCCGCGCTGGGCCAATGTGCTGCGTCGCGAAGAAACCATCCAGCGCGCCAGCGGGGCTAACGATGTGCTGGCCAAAACCCGTGTGGTAGACACTTTAGACGAAGCACTAGACGGCGTAGACCACCTGTGCGCCACCGCCATGACCCCGCGTGACTTTGGCCCGCCCACCTATGCGGTGCGTGCCTATTTCAACATGCTATTAAATAAAGAGCTGCCCGTGCAGCATTTCCTTGGTCGAGAGGCTGATTTGGCACTTAAAAGTGCCCTTAAAGAAGCTGCAGCCACTGCCCCAGCCCCAGTGGCCAGACCGGCACTTCCCCGCATGGCCTTTCTCTTTGGTTCAGAGCGTTTTGGCATGCACAACGAAGACGTGTACCGCTGCCACGCCGCCTTGAGCATTCCCACCAACCCGCAGTTCGGTTCGCTCAACCTGGCCAGCGCCGTGCAACTGGTGGCCTACGAATGGCGCCAAGCCCTGGGCGGCTACGCCGTGCAAGATGCAGGCAAACCTGCCGAGCTGGCTGACGCACGCGCCATCAGCGGCCTGCTAAGCCACCTAGAACTTGCCTTGGTACACCTGGGCTACCTAGACCCTGCAGCCCCTAAAAAGCTACTGCCCCGGCTGAACGCACTGCTCAACCGCGCTGCCCTGCGCGAGGAAGAGGTGCATATCCTGCGCGGCGTGGCCAAAACTCTACTGTTGTCCACACCGCCCAATTACAACGTGACCAGCACACCGCTGCCAGCTGCAGTGCAAAGCCAATCCCACACCCCAAGCCGCGTACCCTCACACCCACCAGCCCCCACAGCCTATTGCTCCGGCCCTGTGAAGTATTAAGCCGCATAACGAACCCGCTTGTCCTGGAAGTAGGCCATTACGCGCTCAGGCGATTGCTCCAGCATCGTC
>JAYWGO010000038.1:0-25806 GCA_043778205.1 Polaromonas sp. | reverse complement strand
GCCGGTGAGCAAACGCTGGACGAGATCGTTCTGAACCCGTGGGACTGGTACACGGACAACCACATCACGCTGCACGCGGGTAAAAAAGTCGTCAAGGTGGACCGCGTCAAACGCATCGTTTATGGAGACGACGGCACCGAAGAAGAATACGACCGCCTGTTGATGTGCACCGGCTCCAACCCGTTCATCCTGCCGCTGCCCGGCAAGGACCTCGAAGGCGTGATTGCCTACCGCGACATTGCCGACACCAACGCGATGATTGAAGCTTCTAGCAAGTACAAAAAAGCGGTGGTTATCGGCGGTGGCTTGCTCGGCCTGGAGGCTGCCAATGGCCTGATGCTGCGCGGCATGCAGGTTACCGTGGTTCATGTGATGCCTACGCTGATGGAGCGCCAGCTGGACGCCGTAGCGGGCGGCTTGCTGCAAAAGTCGCTGGAAGAGCGTGGTCTTAAATTTGTGATGGGTGGCCAAACCCAAGCGCTGATTGGCGATGCGGACGGCGGCAAAAGCGGTAGAGTGATGGCGCTGCAGTTCAAAGACGGCACCGAAATCCCGACCGACCTGGTGGTAATGGCGGTGGGCATTCGGCCCAATACCGAGTTGGCCCAAGCCATGCGCCTGCACTGTGAGCGCGGCATTGTGGTGAACGACACCATGCAAACCATTACCGACGCGCGCATTTACAGCGTGGGCGAATGTGCGGCGCACCGGGGCATTGCCTATGGCTTGGTGGCCCCACTGTTTGAACAGGCCAAAGTAGCCGCCAACCATTTGGCGCAGTTTGGCATTGGCCGTTACAGCGGTTCGCTGACCTCTACCAAACTCAAAGTCACCGGCATTGACCTGTTCAGTGCGGGCGACTTTTCTGGCGGTGAAGGCACCGAAGAAATTGTCATGAGCGACCCGTTTGGCGGGGTGTACAAAAAGTTGGTGCTCAAAGACGACAAACTCATTGGTGCCTGCTTGTACGGCGACACGGTAGACGGCAGCTACTACTTTAAACTGCTGCGCGACGGCAAAAACGTGTCCGACATCCGCGACAAACTCATGTTTGGCGAAGCCGCCATCAACAACGGCATTGGTGACGTAGGCCACCAAGGCCACACCAAAGCGGCCAGCATGGCGGACAGCGACGAGGTCTGCGGCTGCAACGGTGTGACCAAAGGCACCATTTGCAAAGCCATCCGCGAGAAAGGTTTATTTACGCTGGACGAGGTGAAAAAGCACACCAAAGCCAGTGCGTCATGCGGATCATGCACTGGCTTGGTGGAGCAAATTTTGATGTTCACCGCTGGTGGCGACTACTCTGCTACGCCCAAGCTCAAAGCCATGTGCGGCTGCACCGACCACGGCCATCAGGCCGTGCGCGAAGCGATTGTGGCCAACAAGCTGCTGACCATCCAAAGCGTGTACGACTCGATGCAGTGGAAAACTCCCAACGGCTGCGCCAGCTGCCGCCCAGCGGTGAACTACTACGTCACATCGTCGTGGCCCAAAGAAGCCAAAGACGACCCACAGAGCCGTTTTATCAACGAGCGCAGCCACGCCAACATTCAAAAAGATGGCACCTACAGCGTGATTCCGCGCATGTGGGGGGGAGAGACCACTTCCAGCGAACTGCGCCGCATTGCCGATGCGGTGGACAAGTACAACATTCCTACCGTCAAAGTCACGGGCGGCCAGCGCATTGATTTGCTGGGTGTGAAAAAAGAAGACTTGGTCAACGTGTGGAAAGACATCGGCATGCCCAGCGGCCATGCGTATGCCAAAGCCTTGCGCACGGTAAAAACCTGCGTAGGCAGCGAATGGTGCCGCATGGGCACGCAAGACAGCACCCAAATGGGCAAAGACCTGGAGCGCGCCATGTGGCGCATGTACGCACCGCACAAAGTTAAATTCGCAGTATCAGGCTGCCCACGCAACTGCGCCGAAGCCGGCATCAAAGACGTAGGCATCATTGGCGTAGACAGCGGCTGGGAGATGTATGTGGCGGGCAACGGCGGCATCAAAACCGAAGTGGCCCACTTTTTTACCAAAGTCAAAACGCCCGCTGAAGTGCTGGAATACACCGGTGCATTTTGCGAACTGTACCGCCAAGAAGGCTGGTACCTAGAGCGCACCGTGCACTACGTCTCACGTGTAGGCTTGGACTACGTAAAAAAACGCATCCTTGACGACCACGCAGGCCGCAAAGCACTGTGGGAACGCTTGCAATTTGCACTGGACGGCGAACCTGACCCTTGGTTCGACTTCGACAAGGCTTCTGTGGACACGCGGCAGTTTGAGGCTATTGCTGTTTGAGGATTTTTAATACAGGGGAGTTTTTGAACGCAGAGGGCGCGAAGGTTTCGCAAAGGGCGCAAAAAAAGAAAATACAAAAGTAAAACCAAAAATTCAAAATCAATGTAGATAGTTTTCTATGAATTTGGGTAAATAGTTTGATTAAATAGATTTAATTTTTTAGGCTACTAAATTTAGAAAACTGAATATTTTTTCTATTTTTCTTTTCTCCCTTTTGTATTCTTTATCTTCCTTCTGCGGCCTTTGCGAAACCTTCGCGCCCTCTGCGTTCAAAAACTCCCCCGCATTAAATCCCTAAAAAAACTACGATCTAAAAAAATGACCACTTGGAAAAAAATCTGTTTCGTTAAAGACATCCCCGTCCTAGGCTCACGCCGCATTACCCGCTCTAAAGGCATGGACGTAGCGGTTTTCAGGAATAGCGAAGACAAAATATTTGCCCTGCTAGACCGCTGCCCCCACAAAGGCGGCCCGCTGTCCCAAGGCATCGTGCACGGTGAAAGCGTGGCCTGCCCTTTGCATAACTGGAACATTAGTTTTGCAGATGGCTGCGCTAAGGCACCAGACGAAGGTTGCACACCCAAGTTTGCTGTGCAAGTAACCGACGGAGAAGTTTTTTTAGATGCAACCGAGCTGGCCACCCACGCGATTGACCTGGCCAAGCCATTGGCCGGCCCCGAACTGAAAGCGTCTTTAGTGGCATGACTCCCAAAGAGACTAAATCGACCTGCCCGTATTGCGGCGTAGGTTGTGGTGTGGTTATTGAAAGCCAGGGCACACAGATTACCGGTGTGCGTGGTGACCCCGACCACCCTGCTAACTTTGGCCGTTTGTGCACCAAAGGCTCTACCCTGCACCTTACCGCCAGCGCGCCTATCACCCTGCAAACTCGCTTGCTGCAACCCATGCGCCGCGCGCACCGCAATAGCACGCCCCAGGCTCTTAGCTGGAATCATGCGCTGGATTTTGCCGCCACTACATTTGCCCAGATCATCGCAGAGCATGGCCCTGATGCTGTGGGCTTTTATGTCAGCGGCCAGCTGCTGACCGAAGACTACTATGTTTTCAACAAGCTGGCCAAGGGTTTGATTGGCACCAACAACATCGACACCAACTCGCGCTTGTGCATGAGCAGTGCGGTAGCAGGCTACAAGCAAACACTGGGGGCCGACGCACCCCCCAACTGCTACGACGATGTCAACTACGCCGACACCATTTTTATTGTGGGCAGCAACACGGCGTATGCCCACCCGATACTGTTTCGCCGCATCGAAGATGCAAAGAAAAACAACCCACAGCTCAAAATTATTTTTGCCGACCCACGCAAAACCGACACCGCCGAAATAGCTGACCTGTACCTGCCAATTCAGCCGGGCACCGATGTGATGCTGTTTAATGGCATGTTGCACACCATGCTGTGGGAAGGCTGGCTGGACAGCGCCTACATTGCCGCGCACACCCGAGGCTTTGACGACTTAAAAGCCACCGTGCGCGACTACACCCCTGAGCTGGTAGCGCAAACCTGTGGCATCAGCAAATCAGACCTGTTTGCCGCCGCCAAGCTGTTTGCGGGTGTGGACAGCGGCAAAGCCGCCCGCTTCACCACACTCAGCCTGTACTGCCAAGGCCTGAACCAGTCCAGCAGCGGAACGGCTAAAAATGCCGCTTTGATTAACCTGCACTTGGCCACGGGGCAAATTGGCAAACCCGGAGCGGGCCCATTCTCACTCACAGGCCAGCCTAACGCCATGGGTGGCCGCGAAGTGGGCGGCCTGGCCAACCTGATCAGCGCCCACCGCGACATGGCCAACCCCGCACACCGCGCCGAGGTGGCCGCGCTGTGGGGGGTGGCAGATGTACCCAGCAAGCCAGGCAAGACGGCAGTGGAGATGTTCCAAGCGGCAGCCGACGGCGAAATCAAAGCGCTGTGGATTGCCTGTACCAACCCCGCACAGAGCATGCCCGACCAGGCTACCGTGCGCCGCGCGCTAGAGCGCTGCGAGCTGGTCATCGTGCAAGAGGCTTTTGCCACTACCGAAACCTGCCAGTACGCCGACCTGCTGCTACCGGCCACCACCTGGGGCGAAAAAGACGGCACCGTCACCAACAGCGAGCGCCGCATCAGCCGCGTACTCCCTGCAGTACCCGCCCCCGGCGAGACGCGCCATGACTGGAGCATTGCCGTAGATTTCGCACAGCGCCTTGCAGGCCAGTTAAATGGGGTCAGATCACCTTTATTTGACTACCCCACCGCCGAAATTATCTGGAACGAACACCGCGAAAGCACGCGGGGCCGTGACCTCGACATCACTGGCTTGACCTACGCCAAAATTGAACAAGCTCCGCAGCAATGGCCCTTCAAGCAAGGCGATGTCGCAGGCAAGGCACGCCTGTACGAGGACGGCATTTTCCCTACAGCAGACGGCAAAGCCAAGTTTGTCAACACCGTCTACAAACCCACTGCCGAGCAGCGCGAATCACGCTACCCGTTTAGCTTGAACACCGGAAGGCTAAGAGACCAATGGCATGGCATGAGCCGCACCGGCACACTGGGCCGTTTGTTTGGCCATGTGGCTGAACCCAGCGTGCAAATGAACCGCCAAGACATGGCGCGCCGCTTGTTAAAAGAAGGCGACTTAGTGCACGTTACCAGCAAGCGCGGCTCTATCATGCTGCCCGTGCACAGCAGCGACGAGATAGGCATGAGCCAAGCTTTTATTGCCATGCACTGGGGCAGCGCGTATTTGAGCGGCCGCAGCAGTGTGGGCGAGCCGATTGCGGGCATTAACGCCATCACCACCAGCGCCTACTGCCCCAGCAGCAAACAACCCGAACTTAAGCACGCCGCTGTGAAAATACTGCGCGCTGAAATGCCGTGGACGCTGCTGGCCGCTGCCTGGCTGCCCGAGGGCAGCGCCTACACGGCGCGCGCTGGCCTGCAAGCACTGATGGCACGCTTTGAATTTGCCACTTGCGTGCCCTTTGGCCGTGAAGAAAACAGCAGCGACTGCCCCAGCCCAGGGCATGCAGCCCAGCGCGGCATACTGTTTCGGGCAGCCAGCGCCTACGCACCGGCTGACGACACGCTGGCGCGCATCGAAAACCTGCTGGGTTTGGCGGGCAGCGACAGTTTGCGCTATGCAGACCCCAAACGCGGCCAACACCGCACCGCCCGACTGGTGCGCAGCACAGTAGGGGCAGCAAGCACAGCGCAATTGCAAGGCTTTGTGCTGGCCGGTGACACCAGCGCCGAAGCATGGATAAAAACCTTGCTACAAGACCAGCTGGATGCCAGCACTTACGGCAGATTGTTGCTCAGCCCCGGTGCCAAACCGCCTGGCGCAGTAGCCGCCCAAAGCGCGCAAGTGTGCGCCTGCTTTAATGTGAACCAAAGCGCTATAGAAAAGACCTTGCAAACCTGCCATGGCACTGACGGCGAACGCCTAACGCAGCTGCAAAGCGCTTTGCAGTGCGGAACTAATTGCGGCAGTTGTATTCCACAACTTAAGCGTTTAGTGCGTGCGCAGCAGCCTTCGCTACCCAGCATGGCCGTGCCCGCCTAAAAGCCAAACAATACGAGGCGCTTCAGGCCTAGCTGCCCTGACAACCTAGGGTAAGCAGGCCGAACTGTTACACGCAGCTCGCTACCTTACCAAGGTAAAACGAGGTAAGCTTTGGTAAGCTACGTTGTGCCATGTAACCTCATTTATTGCGTTTGCAAACCTTGTATGAAACACTTTTTAAAGCCCCGCCGCATACCAGGCCTTCTTGTGAGCATGGCCTTGGTTGTAAGCGGGTCTATGGCTTTCTTAGCCACAGCGCAGGCGCAAACTGCACCTAAAACCAGCCGCACAGCCCAGCTGGAAAGCGCCGTGGTGCGCATCTTCAGCACCGCCCGCCAACCTGACCTGTACCGCCCCTGGAACAAGGCTGCGCCTACCGAATCTACCGGCTCCGGCGTGGTGATTGAAGGCAACCGCATACTGACCAACGCCCACGTTGTTAACTACGCCAGCAAGGTTGAAGTGCGGGCCAAAGAAGGCGGCGACCGCATGGCAGCGCGCGTGGTGGCCATTGCGCGCGGCATCGACCTGGCAGTGCTAGAGCTGGAAGACCCCAGCTTTTTTGCCACCCGCACCCCACCAGCACGGGCCAGCGTGCTGCCCGAGGTGAAAGACGCAGTGTTGGCCTACGGCTACCCGCTAGGAGGCAACTCGCTGTCGATCACCAAGGGCATTGTCTCGCGCATTGAATACGTGTCGTATAACTTTCCCACAGCGGGGCTGCGCATACAAATCGACGCGGCCATTAACCCTGGCAACAGCGGTGGCCCGGTGTTTGCAGACGACAAAATGATTGGCGTAGCTTTTGGGATGGTGAACAGCGCACAAAACATTGGCTACATCATTCCCAACGAAGAGGTGGAGCTTTTTTTAACTGACATTGCCGACGGCAAATACGACGGCAAGCCCGCCATGTTTGACGACCTGCAAACCCTAGAAAACCCCTCACTGCGCAGCTTTTTAAAGGTGGACAGCACGGTACGCGGCATGGTGGTGCAACGCCCGGCCTCGCCCGAGGCTAGCTACCCGCTCAAGGAATGGGACATCATCACCCGCATTGGCACCACCGCGCTGGACAACCAAGGCTTTGTGCGTTTAACCAACGACGTGAATGTGCAGTTTCAGTACCATGTGCAAAAGGTGGCTAAAGACGGCAAAGTACCTCTGACCGTGGTACGCGGCGGCAAGGCAATAGACATTGAAGTACCCGTCACTGTCAGCAGACCGCGCTTGGTGGGCGCTTTAAATGGTACTTATCCCTCGTACTTTGTGTATGGCCCGATGGTTTTTTCGCGGGCTACTTGGGAATTCAGGGGCTTTTTTAACAGCAATGCAGGCACGCTTAACAGCTACGCCTTTAACGCCCAA
Organism: Polaromonas sp.; assembly: GCA_043778205.1. Lineage (GTDB taxonomy): Bacteria > Pseudomonadota > Gammaproteobacteria > Burkholderiales > Burkholderiaceae_C > JAAFIP01. The sequence continues at coordinate 18,574 of JAYWGO010000038.1, read as the reverse complement.
CCACTGGTAACCCGCGTGGCAGACGAGCCCGATGCCAGCCGCGAAGACCTGGTGGTGGTCAGTGCCCCCTTCTTTCCGCACCGCTTAATTACCGGCTACGACAACCGCTTTGGCTCGGTGGTGTACTCCATCAACGACGTACCTGTGCGCAGCCTGCGCCACATGGTAGAAATGCTGCGCGATATGCAAGACGAGCTGGTGGTCATTAAATTTGACCAGCGCGCAGGCGAATCTATCGTGCTGCCGCATAAAAAAGTGCTGGCCGCCACAGAAGAGATTTTGATCGACAACGGCATCAGGTACCAAGCATCGAACGACCTGCTAGACCTGTGGACACGCAAAACCACCGACACCGCAGCCGCCAAGCCTGCTGTGCAGCAATAGCGCGCCATAAGCACATCACCCAAAGTCATGAGCCCTGGGCGACAATAGGCCGCATGGGCATAGCAAAATACATCAAAGAAATAGGCCGCGGCAAAGACGGTGCACGCTCGCTAGACCGCGTGCAAGCGGCAGATTTGATGGGCCAGGTGCTAGACGGCCAAGTAACCGACCTGGAAATAGGCGGCTTTTGCCTGGCCATGCGCATCAAAGGCGAAACGCCGCAGGAAATGGCCGGCTTTTTAGACGCAGTGCATGCGCGGCTGGTCAAGCTGCCAGTACAAGGCCCGGTGGTGGTGATTCCCAGCTACAACGGCGCACGCCGCCTGCCGGTGCTAACCCCCCTGCTGGGGACCTTGCTGGCACGCGAGGGTGCCGCACACGGCTTTGGCGTGCTGCTGCACGGCTGCACCACAGAAGACAGCCGCGTTAGCAGCCACAGCGTGCTAGAAGCTGTATTTTTAAAGCAAAATAGGCTTCTGGCCCAAGGAAATGCTGCACAAGCAGCTACATATTCCATAGCGCATGGTGAGCTTTACTTTGCCGCAACCGAGGTGCTAAGCCCCGCCATTAAGCGCCTGCTGGACGTGCGCCGGGCCGTAGGCCTGCGCAACAGCGCGCACAGCTTGGTTAAGCTGATGAACCCCACCACCAGTGCCCAGGCTTTGGTGGTCACCAGCTACACCCACCCCGAATATTTGCACAGCATGACCGCCACGCTGCAGCTCACCTGCGGCCATGCCATGCTACTGCGCGGCACCGAAGGCGAAGCCGTAGCCGATGCCCGGCGCGCACCACAAATGGACGGCTTTGTGCACGGCCAGCACAGCGTGCTGCACGCAGCGCAAGCAGGCACACTGGCCACCCTGCCCGACCTGCCCAAAGCCATTGATGCAGACAGCACCGCACAGTACATTCACGAAGTGTTACTGGGCCATAAGCCCGTCCCCGCGCCCATAGCATTGCAGGTGGAACACATCTTGCATCTGGTAGATCAAATCAAAAACATACCAGCGAAAGGCCTCTCCAGTGTCTTACAGCAAGATGTATAACCTCAATTTAAGCAGCAACAAAACCCTAGGCAAAGTGCTGCTGGTAGGTGCGGGCCCTGGCGACCCAGACCTGCTTACGCTCAAAGCGGTGAAAGCCATTGCCTCGGCCACCGTTATTTTGGTAGACGACCTGGTCAATGAAGCCGTGTTGCAACACGCCCAGCCCAGCGCCCGCATTGTGCACGTAGGCAAGCGCGGCGGCTGCAAAAGCACGCCGCAAGCCTTCATTGAAAAGCTGATGGTGATGGCCGCCCGCGAAGGCGAAACCGTGGTGCGCCTCAAAGGTGGCGACCCGTTTATTTTTGGCCGGGGGGGCGAAGAAATTGAAGCCTTACATGCTGCGGGTGTCCAGGCCCATGTGGTCAACGGCATTACCTCAGGCTTGGCCGCACTGACATCGCTGAACATACCGCTCACCCACCGCGACCATGCGCATGGCGTAGTTTTCATCACCGGCCATGCCAAACCTGGCGATGCTGGCACCGACTGGCCCTTGCTGGCCGCCACGGCAGCGCAAGCCAAGCTGACTTTGGTGATTTACATGGGTGTGAGTGGTTCGCAGCAGATTCAAGACGACCTGTTGTTGGGCCTGCCGTCTGACACCCCAGTAGCCATCATCCACAACGCCAGCCTGCCCACCCAGCGCCACGCCGTAACAAGCTTGGCCAACCTGCGCAGCACGATTGCCCAAGCGCAGTTGCCAAGCCCCAGTGTGATTGTGGTGGGCAATGTGCTGCGGGGGTTGGCGGCTTTAGGAGCTGCTGAGGTTTCTGAGGATGTGGGGCTTGCAAGTCGGTTTGGTTGAGTTGAGTTGAATTGAATTGAGTTGGCTTAGCTAACTTCGAGACAGGATTTGCAGCGTTCGGCGGGCTAGTCAAATCTGAGAGTGCTGGCATGGTTGGTGCCGGGCGAGATAGCGGTTGCTGACCGACCGATTTCTGGTACCCCAGTATCAGGAGGTCGGCAAACACCCAACCGTGCCTACGAGACCACGCTAGAAATGCACCTGAGCAAACCGAAACCTAAAGCACAGTGAGAGATCTAGAAATTAAGCGTTCAGCCCTATCACCCAAGCAAATGCTGCACAGACAGCTATATTTACAATAGCACTACCGCTGTGGAATACGGTGCGCTGCCTTGTGGCGTTTGGCATTGTTCATCTCAGCGGGCCGCAGCGCCGCATGCTTGGTGACGCGGCCCTTCATGCGTTTGCGCCACATTTTAAAAGAACCCAGCTTCATCTGCGTGCGCATCAGCGCCACCACCGCCGACTCGTTCAGACCAAACTGCAGCTCGATCGCCTCAAACGCAGTGCGGTCTTCCCAGGCCATTTCAATCACGCGAGATATATCTTCGGGCGACAATGCGGCTGTAAGTGTGCGGTTTTTCATATCAGAAGCCATATTACACGCCCTAACAGCAGGCACAGGCAGGCTACACTTGGCTTAAACTTATTTTTAACAGGCTTTACTGCGCAAACCACATGCTAGAAAAACTCAACCAACTGACAGAAGGCCATGGCGAGCTGAAACGGGGCCACGGGCTGATCAGCGGCATTATTGCGCTGAGCCTGGGTATTTTGTGCTTTCTGGGCGTGCTGGCATTTCACTTTCCTGAATACCTTACCACCCCACAGCTGCGCCAAAGCTACAACGTGGAAGTTATTCGCAAAGTCATGCTTACTGCACTGGCCATTGCAGGCGGTATTAGCTTGGTCAACATTATTTTTGGCCGCGCACGCTGGCTTAGCACCGCGGCCTTCGCACTGGTGGCGCTCACGGCGTTTTTAGGCGGCCACAAGGTGCCTGTCAATGACTTTGCCGACAATACGCCCTACATTGGCCTAGACTGGTTTATTCTGGACTTGCTGGGCTCGTCGTTGATTTTCATCTTCATTGAAAAGCTGTTCCCGCACCGCAAAAAGCAGCCGGTGTTTCGGCCTGAATGGCAAACCGACTTTCACCACTTTATTGTCAACCACATGATTGTGGGCTTTGTACTGCTGGCCACCAACCTAGTGGTACACAAAGCCTTTGGCTGGGCGGTAAAGAATGAACTGCAAGCGTGGATTCAAAGCCTGCCGTTTGTGTTTGAACTGCTGCTGATTATTTTGGCCGCTGACCTGGTGCAGTACTGGACCCACCGCGCCTACCATGAGACTTGGCTCTGGCGCTTGCACGCAGTGCACCACAGCAGCAAGTTCATGGACTGGCTGGCAGGCTCGCGCCAGCACATCATAGAGCTGGTGCTCACCCGCACCTTGGTGCTGGGCATTATCTTTGTACTAGGCTTTAGCAAAGAAGTGATCGACATGTACATCGTGGTGGTGGGCTTTCAAGCGGTGTTTAACCACTGCAATGTGAACGTGCGCTTAGGGCCACTGCGCTACATCATCGTCACCCCCAACTTTCACCACTGGCACCACAGCCAAGACAAAGAAGCCCTGGACACCAACTACGCAGCGCACTATGCGTTTTTAGACTACCTGTTTGGCACAGCAGCCAAAAGCGACAAAATCTGGCCTGCGGAGTACGGGGTTAAAGGCGACTATGTGCCTAATGGATTTTTCAAGCAGTTTAAGTTTCCGTTTACCTGGAAGGGTTGAACTTTTAAATGCGGGATGCAGGGATTTTTGACCGCGCCACAATAAACACCATGCATTATGACGTAGTTATCATCGGCGCTGGCGCAGCGGGTTTGTTTTGTGCGGGGGTTGCCGGGCAGCGTGGGCTGAAGGTTTTGCTGGTTGACCACTACGCTAAAGTGGCCGAGAAAATTCGCATCTCTGGTGGCGGGCGGGCTAACTTTACCAACCGTGATTTAGACGTGCGTGCACCAGATAAGCATTTCATATCTGAGAACCCCCGCTTTTGCCGCAGCGCGCTGTCGCGCTATACGCCGCAAGACTTTTTGGCACTCATGCACCGGCACGGCATTGCGTGGCACGAAAAGCACAAAGGCCAGTTGTTTTGTGACCATTCGGCAGAGGATTTGATCAGCATGTTGCTGGCCGAATGCACTGCCGGCGGGGTTGAGCGCTGGCAGCCCTGCCAAGTACACTCAGTTGAGTTTATTCAAACCAATTTGGCCTCTGGCCCAAGGAAATGCTGCACAAGCAGCTATGAAATTAAGAGTGACAGGGGAACCGTACATGCTGCCAATGTGGTTATCGCCACCGGTGGTTTAAGCATTCCTAAAATTGGCGCTACCGACTTTGGCCAACGCCTAGCCCAGCAGTTTGGCCACCGCATCGTGCCGCTGCGCCCGGCCTTGGTGCCGCTTACTTTTGACGAAGCGCAGTGGGCACCTTTTATGCCGCTGGCAGGTTTGTCACTGCCGGTGCACGTCAGCACAGGGGTTAGCAAACATAAAGCTAAAGCAACGCAAAGTAGTGCCAGCCAAGGCGCAACCAAGGGCGAATTTAACGAAGACCTGCTGTTTACCCACCGCGGCCTGTCTGGCCCTGCGGTGCTGCAAATCTCCAGCTACTGGGCCGCGCACAGCCCCATCACCATTAACCTGCGGCCCAGCCACGACATCGCCGCCGCGCTGCACAGCGCCAAGGCCCGCTCACGCAAACTCATTGCCAACGAGCTGGCAGGCGCCCTGTCCACACCCGAGTCACCCTTTCCCGCCCGCTTGGCTGACACTTGGGCCATGCGCGATGCTGCCTGGCAGCGCCCAGTCAACGAAGCCTCTGACAAAGCCTTGGACAGCTTGGCCGAAAGCCTGCGCAGCTGGCACATCACCCCCAGCGGCAGCGAAGGCTACAAAAAAGCCGAGGTCACCGCAGGCGGTGTGGACACCCGAGAGCTGTCCGGCCAAACCATGGAAAGCCAAAAATCCCCCGGCCTGTACTTTATTGGCGAGGTGGTGGATGTCACTGGCTGGTTGGGCGGCTACAACTTTCAATGGGCTTGGGCTAGCGGGTACGCCTGCGCGCAGGCTCTGCGTGCAAGCACACCTGTGCAAACAACGCCATAACGCTTTTACCCGTTAAGCCAACGGCAAAATCAGCCGCACCCGTGTTCCTACGCCCGCCTTGGTGCCAATCACCAGCTGCGCACCTATACGCTGAGCACGCTCTTTCATGCTCGACAAGCCTTTGCCCACCCATTCACCCGGCAAGCACTTGCCCATGCCTTTGCCGTTGTCAAACACTTCCAGCAGCATGTGGGGCTTGGGCTGGTCTTCATAGCGGCAGACCAAGCGTACTATGTTGGCCTCTGAATGCAGCAGCACATTGGCCAAACTTTCCTGCACAATTTTGACCAGATGCACCAGCTGCGACGGCCGCACCGCAATCAACGGGCCAGCCACATCCACCTTCCACACCATGCGCATCCCCGCGCGGGTAAGCGCAGGTTGGAAGCGGTAACGCATGCGCCCCAAGGCATCAAAAATATTGGTGTCGCTGTAGTCGCTGCCTTCTACGTTGTCTACTGTAATTTTTAAATCCAGCAAGCAACGCTCTAGCCCGAGCACAATACGCCGGTTCATAGGCAAACTGGTGTCTAAGCTGGCGATCAAGCCCACCAGTTGCGAGCCCACCCCGTCGTGAATATCTTGGGCTATGCGTCTGCGCTCGTCGGCCACCGCTGCCGTCATGCTGTCATGCAAGTCGCCCAGTGCAGCGCCACTGGCACCTGATACATCAAAGCCACTAAGCGATGTGATACTTTGCGCAGAATGGTCAGCAGGCTCGCCGACCAGCCTGGCCCATGGCACGCGGCCAGTAAGCAGTAGCCACAGCGCAGTCAAATACGCATTGCAAAATATATGCACAATGCCAAATTCAAAACCTACCGGTTCTTGGCCCTGGACCAAGCTTAAGGCGTAAGCCCCCAGATCATTTAGCACCAAGCTCCAACCCCACCAAACAGCCACCACCGCCAAGGCCGTGCTTATGTCCCTGCGGTGCCACAGTTGAACCAGCAGCGCTAGCAAAGTCATACTGGCTGTGAATACTGTCAGAACCAGCCATGCCCAGCGCAGCGTGCCATAGCCCAGAGCATCTGCAAAAGTAAAGTGACTGCTCAGCAATAAAAGCACGGTACCCACCACCGCATAGACTGCCACCCAGTAAGCCCAGCCGGACCGGCTAGCGCCCGCACTGGCAAGCAAGAATTGAGAGGCCGTTATGGTGACCAAGTGGTAGGCCAATAGCGGCCAGTCAAACTGCATGCGCGCCCCCCCGTAGGTCACGCTCCACCACACCAAAACCACCGACACCAGCCATGCCGCTGACAACGCCATAAAGTGCCGGTCTAGGGGTTCATCAAGCCGTTTTTCAGGTACCCACAAAGCGCACACCGGCACCGCTAACGACACCAATGCCAATACGCAGCAGACCAGTGCAAGCCATGGCCCCGCCAACATATTTGCAATGGCCACGTTACATCAGCCCACTGTTTAAAGCCAAGCTAACAGCCTGAGCGCGCGTACGCACCTTAAGCTTGCGGTGTGTGTTTTTGATGTGCGTATTAACGGTTTGGATGCTGATTTTTAGCATCTGGCTAATTTCAGCACTGATGTAGCCCGAGGCCACCAGCTTAAGCACCTCGCGCTCTCTTTCTGAGAGCGAAAAAAGCACATGGTCTGATGACGCTGCGGTGTGCTGCGCACTAGGGGTGTCTAATTTTTTAAGTAACCTTCGGGCTAAGCTGGGTGTGATGGATGCCCCTCCATTGACGACTTGCAAAACCGCCTCAGGGAAGTTGCCAAACCACGAATGCTTGACGTAGTAGCCCGTCGCACCCAAGCTAAAAGCATGCATTGCGTGGTCTTCGTCTTCCATGACTGAGATCAACACCACTTCTACCATCGGTTTGACCGTTTTGCATTGGCGAATCAACTCGAAGCCCAAACCGTCGCCTAAATTTAAATCCACCAGCAGCACATCAAAATCTCTGGTGGAGACCAACTGTTTGCCCTCTTTGAGACTGGCACCTTGGGCAACCAAATTAATACGGTTGTCAGCGAGCAACTCGTCGGCAATCACTTTGCGTACATGCAAATCATCGTCTACCAACACTACGCGTATAGGCCTGGCCGCTTGGCCTAAAAAGAAGCTGGGCCATGACGGCATGCTCTTGCTGGTTAAAGGCGAACTGCCCTTTAAAAATGGTGCATCGTTTGCATTGAAATTTGACACTGATAACTGTTCCATACCCTACTCCTTTGTAGCGCTGCCTTGGGCTTGGGGGCTGCTTAATGCCAGCCCATTGCGCTTGTGCTGTTCAACCGATTTTTATGTGCTCTTTGATTGGTGGCACTTACGGCAGCCTTAATCAACGCCGTTGTGGCGACTATCGCCAAAAAATGAGGCCATTAGCCGCCTGGTAAATGCACCGTTACGTTTGAAACATATAGTTACTACCTTGTTTGACTGGTGAATTTTGCTATTGATCTTGCAGTGCAATTTGATACTGCACAACACAGTTAGAAGTGTGAACGATTGCACATGCTTGTGTCAATTCACACAAATGGACTAGCTAACAACAGGTATTGGTACTTAAGCGCAGCCGTAAGAAACTTGCGTCAGACAAAACGGGAAACAGAAATAAGCAGTTTTCACTGCCACTGCCAACGGATTGTCGCGGTGCCGAGTAACCAGAATTCGCTGGCTACTCAGCTAAGTGTTAATTCAATTTACTTGCTTACTTACTTACCGAGGAACTCACCATGAAAAAATACCTACTCTCTGCACTCGCCTTCGCTGCAACCGCCGCTATGGCAACCCCTCCTGGCCCATCAGGCCCGGTCATTAACATCAATGATGACTCCATTCAAACCACACGCATTATGTTTTCGACTGTAAAAAACACTGCGTCTGGCAGCTCAGCAGAGGCTCGTCAGAACATTTCCAGCAATGCCGGCAATGTCACTATTGATGATAACTCTACCCAAACTACCGTGATCAAGCACTCTACGGTTAGCAACAAGGCTTCCGGTACCGACAGCGTAGCTACGCAAAGCTTGGCCTCAAACCTTGGCAAGGTCAACATCAATGACGACTCAACACAAACTGTGTATGTCAAGCACTCATCTGTAGCTAACTTAGCTTCTGGAACGCATAGCAAGGCAGTGCAAAACATCTCTACCAACAACGGTTGCACAGCCTGCAATTAATTGTCCACGCGATACACCATTGACAAGCAGGCTTGACAGTCCAAAAGACAAGTCAAATTTTGCGTGTCAATGGTCATTGCATTTACGTAGTTTTATTAGCCAAGTAAGGTTCGCCATGTTGCATCTTCAAACTCAACTATTGCCAGCCATCGCCCTGGCTATTTCCCTTGCTTTGCCTGCATGGGCGCAGCTTGCGCCGGGCGAGGATCCTCTGCAGATCAACGGTAAAGTGACCCATTTAGCATTGCCGCTAGGCGCTAGCGCCAAGTCAGGCAGTTTAGATGGCAACACAGAAATGCCAGCTTGGTTGTCCGCTAAAGTAGCGCGTTTTGAAGCCAAAGCGTTTTCTGCTGGCGCTGACGATGGCAGCATATTTACAGATAACGACGTTAATACAACCACCACTACGCAAGGTGTTCGGCGCACTTGCAGACAAGATGTCGGTAGCAACACCACAGCAACAGGCGTAGGCCGTGCACCAACTGCAGGTGGTCCGAAAACTAACGCCAACCAACAAATAGTGGTCTTGCGCGGTGATGTTGTCAACATTTGCCGGTAGTACCCAGTACATCACCATGAAGTAGCCCCACCGCCTACAAAGCAGTGCATAGACTGCGTTGGGATGCCGCTACCTAAGACGCTACAAAAAGACCCTGGGATTCACCATGCCATACCTGCCGTATTTCAGAGCGCGCTTTAGCGCCATGCGAAGCATTTACCTGCTTTGCGCAGTCAATGTTGTGCTCTTTTTGTCGGGCTGCGCGGCACCGCTTAATGCGCGCAAAGACGCAGAGTTTCAAAGCCACGGCTACGCGGCAGACCGCCCGACTGTAAGGCCAGTGCGCTCAATTTCTAATTTTTCAGAATCACTGTCCTGCATGGACAGGCTGTTTCGCGTGGCCGAAGTACCTACCACTTTGATTACCAGCAAACAGATCCCCGACATGAGCAATAAAATCGCCGTGGGCACTAAAGAGATGATCATCACCGCTTTGTCGCAAATGTCACGTTTGTCCAACACCTTTAGATTTGTTGACTACGAGGTAGATATTGCACGCCAAGACACCGTACAAAATTTGACCACTATATTGCTTAATAACAATCAAATTAAGCTGCAGCGCCCCGCGCTGTATTTCTCGGGTGCTATTACTTTTGTAGATCAAAACGTGCTTACCAATCAAGTTGACATCGGCAGTTCTGCCAGCCGCTTAGATACTGGATTTAGCCAAAACCGCAACGCCACCATCATCGGTGTAGACTTGCATTTGGGTGATTTTCGCACCCGCACTTTGATTCCTGGCTTAGATTCAGCCAACGAAATTATCATCGGTACAGGCTCTCAAGGCATCGATGCCGCAGCCCGCATTGGCAAATACGGCGTTACGTTCAATATGGGGCGTGACTATAACCAAGGCTCTGGCGGTGCAATGCGTAATTTAGTCGAGTTGGCCACGATTGAGCTGGTAGGCAAATGGGCACGTGTCCCCTACTGGCAGTGCCTTACGCTAGAGCAAAACCACCCTAGCTTTCAACGCGTACTGCGCGACTGGTTTGACGATGCAGGCCTGGACACCGCGCGCACTATGGTGCGCAGCTCGCTAACCGCCCAAGGCTACTTGCCGCCCAACCCCAACGGCAACCTTGTGGCTACGCGCGACTTTAAACTGGCCATCACCAAATTTCAAGCCGACCAAGGCATGGTGGTTACAGGGGTGCTGGACTTCACTACCTTTGAGAGCGCTTTGCGTGGATTTGTAGCGGTAGACAGTGCAGGCGCTTTGCAGCGGGTGGGCTGGACTGTAAATGCCAGCGTACCCGCAACCGGTGTGGCCTCAAACAACACCAACCCCAGCACCAACCCCAGCACCAACCCGAGCGACACCCCCACCGAGCCACCCGCCCCACTGCTGGCACTGGACATGCAGATTGAAAACCTGGGCCCGGACAAATCCAGTTTTGAATCAGGCCAGCAAATCTTTGCTTCTGCTGTGCTCAACCGCGCAGCCTACTTGCAGTGCTATTTGATCGAGGCACAAGGCAACATAGTGCGCGTGTTACCTAACGCCACCAACCCCAACGCCCTCATGAGCGCGCAGCAGGCCATTCGCATTCCTGACTGGATGGCACCTAACCCCGGTTTTGTGATGGACGCGGGCAGCCCTGGCACCGAGAGTTTGCTGTGCATCGCCTCTGAGCAAGACCCTAGCGGCAAGCTGCCCGAAGCGCTCTTGGGCCCCAGCTTTATACCGATTGCAGGCTACAAAGGCGCGCTCAGCATCACCGACGCGTATGCCGCTGCTGCAGGAGCAGAGAGCTTTGCAGCGCGCGCACTGCAGTGGAAAGTACTGCCCAAGCGTGCAGCACCGGCACCAGTAGCACCAGCGGCTACGGCCAAATAAACACGCACGGCTAACGGGCAGTTTCATGCTGGCGAAACACAGCTCACGTGCCCTGCAGCGGCACAGCCTGGCCTGCGCACTGCTGTGTGGGGTGCTGCACGCCGTGCTGGCCAGCGAAACTGCCGATGCCAAAGCCCGCGCAGAACCTACTGCTGGCTACGCTGCGCCAGGCATTAGCGCGCAAGCGCTGGACAGCCAATCGCCCGTGATACTCACTGGCCGACCAGACGACCGATTAACCGCAGAGCGCGACATAGCGCAACTTAAAGAACGCTCAGAGCGCACCGCTGCAGCACGCACGGCAGGGCCCACAAAAAACCGGCTAGCCAACGCACCACGCATCGACACGGGCCCCATTGCCAGCCCAGCAGAGGCAGCTTGGCTGCTGGGTTTGGTGTATGCGCACGGCGCGGGCGTGCCGCAAGATTTAGCCCAAGCACAGGCTTGGTTTGAGCGTGCAGCAGCCCAGGGCCAAACGCAAGCACCGCTGGCCATGGTATGGTGCGCATTAGAAGGCTGCAAAGGCCCTAGCGACACCCGGCTAGCCCGCGCACGCGTGGACGCTTTGCGCAACGGGCAAAGCAGCCGCGCACTGTATTTGCAGTGGCTGGTTAACCAGCAGATCAACCCCATAGTTGCGATAGCACCGCAAGGCGCTGCCGAACAGCTTGGCACCGAAGAATTGCCCAGAGAATCGTCCAAATTACCCGGCCGTGAACTGCTGGTGCAGGCGGCCAACCTGGGCGATATGCATGCCCTGTTAGAGCTGGGCTTGGAAGCGGTGGCTTTGGGACGCACGCCAAGGGCGCGCCAGTTTTTTGAACAGGCCGCCGCCGCAGGTTCGGTGGCAGCAGCGCACAATCTGCGGCTTTTGAACAAACAACAAACTGACAAAGACACGCTGGCTGCAGGCAACACCCAGATGGATGGCAATACACTGCTGCGCCTGGCCCAGCGTAACCACCGGGGTGAAGGGCAAAGCGCCAATTACAGCGAAGCCATCCGCCTGTACCGTTTGGCGCAGGCCCAAGGCAGCAAGGCTGCGGGAGACATGTTGGCATTGATTTTTTCGCGCCCCACCGCTACCGGCCAGCTCGATATTGCTTGGATGCAGCGCCTGGCCCCGATGGAAGGCTTGGGCTTGGCCAGTATTGCCGTGTCCACAGCAGGCACCCAGCTGTTCCAGCGTGAGCGCAGCCCATTGTTTGATTACCTTCCCACACTCTGGAAGAGCCGAGTAGGCTCAATTTACTGAGCAAATCAGTCCGAGCTAGGTAGGCAGCAGATTTAAGTTTATAATGTAGGGCTAAGCTGGCAACCCCGCCGCCGGTGCACCATTCATTTGGCGGGAACCCCGCAGAAGGCCATAGAAGGCTTGATCTCCCTTCTACAACCCTCAGCACATTAACTCTACATCTTAAATGACCACGATTCGTGTAAAAGAAAACGAGCCCTTTGAAGTTGCCCTGCGCCGCTTCAAGCGCACCATTGAAAAACTTGGCCTTCTGACCGACCTGCGCGCCAGCGAGTTCTACGAGAAGCCAACCGCTGTGCGCAAGCGCAAAAAAGCGGCTGCTGTCAAGCGTAACTACAAGCGTATTCGCAGCATGCAGTTGCCTAAGAAGCTTTACTAAGCGTATTGCCCAGCCAGGTACAGCGGCTTTTTAGGCGGCAGCACCTTAGCACAGGCCCCAAACAACCGTACTAAGGTAACTTGGTGCGGTTTTTTTACGCTAGTTTTATTGTCCTAGCTTGTGCAGGATTAACACCATACCAGCGACTGCACCGGGTATTTTTAAAGCCATAATTACGCCATGCAATCGTTACGCCAAGCACAACGCCTCGCCAAGTTCATCTTGGTGTGGTTTGCGCTGTCTATCGGTGTGGCCATTGCATCGCCCATCATCAAGCCCCAAAGCATAGAGCTGATTTGCAGCGGCTCGGGCGCAATGAAGCTGCTGATTCTCTCTGAAGATGGTAGCTCCACCACCCCATCGGGCAACATGCTGGACTGCCCCTTGTGCGCACAAGCTAGCGCACCGCCTGCAGCCACTCAACAGCAGGCTAAGCCAGCCCAGCCGCTGGCGTATGCGCTGCGCGGCATCCCAGCCGCACACATTGCTGCGCGCACCGCAGCACCCCCGCCTGCGCGTGGGCCCCCAAGTCTCTAAGACAGCCTCCGCGCTGCAGCTAAAACCTTAGTTACTGCGCTTTTCATAGCTGCCTGAGCAACATTTGCTTGGGCAAGCAATGGTTTTCTTATGGGTTTGGAAGTGCTTATGCCACCGCAGGCTTTGGCCTTGCACGCACATCGCATAGCCATAGCAAACCGCTCTTTATTTTTAAAATTTAGTCCGCAGGGCAACCCAACATGCAATCAATTACTACTAAATTAATAGCTGCTTGTGCAGCATTTACTTGGGCGACAACCAGTTTAGCCCATGTAACTTTAGAAATAGCCAACGTAGAAACTAGCAGCTATACCAAGGCTACTTTGCGCGTAGGCCATAGCTGTGACGGCCTGCCTACTGCCGTGCTGCGGGTTCAAGTACCCGAAGGCTTTGCAGGTGCCAAGCCCATGCCCAAAGCGGGCTGGACGCTGGCTACCGTGCGCGCCAAATTGGCCAAACCCTACGACAATAACGGCACGGCTGTGACCGACGATATGAGTGAAATTACCTGGACCGCCAACAGCAAAGAGGTGTATTCACGCGATGACCAGTACGACGAATTTGCCCTGCGCGGCAAAACCCCCGCTGCCGCTGGCCCACTGTGGTTTAAAGTGACCCAACTGTGCAAAGATGGCGATAAAGTAGGCCAAAACCCGTGGGTAGAGGTACCCGCAACCGGCACCGTCACCAAAGACCTGAAGTTTCCAGCGGCTTTGATGAACGTGAGCGCTCCAGGTGCAGCCGCACCTGAGGTGCACAAACACTAGTTTTCCCCACTGATTTGCATTTAATTGAAAGATCACACCATGAACCGCTTTACACATACTCTTAAATTCATAGCTACTTGTGCAGTATTTTCTTGGGCCAGCGGCCCAATCTATGCCCAAACCGTAAAAATAGACGGTGCCTGGGTGCGCACTGCAGTGCAGGGCCAAAAAGGTACAGGTGGGTTTATGAAACTTACCGCCGACCAAGACCTGCAGTTGGTCAGCATTACATCGCCAGTCGCTGGCGTGGGCGAGGTGCATGAAATGAAAATGGAAGGCGATGTGATGAAAATGCGCGCCTTGCCTGCAGGTATTGCCCTGCCCGCAGGCAAAACCATCGAACTAAAACCTGGCGGCTTTCATGTAATGCTGCTGGACTTAAAGCAAGCCCTGCCCATAGACAGCACCGTACCCATGACCTTGGTGTTTAAAAACAAGGCTGGCAAAGAAATGAAGATGGAGCTCAAAGTACCTGTCGCTACGCGTGCACCGGGTGCGGGTCCAGCGGCTAAAGAGATGGACCACAGCATGCACAAGTAAGCGGTTGCAGCAAACCAGCGGGTTTTCAACCCATTTGAAAAACCCAGCTGTGCAGCGCCCTACAATGGGCGCTGTTTTTTATTTCTATTACCCCGGAGTTCGCCATGGCGCTTAAAGACCAAATTACCGAAGACATGAAAACCGCCATGCGCGCCAAAGATGCAGAGCGCTTGGGCACCATTCGCTTGCTGCTGGCTGCGTGCAAACAAAAAGAAGTGGACGAGCGCGTAGAGCTGGACGATGTGATGGTAATTGCCATCATCGACAAAATGGTCAAACAGCGCAAAGACAGCATTGATGCGTTTACCAAAGCGGACCGCAAAGACATGGCCGACAAAGAGGCCCAAGAAATTACCGTGCTGCAAGCCTACTTGCCAGCGCGCTTGTCTGCCGAAGAAGTTTTGGCTGAGGTGAAAAAAATCGTCGCTGAGCTGGGCGCAGCTTCGGGCGCAGCTTTAGGCCCCGGCGACATGGGCAAAGTGATGGGCGCGGTGAAAGCCAAGCTGGCTGGCAAGGCCGACATGGGCCAAGTGTCTGCGGCTGTTAAAACCGCGCTGGCAGGCTAAAACCCGCTGGCGGGCATGGCACTGCTGCGCTGCAACCAGTTATTTGCTGAGTAGACTGAGCGCCCGTCGGTAGCGTGCAGGGTGTAGGCATGGCGCGAAACACTGGAGCGGTTGGGCGCGCTGTAGTGCGGTAACAGCCCATGAAAAACCACCAGCGCACCAGCGCTTACCTCTACGGGCACGGCAGTACTGCCCTCTGGCCAAGGCAGGGTGCTGAGCTTTTCCATACGCGCCGCAGAGCCTGCCTGTGCAGTTAAATCGGCTGGGTTTTTTACAAACCGTTCGCGCAACGGCCCCCGGTGGCCACCAGGTTCTACCCAAAGGCAACCATTGCCCACATTTGCGTCTTCCAGCGCAAACCAAAATGTGGTTACCGTCATAGGCGTAGTGTCAAAAAAAGTAGCGTCTTGGTGCCATTTAACTTCACCGCCAATGCCGGGCTGCTTAAAGATGTACATCGACTGCCAAATCTGCGCCTGCTGCAGCCCCAGGTCTGCTGCCAGCTGCGCCATGGCAGGGCCGCGTGAGAAGCTGTTAAACACCGGGTCTAGGTCATGCATGGCATGGCCTATTTTGTTGATCGACAGCTGCTTGGCCTGGCGTAACTGGCCGTCCGCACCAAAGGCTTCTTCTTCAAAAAAGCAGCGCACCGTGTCGGCAGAGGCCATAAAGTAATCGTCTACCTTGCGGTCTTGGTCTTTGGTGGTGAAAATGGCCATGCTTTCGCGTGGGTCAAATGTATCCACGATCTGCGCTGCACGGGCACGCAGGGCAGCTATGTCGCCTGGGGATTTAAAGCCGGGCAATACCAAATAGCCGTCTTGCTGGTAGCGGGTTTTTTGCGCATCGGTCAACATGGCGGTACTCCTGGTGTGTAAATTTCTAACTGCCCGCCAGCTTCATGCGGTTCACCAGTACCGAGCCTACCGTTTTAGACCCCGAACAGTAGGCATCGCTGCCCACAGCGGTAATGCCCATCAGCATGTCTTTCATGTTGCCCGCAATGGTAATTTCTTCTACCGGAAAAGCAATGCGCCCTTTGTCTACCCAAAAGCCGCTGGCACCGCGCGAATAGTCGCCCGTTACGTAGTTTACGCCCGAGCCCATCAGCTCGGTGACGAACAAGCCCGTGCCCAGTTTTTTCAGCATGGCATCCAAATCATCGCCTGGACGCGTGAGGCGCGATGTCATCACCAAATTATGTGCACCGCCTGCATTACCCGTAGTGCGCATGCGCAGTTTGCGGGCGCTGTAGGTAGACAAAAAGTAGCCTTGCACCACGCCAGCATCTACCACTTGGCGGGCTTTCACGCTCACGCCTTCGTCGTCAAACGGCGAGCTGCCTTTGCCGCCGGGCACAAACGGGTCTTCGCTGATGTCAATGTGTTTAGGGAAAGCGCTTTTACCTAGCGAGTCGAGCAAAAAGCTGCTGTTGCGGTACAGCGAACCACCGCTGACCGCCTGCACAAAGCTGCCCAGCAAGCCTGAGGCCACCGGCGACTCAAACAACACCGGGCACTGGATGGTGGGCACATTGCGCGAATTTAGCCGGCTTAATGCGCGCTGAGCGGCGTACACGCCTACGGCCTCGGGGCTGGCCAGGTTGCGTGCATCGCGCTCAGAGCTGTACCAGCCATCGCGCTGCATCTTGGTGCCCTTGCCTGCAATCGGTGCTACTGACATTGAATGCCGCGATGTGGCAAAGCCACCGCGAAAGCCCAGCACCCCGCCGCGCAAATGCGCCGCAAAAAAGTGGCTTTGCTGCGCCGAAACACCCGCGCCGTCGCTGTTGCCAATTTTCTTGCTCACACCCATGGCGGCGCCTTCGCAGCGCAAGGCCAGTTCCAAGGCCTTTGCGCTGTCTACTGCCCAGGGGTGAAACAGGTCTAAATCCACTTGTTTTTTAGCCACATCCCGCAGGTCAGGCAGGCCCGCCATCGGGTCTTCAGCGGTAAACCGCGCTATGTCATAGGCCGCCTGCACGGTTTGCTCAATGGCCTGGGTAGAAAAATCAGACGTGCTGGCGTTGCCGCGCTTTTTGCCCACATACACCGTCACGCCCAGCGACTTGTCGCGGTTACGCTCTACATTTTCTAGCTTGCCCAAGCGGGCTGACACACTTAAGCCCGTGCCTTCCGAGGCCTCCGCGCCTGCGTCGGTTGCGCCCAGCTTTTTGGCGTGCAATAAAGCGGTATCAACAAGGCCTTCAAACTGGCTGCGGGAATAGCTAAAGCCCTGCAATGGGCTGTGTGTTGCGAGAGGGGTTGGGGAGGTTTTTTGCATATTCCCAATGATAGCTGTTTAGCCTTCACCTACAGGCCTGCCCCAGCAAAGGTACAATAGACCCTGACGGGCCTTCCCGCATGGTAAAGCGGCCAACCGAGTCAGGTGGGGAACCAAGCAGCTCTAACTGTAGAGCCAGTGCCGGGGTCAAGGCTCGTCAACCTCTTCTTTTGCATTGCGCGCTCTGCGCGGTGCACTTTCCCTACTTACGGTGCTAACTTTGCCCAGCAGCTGGGCAAAGCATCATTTACTTTTTGTCTTTGGGCAAATGGGTGATGTACTGCAGCGCGACCAGGCGCGACACCACCAAGGCGATGTACATCACGCCGGTGAACATCTGCAGCGCAGTCAACACGCGCGCCGTGGGTGTCAGCGGCACAATGTCACTCAGCCCTGTGCCCGACTGAATGCTAAAGCTTAAAAATATCAGCTCCAGCCAAGTGCGAGGGCCGCTGGCCACAGCGTTAAAACTGCCGGGGTACCAGATCTGGCACACGCTGTACAAAAAAGCAAAACCCCAGGCTAGCAAAGTAAACACCGCGCCTGCGGCAAACAGCTCGTCGCGGGTGAGGTATTCGTCCTCAAACATGTACATCAGCAAGCCCGCCGCACCGTAAAAGTACGCTACGGCCTCTATCAAATTGGTGGCCACTTGCACGTTAGGCGAATCAAAGCCCAGCAACACACTGGTAGACAAGCCCAAACCCACGATCACAAAGAACAAACCAAAGCTTGTGAAAATCGGGCTGTTGCGAATGATGGTGGCCAGCAGCAGCAAAGCCAGCGCACTTAAACTCCACGAGACAGCATGGCTGGTGAGGCTGTCGTTAGTAAGCGGTGCCAAAATTAAAATTAAGAGCTGCACCAGTAACAGCCATGCAGATGGCAGGCGGGAGAGGTGGTGCCATTGGAAAAATTTAGCGAGGGTCATGGTTGATTAGTTTTGTCTTAGCTGGCTGCTGTGTACCACGTACCGCGCCCAGTGCCGTGTAGGATAAGGCAACCATAAACATAGCCGTAAATAGCCATAAAACCAGCTAAGGAGTTTTATCAGCGTTCAAAAATGCGCGCAAAGAACCCAACAGCTCAGGCACATCGCTCTGGATGATGCTCCATAGCACATCATCGTCGATACCCGCATAGCCATGAATTAATTGATTGCGGGTGGCGATCAGCATGCGCCATGAGCCTGTCAGAAATTTTGTGTGTGAGGCATAACATGAGTAAACGAAAGAGCATGTATGCCAAGCAAGAAGAAACTAGCCGCACCAGCGGCCCACAAAG
>JAYWGO010000037.1:0-2887 GCA_043778205.1 Polaromonas sp. | reverse complement strand
GCATGGCTCAGTTGGCTCAAATCGGGTAGTGTGGTCATTGCCCCTATTGTTGCTCTTTAATTTGTAGCGCGCAATAGCTGGGAACCTGAGTAGTTACTCAGAAACGTCAATTTTACTAGAATGTAATGCTGTCCAGCCTCGTCTGCATACACTAGGGCTTGAGCACCAAGGTTTGGTCTAGCAGCAGGCCATTTAGTTTAAGTGGCCGGTACTGCACCGCTGCCCACGCGGGCCGCATGTCGCGGTAGCGGCTAGAAAATACCAAGCCGCTTTGGCCGGTTTGGTACATAAAATGCGACTGCTCTAGGTCGGCCAAATCAAACACGGTGCGCATGCTGGCGGCGTGGCGGTTGTGAAAGGGCTGGGCTTCATTCAACCAATACTGGCCTACGTTGATGGTCCATGGGTCGCCACCTGTTGGGGTGCTTACGTCGAAAAACCGGGCTAGCAAGGGCATATTGCCCAGCGGCTTGTGTACCGAGCGGGCTGGGTGGGCAGCGCCCCAGCGCCACTGGGCAACATCTTGCCCATACAGCGCACTCAGGCGGCCCAGCGCGCGCACCAGTGCATCGGCTGACTGCTGGGGGCAGCTGGTGGGCTGGCACCAAAAGCTGTCGTTTTTGGCCATAATCTCTTCAACCGCAGCACGAAAATGGCGTTTGCCGTACAGGGCTTTGAACTTGGCCTCGCCCAGCTGGGGTGCCAGCAGTCCACGGGTGAGTTCATCAGCCCAGGCGGCAAAAATCAAGGGGGCAGCCAGGTCGGCGCGCATGTCGCCGGCAAAGTCTTTGAACTGGGCCAGCGCTGCACTGGCCAGGGGGCTGCTGCTGGCGTTGGCGCGCAGGGTCTCGTTCAGGATGGGCAGCAAAGTTTGGGTGGCCAAGGATACGGTGTCGGCTTGTATCCGCTGCATGCTGGTGGCATCGTGCTTGGGTGTGGCCGCCAGCAGCTGCTCTATGCGGTCAAAGCGCTGCGGCGTGGTCCAGTCTTGGCCTAAAAAATGGGGGTAGTTGGCACTGTGGATGCGCTGGTTAGCCGTGGCCACCCAGCCTTTGGTGCCGCTGCTTTCGGGGTTTTGGTCATAGGGCAGCCAGCCGTCCCAGTCGTATTTAGCCTCCCAGCCGGGCGCTGGGGCTATGCCTTTGATGTCGTTACCCGGCTGGCGCAGCGGCACGCGGCCAATGGCTTTGTAGGCAATAGCGCCCTGCACGTCAGCCGCCACCAGGTTTTGCATCGGCGCGCTGTAGTCGGCAAAAGCTTTAAGCAGTTCGGCAGTGGTTTGGGCTTTAACGGCGTTCATGCCGGCCAGCACGGTGCGGTTGTCGTCTGCCAGCGCGCTCCAGCGCAGTGCCAGCACGTATTTTTTCAGGTCGATCAATTGCCCGTGGCTGGCCTGTGCATCGCTGATGACGGGGCCGTGGCGGGTGCTGCGGTAGGTGTAGGCCAGGTCGTTTTGGCCTTTGATGGCAATGGTTTCGGTGCGGGTTTCAAAGTCGGCCCAGCCGGTGGGGGTTTTGTACTGCGCAGGGTTGGCAGGGTTAATTTGCTCTAGGTACAGGTCTTGCACGTCAGGCCCGGTGTTGGTAAAGCCCCAGGCGACTTTGGCGTTGCGGCCCAGCACCACGGTGGGCAGGCCGGGCAAGGTAGCGCCAATCACATTCAGCTGGGGCGCGGGGTTGCTGGCTTGCCCGTCTTGGCTCACATGCAGCCGGGCAAAATACCAAATGGCGGGTGCGGACAAGCCCAAGTGCGGGTCGTTGGCCAGCAAGGGCTTGCCGCTGGCGGTGTGGCTGCCTGCCACCACCCAGTTGTTGCTGCCCTTGCCTTCGGTATTGCCAATCTCTGTGCCCACTATGGCTTGGCCTGCATCGCTACCCGCAGCTTGCGCTGCCAAGCTTGTGGCGGTGCCAACTGTTGCTGTGGTTGCTGTGGTTACTGCAGCAGCGGTGTTGTACACGCCCAGGCCTGCGTACAGCTTGGCAAAGTCAACCTGCGAGGCGGGTGCCTCGCCTGGGTAGGGCGCAAACAGCTGCCACAGCCTCTCGGTAGGCAGCTTTTGCGCAGCAGACAGGCGGGCAAACTCAAGCCCCCAGTTGCCCCCTAAATCCAGCGCCATCATGATGCCCCAGCCCATGCTGTCAGCCGCTGTCCAGGTGCCGGGCTGTGTGCGCAGCACATAAAATTCAGGCGGCAAAGCCTGGCCCGCCTCGGCATGAAAGCTGTTGATACCTTGCGCATAGGCGGTCAGCTGGTCTTGCGCCTGTGCAGGCAAGGCGGCTAGTTGCCGCTGGGCCGCGCGCGCAATGCCCAGGCTGCGCATGAGCTTGTCAGTTTCTAGGGTAGCTGGGCCCAACAGCGCGCTCAGCTGGCCGTGCATCAGGCGGCGGTTAAATTCAAGCTGCCAGCTGCGCTCTTGTGCATGGGTGTAGCCCAGTGCAAAGGCGGCGTCTCGCTCGCTGGTGGCAAAAATATGGGTCACATCGGCTGTGTCGCGGGTAATCCGCACACTGCCCTGCAAGCCGCTCATGCGCTGCTCGCCCGACAGCGTAGGAAAACTGCGCCATACATACACGGCCAAAGCCGCCGCACACAACACAAGCAGCAAACCTGCATACCAGGCCAAACGCCGAAACCACCGCAGGATTGATTGCATAAGGGGCCTTTTATCAACTTGTAGCTGAACGATTATGTTCTTTACCAGACCTTATATTCCTAGGGTTGGCCTGCACAGCGTACCGATAAGTACCAATAGAGCGCTGTCACGACCTCAACCATTGCCTCACAATTGGAGCCTGTCAGAAATTTTGTGTGTGAGGCATAACATGAGTAAACGAAAGAGCATGTATGCCAAGCAAGAAGAAACTAGCCGCACCAGCGGCCCACAAAG
>JAYWGO010000036.1:0-7618 GCA_043778205.1 Polaromonas sp. | reverse complement strand
AAATTTAAACACCATATTTTGTGTCGATTTCATTGTGGGAAGTTAAATATGAGCATGCAAGGCAGATGAAAATCACAGTGAATTCAACGAAGAACCTTAAAAATGCCGCACACTCTCGCAAACTGGTAAGGCACCATTTATTGCTTTATTAGGCTATTTTTCAGTGCCAATACTGCTTCTGGCGCAAGGAAATGCTGCACAAGCAGCTATTATTTTTATAGTAACAGAATATTTACCATGGCCTCGCCTCCAACGCTGCGCCGCGTGTGCACTGTGCAAGCGCTTATGGCCTAATCGTCTTGTTTAGAATACTTGCACACTATTTGTATGACCACTTCTTTGCGCGTTAACTTTGCCTCGCTGCCAGTAGCTTTGCGTGACGGCGTGTTGTTTATGGCCAAGCCTGGGGCGGCTTGGGCGCAAGTGCGCTTGCGGCCTGCAGGGTTGCAGGCGCTGGTGTTGGACTACGCCCTGTGGTGGCTGCTGCTGGCCACGCTGCAGCGCAGTGGGCTCCAGCTGGTGCTGGGTTTGGCTGCGCAAGGCGGTGATGGTGGGGAGCTGCCTTGGGCGATGGTGTTAATGGGCGCTGCCAACATGTTCTCGGGTGGGCTGGTTGCCGTGGTGGCGCTGGCGTATTTGGCCCAGGTGTTTGCGGCCAGCTTGGGGCCGGTGCGGCCACTGTGGCAAGACGGCCTGCGGCTGACGGCCTACGGGCTGACACCGGTGTGGCTGGGGCTGGTGCTGTGGCAGCTGCCTGGGGCGGGCAACATGCTGATGCTGGCGGCCTTGGTGGCTGCGGGCTTGTGTGTGTGGCTGGGCCTGGGCCCCGTGCTGGGTGTGCAGCCCGACAAGCGCAAGGCTTTTATGTGGCGCTTCTGTGCGGCGGCGGCGGGGCTATGGCTGTTGATAGCGGTGATGCACATCATGTTGCCTTTTTTGCTGTTTGTACTGCTGGTGGCGTGGAACAAGCTTAAAAACGCACCTGCTGTGCAGGACGCTATTAACGCTGCCAATGGGGCACCTAGTGAAAATAACAGACAAGCGGATGTACAGGCCGCTGCCGTAGCCGTAGCAGCGGCAGGCGACACTAACCTAGCACCGGACTTTACGGGCAGTCCAGCGCCCAGTCCAGCGCCTGCCCCAGCCGTTATGCTGCAGCCCACGCCTGTGCAGACCGAAAAACTGGCCGCGCTAGATAAAAAAATAGCCAAAGCCATGGCTAAGGGCGACATGGCCGAGGTAACGCGGCTGATGGGCGAGCAGCAGGCTTTAAGAATGGCCGCAGACGGTGTGCGTGCTGATTTTTAAAGCCAAATAGGGTTATGGCCCAAGGAAATGCTGCATAGTTAGCTATTAATATAATAGTATATGGTGTTGCACTATGGGTATGGCCATACCGCCCGCACCTAGCGCACCGCCTGCTAAGGAACCATTTTTTAGCACCGCTCTCTACAACTGATCGCCTGTATTCCCAGGCGGAGGCTTTTCCATGTTTCACCGTTTGGTCTTAGCGTTTGTGTTGCTCGCCGCAGCGAGTGCAAGTGCGCAGCCGCTGCCGATTTTTGACTCGCACCTGCACTACAGCCACGACGCTTGGGAGCAGCTGCCCCCCAAAGCGGCCATTGCAATTCTGCGCAAAGCAGGCCTGAAGGCGGCCATGGTCTCTAGCAGCAGCGACGACGGCACGCAAAAGCTGTACGCCGAGGCCCCCGATTTGGTGATTCCGGTGCTGCGGCCCTACCGCCAGCGCGGCGAGACAGGCACCTGGATGCGCGACCCGACCATCATTACGCACTTAGAGGCGCGGCTAAAGACCAACTGGTATGCCGCCATTGGCGAATACCATGTGTACGGCGCAGACGCTGACCTGCCGGTGGTGCAACGCGTGGTGGCGCTGGCCCGCGAGAACCAGCTGTATTTGCATTCCCACTCCGACGCTGACGCGATTGAGCGCCAGTTTAAGCAAGACCCGAATGCGCGCATTTTGTGGGCGCACGCGGGCTTTGACGCGCCCGACAAGGTGCGCGAGATGCTGCGCAAGTACAAAAACCTGTGGTGCGACCTGGCTTTTCGCAGCGACCATGCCAGCAATGGCAAGGTAGTGGCGGGCTGGCGCGAAGCGTTTATGGAGTTTCCAGACCGTTTTATGGTGGGCTCGGACACCTTTACGCCTGAGCGTTGGTATTTTGTGGAGGAGCATGCCAACTGGTCGCGCCAGTGGCTGGCTGACCTGCCTACGGCGGTGGCTGAGCGCATTGCCTACAAGAACGGTGAAGCTTTGTTTAGCAATAGGGTGAAAAAGCAACCATGAAACTGGCCGCGCTTGTATTTTTAGGGGCTGCATCGGCCCACGCCGCGTGCCCGCTGCCCGCGCCTGCCTTGCAACAAGGCGGCGTGCAAGCAACATGGAAGGTGGTGGACGCGCCGATAGTGGTGGGCCGCCACTTTGCGCTGGACGTGCAAGTGTGCCCGGCCAACGCCACCCTGGCGCGTGTGGACGCAACCATGCCAGAGCATAAGCACGGCATGAACTACCGTCCTAGCCTTAAACCACTGGGCAATGGGCTTTGGCGGGCCGAGGGGCTGATGTTCCATATGCCGGGCCGCTGGGTGCTGCGGCTGGACGTGCAAGCCGATGGCCGCACCGAGCAGCTGCTTGACACCATCACACTGCCGTGAAAGCGTGGGCTTATAGGGTGCTAGCTATTAGGGCGCTTTTTGCCCTCACTGCACTCGCCCCTTGTTTGGTGCAAGCTGCGGCAGGTGCTGAGCCAGTTACTTTTACTGCACAAGAGCGTGCGCGCATTGCGGCGCACGGGCCGTGGCCACCTGCCCGTGTAGCCGACGCAGGCAACCGTGTGGACACGCAGCCTGAGGCAATAGAACTGGGGCGGCGGCTTTTTTCAGACAAGCGATTGTCGGCCAGTGGGCAGACGGCCTGCGCCACTTGCCACGACCCGCAGCGGGCTTTTCAAAACGGCCAGCGCTTTTCGCGCCATGGCCGCAACACCCCAAGCCTGCTAGACGCTGGCCTGCAGCGCTGGCTGGGCTGGGACGGCGCTAAAGACTCGCTGTGGGCGGCCTCGCTAGGGCCACTGACCGCCAGCGACGAGATGGCCGCCACGCCCGGTGCAGTGCATACATTGCTGGTTAAAGACCGCGACCTGGGCGCGCGCTACCGCAAACTGTTTGCTGCGCCGGTGGCCGATGTAGCGATGTTGGTGAATGTGTCCAAAGCGCTGGCGGCCTACCAGAGCACCCTGGTGTCGCCGCGCACAGAGTTTGACAAGTTTCGGGATGCGCTGGTGCGGGGCGACGCGGCAGCAGCCCGTTACGCACCCGAAGCGCAACGTGGCTTGAAGCTATTTGTAGGCCAGGGGCGCTGCTTTTTGTGCCACACCGGGCCAGCGTTTACCAATGGCGAGTTTGGCGACATTGGCAGGCCCTTCTTTACCGCTGCTGGTGCCGACCCCGGGCGTTGGGGGGGTCTGCAGCAACTGCTGGCCAGCCCGTACAACCGCCTGGGTGCGTACTCTGATGCCAAGCCAAAAGATGTGCGGGCCGTGGCCACACAGCATGTGGTGGTGGAGCCGCGCCATTTTGGCGAGTTCAAGGTGCCCGGCCTGCGTGGCCTGCAGGCTACCGCGCCCTACTTTCATGATGGCAGCGCGGCAGCCCTGCAAGACGTGGTGCGCCACTACTCAGAGCTGGACACCAACCGCCTGCATGCAGACGGCGTGGGCCTGTTGCAGCCCCTGCGGCTGACACCCCAGCAGGCCACCGACTTGACCGCTTTTTTGAAGACACTCAGCGCGCCGTAGTGCCTACTACACGGGTGTTGCGGCACCGGTGTACAAGTGGTGGCTCCCCCTCAGTTTGAGAGATAAATAGCCCTATGGCCCAAGGAAATACTGAATAGTTAGCTATTTAATAAATAGCATGCATATTTACAGCTTGTTCTTTTTTAACCATGCGTCTAGCACGGGTGCCCAGTGTGTGCTGCCTGCGCGCTGCAGGCTGTGGCCGTCGCTACCGATGGCGGGGCTTTGGTAGAAGGTGGCGGGTGTGGCGTTGGCTGCGGCTGCCGCTTGGTTAAAGGCGCGGTGCCATTGCTGGGGGGCTGCTGCACCCCAGTACAGGTCGTTGGGGGCGTAAAGCCACAGGCTGGGCGCGTGGGTGGTGCTGCCGTACTGCAGCATCAGGGCGGTAATTTTCTCTGGCGCGCACACCTTGCCGGGCGCATGCTGCGGGTCGCCGCCAGCGCCGCCCGAGAAGTTGATGCAGCCGACAATGCCGGGTGCTGGGCTTGGTGGTGTGGCTGATGGCGCGGTTAATGACCTGTGCAATGGTGCATTTGGTGCGCTACCCCCAGCACCGCCAGCGCACAGCGCCACGGTGGCCAGGCCGCCTGCCGACTGGCCCTCTAGCACAATGTGGTTGGCGCGGGCCCAGGGTTGCTGCTGTGTCCAGTCTAGTGCGGCGCGCATGGCGCGGCCTGCGTTGGCTGCCAAGTGCGCAGGGGTGGGCTGGCGAATGCACTGGCCGCTGGCGCTGTAGCCTACCCCGCTGCTTTCTTGGTCTTTTGCGCTGCTAGTACCGTACCCTGGGCGGATGGGCGCGACTACAGCGTAGCCTTTGCTCAGCCAATAGTGCACATGGCGCGCGTGTACGGGGCGTTGCAGCTTGGCGCGTTCACTGGCATAGGCTGGGCGGCCGTGGGCATACAGCAGGATGCGGTAGGGGCCACCAGGGGCGGTGTCTGTTGAAGGGTTAATTTTTGCGTTGCCAGGCAAATACACCAGCACCTGCATGGCCGTGACGGTTTCCTTGCGGCCATTAAGGTCTATGCCGCCTAAGTTGATGCTTACGATGTTGGGGATCGGGTCGGGCGCGTTGCGCAAGGTGGTGGCCAAAGCCGGCGCAGGGGCCAGGGTTGCCAGCGCGGCGGCCACGGCTGCTAACGCAAGCCAAACACGGCTTGGGTAGCGCGGAGCACAGTGCATAGAGGGCACGGGCCGTGTTAATGGGCCAGTAGCCTTACGCTGCCTGGTCTTTTGCCATGCGCTCACTTTTCCAGTACACATCGTCGCCCACGCTGCCGTCTGGGCGGTGGCGGTTCAGTACGCGGGCCAGTACAAACATGAGGTCGCTCAAACGGTTAAGGTACTGGCGTGGGTTGTCTTTAAGCACTTCTGCATTCCCTAGGGTCACCACTGTGCGCTCGGCACGGCGTGCCACTGTGCGGCACACGTGGGCCAAGCTAGCGGCGCGCGTGCCTGCGGGCAAGATGAACTCTTGCAGCTTGGGCAGGGTAGCGTTGTAGGTTTCTAGCGCCTGGTCGATTTGCAGCAGCGCCTCGGCCTTGAGCAGCTCGTAGCCGGGGATGCACAGCTCACCGCCCAAGTTAAACAGCTGGTGCTGAATGTCGACCAGCAGCGCACGCACGTCTTGCGGCATGTCTTCGCACAGCAGTACGCCAAGGTTGCTGTTAAGTTCGTCGACGTCGCCCATGGCGTGCACGCGCAGGCTGTCTTTGGCCACGCGGGTGTTGTCGCCCAGGCCGGTGGTGCCGTTGTCGCCGGTGCGGGTGGCGATGGCTGTGAGTCGGTTGCCCATGATTTTGTCCTTGCTGTGTATGTTGGCCCTATTGTGGCAGTGTTGCCTTGACCTCTTGAGTCTTATGATTTGTGATTTGGCTAGTTACCTGTCACGCTCGTAGGGGTACGTCTTGTACGCCCTGGCGTTCGGTGTGTACGGCTACGCGGCTGTCCCCCGTGCCGGCCTAGGGCCGGCGACTCCTCCTTTATGCCGCTACGCCGTACACACCAAACGCCAGGGCAGCGGATACGGTCGGTGTGCGATGGTTGATAGCCACCACGTCACTGTGATCAGGTTGGCGGTGCTACTTCAGCGTAGCGGCATAAAGGAGGAGTCGTTGGCCCTAGGCCAACACGGGGGACAGCCGCGTAGCTGAAGTAGCACCGCCAACCTGATCTCGTACAAGACAAAAAAGACAAACTAAACGCAATGCAAACAGCAGCGGCATAATGTCAACTTAAAGTCGGAGAATCAAGTATGAACGCCCCACTACCTGTGCACTTACTACCCGCCATCGCCCAACGCGAGGTGCCCGCGGCCTTGATCGACGCGTTGAAACAGCGCTTTGCTGACCAGTGCTCTACCGCGCTGGCGGTGCGCACGCAGCATGGGCGTGACGAGTCAGCCTATGCCGAGGTGCCACCACCAGCTGCAGTGGTGTTTGCCCAGAGCACGCAAGATGTCTCGGACGCTGTAACACTGGCAGCGCAGTACAAAGTGCCGGTGATTCCGTTTGGCGTGGGCAGCTCGCTGGAAGGGCATTTGCTGGCGGTGCAAGGCGGGATCAGCATTGACGTGGGGCGCATGAACAAGATACTCAGCGTGAACGCTGAAGACCTCACGGTGACAGTACAAGCCGGCGTGTGCCGCAAGGCGGTGAACGAAGAAGTTAAATCCAGCGGGCTGTTCTTCCCCATCGACCCTGGTGCCGATGCATCGATAGGCGGCATGAGCGCCACGCGCGCCAGCGGTACCAACGCCGTGCGCTACGGCACCATGCGCGAGAACGTGCTGGCACTGGAGGTGGTAACGGCCAGCGGCGAGGTGATTCGCACCGGCACGCGGGCCAAAAAGAGCAGTGCAGGCTACGACCTGACGCGCCTGATGGTGGGCAGCGAAGGCACGCTGGGGGTGATGACCGAGATCACCCTCAAGTTGTACCCCCTGCCCGAGGCCATTAGCGCGGCCACCTGTTCGTTCCCCAGCATTGCCGACGCGGTGAACACCACGATTCAGATTATCCAAATGGGCGTACCGATCGCGCGGGTAGAGCTGATTGATGCCAACACGGTGCGCATGGTCAACGCCCACAGCAAGCTGGGCTTGCGCGAAGAAGTGATGCTGCTGATGGAGTTCCACGGCTCGCCTGCCAGTGTGAAGGAGCAAGCCGAAACCGTGCAAGCGCTGGCCACTGACAACAGCGGCCAAGCCTTTGAATGGGCCACCACACCCGAGGCCCGCACCAAGCTATGGACTGCGCGGCACAACGCCTACTTTGCCGCGCTGCAAAGCAAGCCGGGCTGCCGCGCTATCAGCACCGATACCTGCGTGCCGATCAGCAAACTGGCCGACTGTTTGCTGGACTCGGTGGCCGAGGCCGATGCCAGCGGCCTGCCCTACTTTTTGGTAGGCCATGTGGGGGACGGCAACTTTCACTTTGGGTATTTGATCGACCCCAACTCTGCCGCCGAGCGGCAAACGGCCGAGGCGCTTAACCACGCCCTGGTGCACCGCGCGCTGCAGCTAGAAGGCACCTGCACAGGCGAACACGGCATAGGCCTGCACAAACAAGACTTCTTAATTACCGAGGCGGGCGCAGGCGCTGTGGGCATGATGCGCACCATCAAGCATGCGCTTGACCCGCACAATATTATGAACCCAGGGAAGATTTTCAGCTGGTGATGTTGGGCCCAGGTTGGGCCCTATTGATCAGGCCTAATAAAGTTTGAACCTTTGCTATCTTTTTTAATCCAACCACCATGGAAAAAGAAAATGCGAGAAAGCAAACTCTGGAGCAACT
>JAYWGO010000035.1:0-26058 GCA_043778205.1 Polaromonas sp. | reverse complement strand
ATTCGATGTTCAAATCGAGACCAGACTGAAATGCGATATTTGGCAAGTAAATCATTGACTTACGGTGTTCTGATGGGGAAACGTTGGGACACTACTGTTTTAATATACAGTATTTGTGGTAAAATTTAGGCTTCTTCGCCTACAGGAGCTGCCATGAAAATCTTGCCCGCCGAGTTTGACGGCCAGTCCATTCGCCGGGTGTATGACGAGACGGCTGAGGTATGGTGGTTTTCGGTGGTGGATGTGGTGCAGGTGCTTACCAAGAGCAAAAGCGCCAAGCGCTACTGGTCAGACCTGAAACGCAAATTGGCTCAGGAGGCCGGTTCGGAGCAACCGTACGAGGAAATCGTACAGTTGAAATTGACCGCCACAGACGGTAAACAGCGCGAAACCGATTGCGCTCAGCCCGCTACGCTGCTGCGTATAGTGCAGTCCGTACCCAGCCCCAAAGCCGAGCCGATCAAGCTGTGGCTGGCCAAGGTGGGCTACGAGCGCATGCAAGAGCTGGCCGACCCTGCCCTGTCGCTTAACCGTGCGCGCGCCACCTGGCAGCAGCATGGCCGCAGCGACAAGTGGATCCAGCAGCGCATGACGGGGCAAGAAACCCGCAATAAGCTGACCGACTATTGGAGCGAGCACGACATCAAGGCGGGCCAAGAGTTTGCCATTCTCACCAACATCATTCACCAGGAGTGGAGCGGCGTGAGCGTGAAAGAGCACAAAACGGCCAAGGGCCTCGCCAGCCACAACCTGCGCGACCACATGAGCGAGGCCGAGCTGATCTTCACCGCCCTGGCCGAGCTGTCTACCCGCCAAATAGCCGAGACCACCGATGCCACAGGCATGCCAGACAACGCAGTGGCGGCCAAAGAAGGCGGCGGCATTGCCAAGCAGGCACGCAAGCAGCTGGAGAGCAAGACGGGGAAGTCGGTGGTGAGTGGGGTGAACTACTTACCGCTTAAGAAAACTTAGCATTTAGCCCACTAGC
The DNA here is from genome assembly GCA_043778205.1 of Polaromonas sp. GTDB lineage: Bacteria > Pseudomonadota > Gammaproteobacteria > Burkholderiales > Burkholderiaceae_C > JAAFIP01. The sequence goes on along the minus strand of JAYWGO010000035.1, from coordinate 25,070 downwards.
CCAATCACCCACCGCATACACGCGCTGGTCGCGCAAGCCGTTAACGCCCTCGCCCCAAGCTATCAGCATGCGTTTACCAATGTCTTCAAAGCCTTGGTGTTGCGCCATAGCCTGTCGTACCAGCGGGGCTACATCGGCCACGGCGTCGCTAATGGCTTGCACCATGTGCTACTGTTCTTTGGGCTGGATGCCGAAGGTGGCAGCGATAAACTTTTGCAGGTTTTTGCCGGGGCCCAGGTTTTTTTGCCCATAAATTCGATGCCGGGCGGGTTGTGGGCAAAGCCTGCGTACACGCTGGTGCTGAGCATGTCGTAGGTGGGGGACAGGTGCGCGTCGGCCGGGCTGGTGTACAGCAGGGCCAGGTTTTTGGCGTGGCAGTCGGCGTTGCGCAGAGCGTAGGTTAGTAGCAGCGTTTTTGCCAGTTGGCGAAAGGTGTCCAGCCGCCTGTCGCCGGGCACGTGGTCGCGCACGGCGCGGGCTATGCGCTCCCAAGTGGTGTCGTATTTGGCAGCAGGGCGCAGGCCTAGCAGGCTGCAAAATCTTCCATGCCCCAGTGGGCTTGGCCGAGTGCGTCTACGTCAAATCGGTGCACTACCAGGGCTTGGCCGTCGCTTGAGACTTCAGTTTTGGCCGTGGGCATAACGCGGCTGGCTACCTGCATGCACAGGTGTTCGTTCAGGGCTATGAAGGGCAACTGGGCGCTAGAGCCTTTGGGCGTGCTGGCGCACTAGGGCGGCAAAGGCGGCTTCGGAGTTGTCGCCTTTTAGCAGTGCAACTACTTCAATAGGTTTGGCTGGTTCGCGCAGATCAGCGCCCGGTGCGGCTACCTGCACGCGGCCTACCATGTTGCGCCCTACTACAGACAACAAGGCCATGGGGCTGGCACCTATGTGCGGGCCAAACTGTTCTTGCAGCACCTGCAGCAAATAGCCTTCGGGCAGGTTCATTTGCAGCACAGGGGGTAACTGGTCGTCCCACACATAGCTTTCGGTGCGCACGGGCATGGTGAGCGAGACAAAATCGTCAGCCGCCACATGGGGGTGGTAGGTGAGCACGCTTTTAAAGTCGCCTGCTTGCTCTAGCGTGGCCACCTCGCGGCCTAGTACGTAGACGGACAACTGCATTACGGGTTGCCTTGGCCAGAAGTGCCACTGGCGCGGCCTGTGGTGGGTTGCGCCCGCTCGCGGCGCAGTGCGTCCAAATTGCCTGATTGGCCTTGGGCTATTACGTCTAGCTCAGCGCCTAGTATGGCCAGCACGGCCAGCAGCTTGCGCGAGCCAAACTCTGCCGCTCTGCCGCGCTCAAAGCGCGACAGAGATTCAGGCGTAACGCCTGCCTTGGCCGCTACATCGCCCTGGCTTTAGGCCCAGCAGCTTGCCACGAGTGGCGACGGCTTCACCGAGTTCTTGGAGGGTTTGCACTTGATATTTACTTTAATAAAATTGGTTTAATAGCTTATTTTGATTAATATTTTAAAAAAGGTAAGCAATATTTAACACAATACTCACCGACAGGTGGTTTGTGTGGTGCCTGAAATCAAGAGCTTAACGACCTAACCCAACCACCGCAGCACACTTACCACCACCGACAGCGCCGCAATGCCCAAAGCAGCAATGCCTACGGTTTGGTCTAATTTGGCAGGGTTTAGCGCCCAGCCCAGCTGGCTTAGCACAAAGTGGATGTAGCTGGTTGGCGGGCGGCCTGGGCCTAGCGCGGCTTTGATGCGCCAGTGCACATCAGTGATGGGGCAGTAGCCTGCACCCAGCCAGCGCCCTAGCACAAACCAGCAGCCCAGCATGCCCAGCACCAAGCCAAGGTGGGCTGTTTGCAACGGCGCAAACAGCCAGCCCAGCACCATAAAGGCGATGAAGGCCAGGTGCACTACATGGCACAGTAGATTAAGCAATAGGTACAACACTGGGTTATTTTAGCCATTTAGCCCTATGACCCAAGGAAATGCTGCACGAGCAGCTATTTATTTTATAGCAATGTCAATGCACTAACTCGCCAGCCGTGCGTCCGTCCAGCGGCCATCGGCTTGGCTAGAGGCGACTGCGGCTTCAATAAACCGCATGCCCAAAGCACCGTCGACTACCGTGGGCACGCTGCAGGCCAGTGGGTTGGGGGAGCGCTGCTGCCAGCGGGCGTGAATTTGTTCGGCCACGTCGCGGTAAATTTGGGCAAAGCCTTCAAGGTAGCCTTCGGGGTGTCCCGCAGGAATGCGGCTGGCATGCCCTGCGGCAGCGCCCAGGCCAGGGCCGCTGCGTGTGAGCAGCTGGCGCGGCTGGCCCAGCGGGCAAAACCACAGCTGGTTAGGGTGTTCTTGGCTAAATTCAAGGCCCGCTTTGCTGCCGTAGATTCGCACCTTCAAAGCATTTTCGTTGCCGGGCGCTACTTGGCTGGACCACAGCATGCCGCGCGCGCCATTGGTGTAGCGCAGCAGCATATGGGCGTTGTCGTCAAGCTGCCTGCCTTCAATAAAGGTGCTCAGCTCAGCACTGACCGACTGCAACTCTAGCCCTGAGATGTAGCGGGCCAAGTGCTCGGCATGGGTGGCTACATCGCCCAGCGAGCCGCCTGCGCCCGCTTGCGCTGGGTCAGCGCGCCACAGGGCCTGCTTTTGCCCGCTGGCGGCCAGGTCGGTGCTGAGCCAGTCCTGCGGGTATTCGGCTTGCACCACACGGATGGTGCCCAGCGCGCCGCTGGCCACCATCTCTCTGGCCTGGCGCACCATGGGGTAGCCGCTGTAGTTGTGGGTAAGGGCAAAAATGCATTTGCTCTCCTGTACTAAACGCACCAGCGCCATGGCTTGGGCCACGCTGGTGGCCAGTGGCTTGTCGCAAATTACATGAATGCCGGCATTTAAAAAAGCCGTGGCAATGGGCGCATGCAAATGGTTGGGCGTAACGATGGCAACGGCATCAATACCGTCGGGCCGGGCGGCTTCTTTTGCTGCCATGTCGGCAAAACTGGCATAGCTTCGCTCGGGGGGCAAGCGCAGCTCTGCAGCGCTGCTGGCAGCGCGCGCAGGGTCTGACGAGAGCGCGCCTGCGGTCAATTCAAACTGGTCGTCTAGCCGGGCTGCCATGCGGTGCACGCCGCCAATAAAAGCGCCCTGCCCACCGCCTACCATGCCCAAGCGAATGCGCCGTGGTGGTGGTGGCTGCTGCGCAGCAGAGTTTAAAGCGCTGGCAGATTCAATGGCCATAGGGTGCCTCCAAGCTTGTATGAATTGTTAAGGTATGCCCAGCATCTTTTTATTGGCCGCCGTGTTAACACCGCCGCCGGCAAAGTCGTCAAACGCGCGCTCTGCCACGCGAATGATATGGTCGGCGATAAATTTGGCACCTTCGCGCGCGCCGTCTTCTGGGTGCTTGATGCAGCATTCCCACTCTAGCACCGCCCAGCCGCCAAAGTCGTAGCCCGCCATTTTGGAGAATATCGCCGGGAAATTAACCTGCCCATCGCCCAGCGAGCGAAAGCGCCCTGCCCGCTTGAGCCAAGGCTGAAAGCCGCCGTACACGCCTTGTTTGCCGGTAGGGTTGAACTCAGCATCTTTGACATGGAAAATCTTAATCCGCTCGTGGTAAAAATCAATGTAGTCCAGGTAGTTCAGCTGCTGCAACACAAAATGGCTTGGGTCATACAACAAGCAGGCGCGCTTGTGGCCTTGCAAGCGGTCTAAAAACATCTCAAAGGTTTCGCCATCGTGCAGGTCTTCACCGGGGTGAATTTCGTAGCACACGTCCACCCCTGCGTCGTCAAAAGCGTCCAATATAGGCCGCCAGCGCCGGGCTAGCTCGTCAAAGGCTTCTTCAATCAAGCCCGGTGGGCGCGGTGGCCAAGAGTACAAATACGGCCAGGCCAGCGCACCCGAAAAGGTGGCGTGGGCGTTGAGCCCCAGGTTTTTAGAGGCCTTGGCGGCCAGCATCATCTGCCCAACCGCCCATTGCTGGCGCGCCGCTGGGTTGCCGCGCACCTCGGGCGCTGCAAAGCCATCAAAACCTGCGTCATACGCCGGGTGCACCGCCACCAACTGGCCTTGCAAGTGGGTTGACAGCTCGGTGATCTGCAGGCCGTACTGCGCCAGTGTGCCCTGCACCTGCTGGCAATAGTCTATGCTGGTGGCTGCTTTTTGCAGGTCAAAAAGGCGTGCGTCCCAGCTGGGAATTTGCAGGCCCTTGTAGCCCAGCCCACCTGCCCACTTGGCAATAGAGTCCAGCGAATTGAACGGCGCGGTATCCCCTGCAAACTGTGCCAAAAATATGGCCGGGCCTTTGATCGTTTTCATCATCGTCTCCTAGGTTAATAATTACATACCCCAACGTAGCGCAGGCGTATGCACCGGTGCGTCCCACAAAGCCAGCAGCGCGTCGTCTACAGCGCACACAGTAATGGACGCGCCCGCCATTTCTAACGAGGTCACGTAGTTGCCGGTTAAGTGCCGCGCCACTTTGACACCCGCATCGGCAAGCACTTTGTGGGCAGCGTTGACCAGCACATACAGCTCCATCAGCGGTGTGCCGCCAAAGCCGTTGACCAGCAAAATCACCCGCTGGCCTTGCGGCAAGGCCAGGTCTTTCAAAATGGCTTCGATCAACTCGGCGGCGATCTTGTCGGCGCTTTCCATTGCCACGCGGCGGCGACCCGGCTCGCCGTGGATACCCACGCCCATTTCCATCTCGTCTGCGCCAATTTGAAAGGTCGGCTTGCCTACGGCGGGCACGATGCACGAGGTTAACGCCACGCCCATCGAGGCTGTGGCGGTGTTGACCGCGTCACCCAGGGCTTTGCAGTCGGCCAAGCTGTCGCCTCGCTCGGCGGCAGCACCAACAATTTTTTCCACAATCACGGTGCCCGCTACGCCGCGCCTGCCAGTGGTGTGGGTAGAGTTTTCGACCGCGACATCGTCGTTGACCAGCACGGTCTCGTTGTCTACGTCCAGCATCTCTGCGGCCATGTGAAAATTCATCATGTCGCCAGAGTAATTTTTAACGATAAACAGTACGCCCGCGCCGCCATCTACCGCGCTGGCCGCCGCCAGCATTTGGTCCGGCGTGGGCGAGGTGAATATTTGGCCTGGGCAAGCGGCGTCCAGCATGCCGTAGCCCACAAAGCCGGCATGCAGTGGTTCGTGGCCAGAGCCGCCGCCCGAGATCAGTGCCACTTTGCCGGGCTTGGTTTTGCGCCGCGCAACATACTGGCAGTTGGCCCCCAGCTGCAAAAGGTCGCTGTGCGCCAGCGCCATGCCGTCAAGCGATTCAGACAGCACCGTATCCACATGGTTGATGATTTTTTTCATATTTAAAAATTGGGTGAGAAGGTTTAAATTAAGGTGCAGGGGTTTGCATGGCATTGCACACGGCACCAATGATCAAAGCCATCGAGCGTGAGCCAGGGTCTACATGGCCTAGGGCCCTGTCCCCTAAAAAAGAAGCGCGGCCCCGGCTGGCATCCATATGTGCTGTGGCGCTGGCGCTGGCGTGGGCGCATTGCCGCACCCGGTCAAGCATATGGTCGCCCCCTGTGGCCAGCACCTTTTGCACTGGGTCCAGCACATCCAGCAGGGTTTTTTGGCCTACCTCGGCCTTGCCCAGTTTGGTCAAGGCCGTAATGCTGGTGGCCAATGCTGCCGCAACATCTGCCGGGCCCATAGGCGCTGGCGCAGCGGGCAGCTCTTTGCCCAAGGTAACCAGCAGTGTGCCAAATACCGGGCCCGACGAGCCGCCAATGGTGCCCATGCACAGCATGCCAAGGGCTTTGAGCACGGCATTCAAACTCTGGCCTTCCAGCTCGGGCAGTTTGGCCTGGATCGCCAAACTGCCCCGGCGCATGTTCAGGCCGTGGTCGCCATCGCCAATGGCTTGGTCAAGCGCGGTAAGCTCGTCTACATGGTCTATCAGCGTTTGTGTGGCGCTTTGAATTGCGCGGTGGGTGTTCATGCAGGGTCTCCTAATGGGTGCAGTGTTGATTTCAAGCCGCCATGCGCTGGCCTGCAGCATCAAAAAACAAGGGGGCGGTAAAACACACTGCCACCTCGCAGCCTGTTTGCAGCCCAGTAAGGTCATGGCACAGCGTGACCATTTCCACTGGCGCAGCTTGACCGCTGGGGGCCATGCGCAAATGCAAATGGCGCTCATCGCTGATGTGTTCAATGCGCTGGATGTGGCCTGTGATATGCCCCGTTATATGCGCCGCTTGCTGGCCCCCTTGCCCACTACTTTTGTGCAGCGCGGCAACGGTCATGCCCTCAGACCGCACGCCAATGGTTTGGGCGTTGGGCGGCAGGCCCAAGCTGCCCACAGCAGAGCGCGGCAGTAAATTAATGCGCGGTGAGCCTAAGCGTGACGCGGCCTGCACGGTTTGCGGGTTCTCGTACACCTCTTGCGGTGTGCCCAGCTGCACCAAGCGGCCGGCGTCCAGCACGCCAATGCGGGTGGCCATGGTTAAAGCTTCGGTTTGGTCGTGGGTTACATACAGCATGGTGGCACCCATGTCTTGCTGCACCCTTTTGAGCTCTAAACGCAAATCGTTGCGCAGCTTGGCATCCAGGGACGACAAGGGCTCGTCCATCAAATACAGTGCGGGGCTGCGCACCAGTGCCCGGCCTATCGCAACGCGCTGCATTTGCCCGCCAGACAGCTTGGTGGCGGGGTTTTGCAATTTGTCGTCTATGCGCAGCATGCTGGCAATTTCTAGCACCTTGCGCTTTATTTCTGCCTCTGGCGTGGGCCGCATGGGCGAGCGCAAAGGGAAGGCCAAATTGTCAAACACGCTCAAGTGCGGGTACAGCGAATACTGCTGAAATACAAAGGCCACATCGCGCAAAGCCGGTGCCAGCGTGGTCACGTCCCGCCCGCCAATGTGCACTTGGCCTGCATCGGGGGTTTCAAGCCCCGCCACCAGGCGCAGTGTGGTGGTTTTACCCGCGCCACTGGGGCCCAGCAGCACAATAAATTCACCACTGGCGGCGTGCAAATTTACACCGGATACCGCCTCTATGCTGCCAAAGCGTTTGCCTAAATTTGTCAGTTGAATATCAGCCATGGCGTGGTATCCCTAGCAAAGGTGTGTCGTAGCGGGCGGTTTGCAAAGCCCGGCCCGAGGCGGTGTCAAACAGCGATATTTCGTCCGCATCAAACGCCAGCCCCACGGCATCGCCACGGGTGGCGCGCTGCTGCACACTGACCTTGGCCCGCACGCGGGCTCCACTGGCAGTCTCCACAATCACGATCTGGTTATGGCCCAAGTATTCAGTGCCCAGCACCTTGGCCCTGAGCGGGGCGCTGTCTGACAAGCGCACATGCTCGGGCCGCACGCCCAGCAGCAGTGGCCGGGGCGACACGTCCTCGCGCAGCACAGGTACGGCTTGTGTTTGGTCGCCCAGCATGGCCTGGCTGGCACCAACAGCAAAGCCGCCGTCAAAGGGCAAAAAGTTCATGGCAGGCGCACCTACAAAGTCCGCCACAAACACCGATGCAGGCCGTTCGTACACCTCTTGCGGTGAGCCAAGCTGCTCTACAGTGCCTTGGTTCATGATGGCAATGGTGTCAGCCATAGACATGGCTTCACGCTGGTCATGCGTTACGTACACGGTGGTGGCTTTAAGGCGGTCATGCAGGCTGCGCAGTTCACCGCACATCAGCTCTCTGAATTCAGCGTCGAGCGCGCCCAAGGGTTCGTCCATCATAAAAGCCATCGGTTTTCTCACAATCGCCCGGCCCAGCGCCACCCGCTGCCGGTCGCCGCTGGACAAACCCGACACAGGGCTTTTTAAGAGGTGCGTAATTTGCAAGGTGCGGGCAGCGTCCATCACGCGCTGCGCTATCTCGGCTTTGGGCATGCCTTGCGAAACCAGTGGAAAGGCGATGTTTTGCCGCACGTTCATATGGGGGTACAGCGTAAACAACTGAAACACAAAGGCAATATCGCGCTGTGAGGCGCGCTGGGTGGTGACGTTTTCATTGCCTAAAAAAATCTCGCCTGAAGTAGGAAGCTCAAGCCCTGCGATCATGCGCAGGGTGGTGGTTTTGCCGCAACCAGACGGCCCCAGCAAGCAAAAGAATTCGCCGTCTTTGACAGTAAAAGTGGAGTCTTTAACCGCTGTAAATTCAGCAAAGGCTTTGTGCAGGTTTTGAACGCGAATTTCGGCCATATATAGGGTGGAAGTTTGAAAAATTAGTCAGGCAGCTTTGACACGAGCATGAACATCACCGTGCCAGCGAGCATGACGACAAACGAGTAGGTGTACAGCACCAAGGCAAACGGCTGCAGCAGCATAAAAATGCCCAGCGCAATCACGCCGCAGGCTATGGCTTCCATCGCGCCTCGGCGCAGCCAAATGGGTTTGGGTTTGGCAGAAGTTGCCGGGGGGTTTACAACAGGGCTGGACATGGCTTACTTTCTGACTGCGCCAAAGGTGATACCGCGCAGCAAATGTTTGCGCAGCAGCACGGTAAACACCAGTATGGGCGCTAAAAACAAGGTGGTGCCAGCAGCCACTGCAGGCCAGTCCATGCCGCCCTCGCCAATGATGATGGGGATAAAAGGCGGTGCAGTTTGCGCGGTGCCCGAGGTCAGCAGCACAGCAAACGCGTATTCGTTCCAGGCAAAAATCAGGCAAAAAATAGCCGTTGCCACAATACCGGTGGTGGCCTGCGGCAGCACCACCTTGCGAAACGCCTGCAGCCGGGTGTAGCCATCGACCATGGCGGCTTCTTCGTATTCACGCGGAATTTCGTCCATAAAGCCTTTTAGCAGCCACACCGCCAGCGACACGTTAACCGCGCTGTACAGCAAAATCATGCCCAAGCGGGTATCTGACAAACCCAGCTCTCGGTACATCAAGAAAATCGGAATCGCTACGGCAATGGGCGGCATCATGCGTGTGGACAAGATAAAAAACAGCAGGTCGTCTTTGAGTGGCACCTTAAAACGCGAAAACGCATACGCCGCCATCACGCCAAAACCCACCGACAGCACGGTGGAGCCAAAGGCAATGATGAGCGAATTGGTAAAGCGCGGTAAAAAATTGGACGCGCCCGCCACCACCATTTGCTGGTCGCGCGCAATCTGCTCGCAGTTGCCTGCGGCTGGCGGCAGGGCGGCAATGTACTCAGGCGTTTGGCGCGAGCGGGTGGTAAACAAATTGCAATAGCCTTCGACCGAAGGGCTGAAAATAATTTTGGGGGGATAGCTGATTGCATCGCTGGGGGTTTTAAACCCGGTCATGATGATCCAGACCAGCGGAATGAGCGTGACCAGCGCGTAAATTACGACCAGTATGCCCGCTGTCCAACGGGCACTGCTTGAGGGCTCCACCACAGAATGCGCGGTGCTGAGGCCGTGCTTTTTAACAATGCTTTGCATATGCAATTTACCGGTTTTTGATGTGGTTGAGCGCCTTGACGTAGATGTTGGCCAAGCCAAACACCGCCACGAAAAGGATGATGGCAAATGCCGAGGAGTAGCCTGTGCGCCATTTTTCAAAGGCTTCGCGTTTGAGTGTGATGGAGGCAACCTCCGTGGTGGAGCCTGGCCCGCCTGAGGTGAGTAAATTCACCATGTCGAACATCTTGAAGTTTTCAATGCCGCGAAACAGCACCGCCAGCATGATGAAGGGCAGCACCATGGGCAGTGTGATAGACCAAAACTGCCGCCAGCTAGATGCCCGGTCAACCTCTGCAGCTTCGTAAATGTAGTCAGGAATCGAGCGCAGCCCGGCCAGGCAAATCAACATCACATAGGGTGTCCACATCCAGGTATCGACAATGATGATGGCCCAAGGTGCCAGCTTGACCTCTCCCAGCATGGAAAATGAAGACGGTGACACGCCGGTAAAAAATGCCACCACGGTGTTGAATAAACCGGTTTGGGGCTGGTACAAAAAAGCCCAGAAGTTGCCCACCACGGCGGGCGACAGCATCATGGGAATTAAAATTAAAGTGGTCCAAAAGCCATGGCCGCGAAACTTGCGGTCAATCAAATAGGCCAGCGCAAAGCCAATCAGTGTTTGCAGCAAGATCGTCCAAAAAACGAAATGCGCCGTGGTTTGCATGGCGGCCCACACGTCGGGGTCGGTCAAAATTGCCGCGTAGTTGTCAATACCTACACTGGACACTTCGGCGTTGGGCCGGTTGGCGCGAAAATTGGTAAACGACAGCTTGACTGTCCAGATCAACGGAAAAATATTAATGGCTAACAACAAGGCCATGGTGGGCGCGACAAACAGCCAAACGATAGCGCGGTCAGACAAGCCGCGCATGGTGGTGGCAAGCTGCACGGGCGTGGCCGTGGCTAAGCGCTCAGCAAGGGGTGCAGGCGAAGGAAGTGCGCTCATGGTGGTGTTGGCCGGTTGGTGTGTGTAGAGAAACCTGGCATGTGTTTGCCTTACGCTACTAAATATATAGCTGCCCGTGCAGCATTTGCTTGGGACAGAAGCACTTTTAGTGTCAATATTGCAAAGGAGACGCGGGCTTAAGCTGCGCCAGGCCCGCGAATCCTCTGCAACACGTTCAGCGCACTGGGCTTATTTCAGCTTGCCGTCGTCTTTGAAGACTTTTTTCCAGTCTGCGACTAACGCGTCCAGCGCTTCTTTGGCGGTGCCTTTGTCTGCCACCACATAGTCATGCACCCGCTTTTGCATGGCAGACATGAGCTGGGCATACGATGGCTCGGCCCAGAAGTCAACCACCTGGTTCATAGACTCTTGGAAAGCAGGCGCGTAAGGGGCGCTCTTTAAATAGCCAGCATCTTTAAGCACAGCGTTGTGGGCTGACGAGCCGCCAATGGCCTGCCATTTTTTCTGCACATCAGGGCTGGCAAACCACTTGATGTAAGACAGCGCTTCGCTCTTGTTGGCCGAGTAAGACACCACCGAAATGCCCTGCCCGCCTAGCTGCACACCCTTGGCTTTGTCGGCTGGGTTGACAAAATAGCCAATTTTTGCACCGCCCACTGCCGGGTCTTTGTCCAAGCCTGGGAAGAAGGCGAACCAGTTCATCATCATTGCTACTTGGCCAGACTTGAACGCGTCTAAGCCCTCGCCCATGTAGGAGTTGGTCAGGCCCGGTGGGGTGCTGCCTTTGTACAGCGCCTTGTAGGCCTCCAGCCCGCGCACGGCATCGGCCGAGTTGACAAAGCCGTCCATCGCATATGGCTTTTTAGGGTCTTGGTACTTAAAGCCCATCGGGATCATCACGTTGGTCACGCCCATGGTGATGCCTTCGGACCCGCGCTCGGTAAACAGGTAGGCACCGTAGACTTTTTTGCCATCAATTTCGCGGCCCTGGAAAAACTCGGACACCTGTTTGAACTCAGCCCATGTTTTGGGTGGTGCCAGGTCACGGCTGTGTTTTTTCTTAAACTCGGCCTGCAGCTCGGGCTTGGCAAACCAGTCTTTGCGGTAGGTCCAGCCCAGTGCATCGGCCATGGCGGGCAATGCCCAGTAGTTGGGCGAGCCTTTGGGCCACTCGGCATAGCCAGTGACGGTTGCTGGCGCAAAGTCGGTCATTTTGATGCCTTCTTTGGCAAAAAAGTCGTTCAGTTTAACGTAGTGGCCGCTCTCGGCTGCGCCGCCAATCCACTGGCTGTCGCCAATGATCAGGTCGCACAGTTTGCCTTTAGAGTTCAGCTCGTTGAGCATGCGGTCAGCAAAGTTGGGCCAGGGCACAAACTCAAACTTCATTTTGACTTTGCTTTGCGCAGTGAAGTCTTTGGACAGCTCAACCAGCGCATTGGCTGGGTCCCACGCCGCCCAGCACAGCGTGATAGTTTTGTCTTGCGCCTGCGCCAGGCTGGTGCCCAGCAGCAAAGCCAGTGCGGCCATGCTGCTAGACAGTTTGGGCAATCGGTTTGTCAGTTTTTTCATCTCATTCGTCTCCATTTGGTTAAATAAAAAGAACATCTCACATCAACACTCTCGAAAACACACTTAAAAAAACACCCAAATTAGCTTGCTAATGCAAATTTTCAGCCGTCAAAATATCCAGCCGTGGCGGTGTCGCCCTGATGGCACCGCGCACGTTCTCGCACAGCGCCTGCAGCACCTTGGCAGCTGACAAAATACAGTAATGGATGTTTTGGTCCAGCACATAGGCCAGTTGGTCAACGCCCAGCAAGCTGCGGTGGGCATCGGTAAAGTCGTGGGCAATCACAGGCACCTGGCTGGACAGGTTCAGTGCCTGCAGTGCCCGCACCACGCCCGCACTGCCAGCACCTACGTTGTAAATGCCGGCCAGTGTGCTGGTGTCGCAGTGTGTGCTTAGCCAGTCGCACAACACGGCTTGTGCGCCAGCGTCGTCAGTGGGCAGATCAGGTTTTCGCAGCACATTGAGGTGGGCAAAGCGCTCTTCAATCACTTGGGCAAAGCCTATGCGCCGCTCGATTTCCCCCGACAGCCGGGTGGCTTGCGAGGCCAGCAGCACACTGCTGCGCCCTGGGTGCCCGGCCATGCGGCCCAGCAGCAAGCCAGCGGTGCGGCCAGCGGCACGGTTGTCGGCACCAATGTAGACCTCGCGCTTGGAGCCCGCCACGTCTGACAGCAAAGTGACCACATGCACCCCCGCGCGCACCAGTGAATTGATGGCCAGCTTGACGGCAGGTAAATCGGGGGCCAACAGGGCGACCCCGTCGAATTGGCCAGCGCTGATGGTGTCACTCAAAGCCAACGCGAACGCTGCTGGGTCTGTGGCATCTAGCCGGTGCGTGATCTCCGTGATGTGCTGGTGCCTGAAGTCGCTGGCCAGCAGGGCAATTTGGCGCTCTACCAGGTCTAAAAAAGGCGTGTTATCGGCGGGTAAAACAAAGGCCAAGCGCAGGTTGTCCCGCCGCCTGGGCCTGCCGCGCACGGGTGCGCTGCTGCCGGTGCGGTCGATGATTTTCATGACCTTTAAAACGGTGTCTGCATGCACGCCCGAGCGGCCGTTGATCACCCTGTCTACAGTGGCCGTGCCTACCCCGGCTTGGCGGGCAATTTCTGCAATGGTGGCGCTGGTGGGCATCATAAAAAGAATTGATTTTTAAATTTAATTAAATATTTAAATCAATCATATTTAAATATTTAATTAAATCAATCAGGGTTTACACGAACCTTGCAAAACACTTGCCAGCAACCAATGCACAAGAAACTGCAGGCACCCCTGTGCGCCATCATATTAAATGCATTTTGGGCTTATGGCCCAAGAAAATGCTGCACAAGCAGCTATAAAATTGATAGTATGAAGATAGCAACTTACGCCGCCTTGGCTACGCCATACTCTTGTACATTGCAGGTCAAACACCGGCTTAAGCGGTAGCTAAACCAAGTATGATGAACTGGCCATATGGCTTAAAAATTGCTGCACTTCTCTATGACCATTCAAGCCGCTTTGCACCACGTTAGCCATTACCAGTACACCCAAAACGTGACTTTGGGCCCCCAAGTGGTGCGACTGCGGCCCGCGCCCCACTGCCGCAGCAGAGTGGTGTCTTACTCGCTTACCGTAGAGCCTGCGGGGCATTTTGTGAACTGGCAGCAAGACCCTTTTGCCAACTATTTGGCCCGGCTGGTGTTCCCAGACAAGGTTAAAGAGTTCAAAGTGACGGTGGACTTGGTGGTAGAAATGTCGGTCTACAACCCGTTTGACTTTTTTTTAGAGCCCAGCGCGGAGCGCTACCCGTTTGCGTACAACGCCTCTGACATTCACGAGCTAGCGCCCTATTTGCTGGCCGAGCCTATTACCCAAGCCACACCGCTGCTAGCCGCCTACCTGCAAAAAGTCAACCGCGCTGACCAGCGCAGCATTGACTTTTTGGTGGGCATTAACCACCTGGTACAGCAAGACATACAGTACCTGATTCGCATGGAGCCTGGTGTGCAAACGCCCGAGCAAACACTGGCGCTTAAGCGCGGCTCGTGCCGCGACTCGGCCTGGCTGCTGGTGCAGCTGCTGCGCCACTGCGGGCTGGCAGCGCGCTTTGTGTCGGGGTATTTAATTCAACTAACACCAGACGTAAAAGCGCTAGATGGCCCCAGTGGCACCAGCGTAGACTTTACCGACCTGCATGCGTGGTGCGAGGTGTACTTGCCCGGCGCAGGCTGGGTAGGCCTGGACGCGACATCGGGCTTGATGGCAGGCGAAGGCCACATACCGCTGGCCTGCACGCCCCAGCCCTCCAGCGCAGCGCCCATTGAAGGCGTGGTGGATTCCTCAGACGGCACATTTACCCATGAGATGAAAGTTACCCGCCTGCTAGAGACACCGCGAGTAACCAAGCCCTACACCCAAGCGCAGTGGGCGCACATACTTAAGCTGGGCGAGGCGGTAGACAAAGAGCTGGTAGCCCACGACGTGCGCTTGACCATGGGGGGCGAGCCAACCTTTGTAGCCGTAACCGACCGCGACGCGCGCGAATGGAACACCGACGCGCAGGGGCCAACCAAGCGCGCCTACGCCACCGACATCATGCACAAACTGATGGCGCACTATGCAAAGGGTGGCCTGGTGCACATAGGCCAAGGCAAGTGGTACCCCGGCGAGCAGTTGCCGCGCTGGGCCTTTAGTGTTTTGTGGCGTGCTGACGGGCAGCCGGTATGGCACAACAGCGCCCTGCTGGCCGATGAACGCAAGCCGCAGCACTACACCTCAGACGATGCCAAGCGTTTTGTGCAGCAGCTTACGGTAGAGCTGGGCCTGCCCCAGGCTACAGGCAAAGCGACCATCGCCCCCGCCTACGAAGACGCGTGGTACTACCTGTGGCGCGAAAAGCGCCTGCCCACCAACGTGAATGTGATGGACTCGCGCCTGGCCGACCCGCTAGAACGCGCACGCCTTAGCACTGTGTTTGACAAGCAGCTGGGCACCGTGGTGGGCTATGTGCTGCCCCTGCAAACTTTTGACGAAAAGCCCGATGCCGACCTGGCTGCAGTCAAAGCACTGCCCCCAAGCCAGCCTACCCGCTGGAACACCGGCCACTGGCATGTGCGCGGCGGCCATATGTACCTTACGCCCGGAGACTCTGCGCTGGGCTACCGCCTGCCGCTAGACACCCTGCCCTGGGTGCACAGCAAAGACCACCCCTACATTATTGAAAACGACCCGATGGTGGCGCATGGGGCGCTGCCCGGTGCTGCCGCTTTGCTGTCTGTAACAGCCAAGCCAGCTACCACCGCAGCAGCTGCACACCTGGGCCGCGAGGCCAAACCACTGGAGTCAGCCCACTGGCTGCCCCGCACCGCACTGTGCGCGCAGGTGCGCACAGTGGCCACGGCAGAAGACCCGCACGCCAACCTGCTGTACATCTTTATGCCGCCCGTAGCGCGGCTAGAAAGCTACCTTGAACTGGTCAGCGCCATCGAACGCAGCGCGCAAGCCCTTGGCCTGCAAGTGGTGCTGGAAGGCTACCCGCCACCACGCGACCCGCGCCTGAAAATGCTGCAAGTCACCCCCGACCCCGGCGTGATTGAGGTGAACATTCAGCCGGTAGACAACTGGAAAGACCTGGTGGACAACACCGAGTTTTTGTACAACGCCGCCTTTGAATGCCGCCTGAGCGCAGAAAAGTTCATGACCGACGGCAAGCACACCGGTACGGGCGGTGGCAACCATTTTGTGATGGGCGGCATCACGCCTGCAGACAGCCCCTTCTTGCGCCAACCTACTTTACTGGCCAGCTTACTAAGCACTTGGCATAACCACCCATCCCTGAGCTACCTGTTCAGCGGCATGTTCATAGGCCCCACCAGCCAGGCGCCGCGCGTAGACGAGGCGCGCAACGACCAAGTCTATGAGCTGGAAATTGCGCTCAATGAAATCGTCAAAGCCAGCAAGCAGTCTGGTCAGGCAGCGCAGGCCATGCCGCCCTGGCTGATAGACCGCACCCTGCGCAACATTTTGGTAGACGTTACCGGCAACACCCACCGCAGCGAGTTTTGTATCGACAAGCTGTACTCGCCCGACTCTGCCACTGGCAGGCTGGGCCTGTTGGAGCTGCGCTCGTTTGAAATGCCGCCCCACCCACGCATGAGCGTGGTGCAGCAGCTGCTGCTGCGGGCCTTTATTGCGCACTTCTGGCAGCACCCGCACGTGGCCCCGCTGTCGCGCTGGGGCACGCAGCTGCACGACAAGTTTTTGCTGCCGCATTTTGTGTGGCTGGACTTGCTGGACGTGCTAGAGCAGTTAAACGCTGCGGGTTATGCGTTTGACCCAGCTTGGTTTGCACCGCATTTTGAGTTTCGCTTCCCGTTGATTGGCAGCTTGCAATTGTCTGGCATGGAGCTAACCCTGCGCGCCGCGCTGGAGCCGTGGCATGTGATGGGCGAAGAAGGCGCAGCAGGCGGCATGGCCCGCAGTGTGGACTCGTCGCTAGAGCGCATAGAAGTGCATGTGCGCAACTTCAACCCAGCGCGCTACGTGGTTACTGTTAACGGGCACCCGCTGCCGCTGCAAACCACGGGCACCACGGCTGACTACGTGGCCGGTGTGCGCTACATCGCCTGGAAGCCATATTCGGCCCTGCACCCCAGCATTGGCGTGCATGTGCCGCTGGTGTTTGACGTGGTAGACACCTGGGCAGGCCGCGCAGTAGGCGGCTGCCAGTACCATGTGGCGCACCCAGGCGGCCTGAGCTACGAGAGCTTTCCAGTTAATGCCAACGAGGCTGAAAGCCGCCGCTTAAACCGCTTTGTACCCATGGGCCATAGCCCTGGGGAGCTGGCCGCCAACCCCGCTTTAAGCGCGCCGGCAGCCCCCGTGGGCAGTGCAGAGTTTCCGTTTACGCTGGACCTGCGCAAGTTTGGCGGAGCCGACAGGTGAATACCGTTGACCCGTCCCAGTTTGCGCGTTCTGCACTGCACCGTACCAGGCCTGATGCCAGCCCTGCGCAAGATGCCGCTGCCGCCTGCGCTGTGCCTGCTGCGAGCGGGCATTTTGACGAACTGCGCGGCGCAGCGTTTGAGCTGCCCGGTGCGGGGCAGCAAACACCAGATACTGCAACCACTAAGGCCTCTGGGGCCGACGTGCCCAGTACCGGCATTCACACTGCCCAGGCAGTACAGTCAATGCCCTTTGCCCCTGCTTGGGCAGGCTTTTTTGACGCGCTGGGCACGGCAGGCCTGGCCCAGCTAGACCAGCGCACACGCGACCTCAACCAGCAAATTCACGACAACGGCATTACCTACAACGTGTATGCCCAGGCGGGCAGCACCAGTGGGCCGCAGCGGCCTTGGTCGCTGGGTTTGTTTCCGTTTTTGCTCACCCATGCTGACTGGCAGGGCATCCAGGCAGGTGTGCTGCAGCGCGCCCGCGTGCTAGAGGCCATCATGGCCGACGTGTATGGCCCACAGCAGCTGCTGCACAAGGCGCTTTTGCCTGCTGCCCTTACCCAGGGCCACCCCGGCTACCTGCGCGCTATGCACGGCACGCGCCCTGCCGGTGGGCGGTATTTGCACATTGTGGCGCTGGACATTGCGCGCGGGCCTTCGGGCCAGTGGTGGGTGGTGTCGCAGCGCACCCAGGCACCGTCGGGGTTGGGCTATTTGCTAGAAAACCGGGCCATTACATCTAAGCTGTTTGCGCCTGCTTTTAAGCAGGCACAGGTTAGCCCCTTAGAGGCTACCTACCAGTCGCTGGTGCACAGCATGCGGCAACTTAGCCCCGGCGGCGGCGCAGCGCACATTGCCCTGCTGTCGCCCGGCCCCTACAGCGCCACCTATTTTGAGCAAGCCTACCTGGCCCGCCACTTGGGGCTGACTTTGGTAGAAGGTGCCGACCTGACAGTGCGCAACCAAAAGCTGTACCTTAAAACCTTGCACGGCCTAGAGCCTGTGCACGGCCTGCTTAAACGTTTGGACGATGCATTTTTAGACCCACTTGAGCTGCGCTCAGACTCGACGCTGGGCGTGCCCGGTCTGCTGCAGTGCATTCGCGCAGGCAACCTGCTGATGGCCAATGCGCCGGGCTCAGAGTTTTTAGAATCCCCTGCTTTGCTGGGCTTTATGCCAGGTATTTCCCAGGCACTGCTGGGCGAGCAGCTGAGCTTGCCTGCGCTGCCCACCTGGTGGTGTGGCGAACGCGCAGCGCTGGACGCCGTGCTGCACCGGCTGGGGCGCAGTGTGATCAAACCCAGCTACCCTGGTGACGTGCAGCAGCAGCCATTTGAAGCCATGCTGGGCAAGTACATGAGCGCCAAAGAGCGTGACGAGCTGGCAGGCCGCATGCTGCGCGAGGGCAACGCCTACACGGTGCAAAGCTATGTGCCTATGTCGCAAATGCCCACCTGGAATACCAGCAACGGCGGCACCATCCAGCCGCAAAGCGCTATGCTGCGCGTGTTTGCGGTGTCTGATGGCGCTACGGGCTGGCGCGTGTTGCCCGGCGGGTTAATGCGCATCGCCAGCGGCGCGCACGAAGTAGCCTCGATGCACAGCGGCGGTAGCAGCGCAGACGTGTGGGTAACACAGGGACTTAAAGAAGCTGCAACTGCGGCCACCAGCACGCAGCTAGCGCCTGGCCTAGTACCCACGCAAGCACACACGCCAGCTCCCACGCAAGCTCCCACACCAGCTCCAGTGCAAGCCGCCATGCCCAGCAAGCGCGTGGTCACCAGCCGCGCAGCTGAAAACCTGTTTTGGCTGGGCCGGTACACAGAGCGCACAGAATGCACTTTGCACGCAGCGCAGCATATTTTGAACCGTATTGATGTGACTGAACCTACCCACAGCGGCGACACCATGCGGCACTGGCTGGGTGCGCTGGCGGTGCAAAATTCGCTGGTATTGCCCAGTGTGCCTAGCTTGGCCAAATCACCCCGCGTGTTTGAGCGTTCATTGCTTGCCGCTCTGGGCGCAGCAGACAACAGCTACAGCATAGGCTTTAACCTGCAAGCTTTAAAAAGCGCTGCCTTTACCGTGCGCGAGCGCCTGTCGCAAGAGCAGTGGGACTTGATTGTGCAAACCGAGCTGGACTTTGACCAGCAAAGCCAAAAGCTAATGGCCCATGGTGGCGACATTGCCGCCAATGAACCTATTAACCAACCCACTAATGAACCCGCTAACCAACCCACGAATAAACCTGCTGCGCTAAGTGCAGTTACGCCCAGCGCCCCCGATGTGCTGGGCCTGCTTGCCGCTACCGCAGTCACGCTGGCGGCCATTACCGGCGCCCAAACTGACCGCATGGCCCGCGATGACGGCTGGCGCCTGCTGAGTGTGGGCCGCCTGCTAGAGCGTTTGCAGTTTTTAGCCTCGGCTTTGCTGGCGGGGCTAGAGCACGGCAGCCTGTCTTTTGCCACCCAAGAAGATGCCAGCGGCCAGCACCAAACCGGCTACAATGCCATGATTTCGCTGTTCGACAGCACCACCACCTTTCGCGCCCACCACCGCAGCCGCAGCGACATGGCCGCTTTGCTAGACACCCTGGTGCTAGACCTGGACAACCCCCGTTCAATTGCCTGGGTGGCCAAAACCTTGCGCGGCCGCTTGGCCAAACTGGCCGGTGACGGCCCGCAAGACCAGTACCCGCTGGCACAGCTGGTGCCCGACGCAAGCCAGTGGCAGCTGGCCGACCTGCTAACTTGCGATGCTCAAGGCGAGCCCCAGGCACTGTGCGCGCTGCTAAGCGGCTGCACAACAGCCGCCACCCAAGTAGCCCAGGCCATAGGTGCCCAGTACTTTACCCATGCCCACGTCAGCGAAAACAGCATAGGGGCCTAGCATGCGCATAGAAGTAACCCACCTCACCCGCTACCGCTACCAGCCGCAGGTAGACAATGCCCAGCATGTGGCCTACCTCACCCCTGCCAGCAGCCCGGCCCAGCAAGTGCGCAGCCACAGCCTGCAGGTCAGCCCGCAGCCGGGCGAATGCGAGTCGCGCCAGGACATTTATGGCAATACCTGCACGTTTTTTTCTATTGCCAAGCCGCACTCTGCGCTGTGCGTCACGGCCCGCAGCACGGTGGTCACCCTGCCCCGCCCGCACATAGAAAGCACTGCGCCGTGGGAAGCCGTGCAGGCCCAGCTGCGCTACCGCGCGCATGCGCCGTACCACAGCGCCACAGAGTTTGTTTTTGCCTCACCCTATGCACCCCGGCATGCGGATTTTGCGCACTACGCGCTGCCCAGCTTTAGCCCTGGCGCACCTTTGCCAGACTGCGCCGCCCACCTGATGGGCCGCATTCATGCTGATTTTGTGTACGAAACCCACAGCACCCAGGTCAACACACCCACCCTGCAAGCGCTGGCCCAACGGCGCGGCGTGTGCCAAGACTTCGCCCACATCATGGTGGCCTGCTGGCGCGCCATGGGCCTGCCCGCACGCTACGTGAGCGGCTATGTGCTGACCCAGCCGCCCGAGGGCCAAGCCAGGCTGGTAGGCTGCGACGCATCACACGCCTGGGCCTCGGTGTTTATGCCAACCGGCATAGCTGCCAGCACCAGGGAGCTGGGCGACGGCCAATGGCTAGACTGTGACCCCACAAATAACCGCAACCCTGGCGAAGACTACATCACCTTGGCCACAGGACGCGATTTTGCCGACGTATCTCCCCTGCGCGGGGTAATCTTAGGCGGTGCAGACCACCAGCTTGAGGTGGAAGTTACGGTAACGCCAAAGTAGTTTCTGCAGGCATTGTCCGTGCAGGTTATTTACTTAATTACCGACCCCCTGTGTTGTCATTTTTAACGTCAAAAAACCCCTATCGCCCAAGGAAACGCTGCACAAGCAGCTATACTATTTGCAGTGAACGACCTAACCCGCCAAGGCGTAAAGCCCTGTAACTTAGCCCGCTCTAGTGCGCGGTGGCTGTGCGCCGCACTGCTGGTGCTGTGCGCGCCCTGGGCGCTGGCAACACAGGCGCTGATCGAAGTTAAAACATCCCACGCGGGGGACTTGGTGACGGTGCGGGCTGTAGCCACCATTGCAGCGCCGATGGCCGTAGTGTGGGGCACGCTGACCGACTATGAGCGCTTGCCAGAGTTTATTCCGGGCCTGAGGAAAAGCACCGTGATTGCCCGCAGCGGCGCTACTGCCACCGTGCAGCAGTCGGGCGAGGCGCGGTTTTTCTTTGCCAGTGTGCCCATAGAAGTCACTTTAGAGTCTACCGAAGCCCCACCCAATATTGAGGTGCGGCGCGTGGCAGGCACGCTTAAAAGGCTAGAAGGTCGCTATGAAACCGAGGTGCTAGAGGGCAGCGTGCAACTGCGCTGGCTGGGCAATATTGAGCCTGAAAACGGCCTGCCACCGCTGGTGGGCGAGGCGCTCATGCGCCGCTCTATCAGGGCCCAGTTTACCGGCATGGTGCGCGAGATAGAGCGGCGCGAGGCGCTGCGCTTGGCAGCGGCGGCTAAGTGAGCCCAGCAGTGCGGCCCGCGTTTAGCCTAGCGCAGGTAGTGATGGCAGCGCGCGCCCCCTTGCTGGGGCTGGCGGTGGTTTTAAGCGCAGGCTGCGCCTCATTTACAGCCCCCGCGCTGATAGACCGCGCCGTAGCAGCCCCCCAAGATGTGCAGTGTGTGGACTGGTATGCCGCGCTGGACGCAGCCACTGACGGCACTGGCGTGCGCGACGCAGGTGCCATGCGTGTAGCAGGCTTTGCGCACCTGCGGGTAGACCGGTTTACCGCCTCGCTGCGCGACAAACTGCCAGCGGCAAACGCAAGTCAAGCAGCGTCTGCAGCCCATGCCGCACTGCACCAGCGGCTGGTGCAGCTAGACCTAGAAGCGCGTGCATTTGAAATTGCCAACCTGCCAGCAGCCGCCCGCAAACAATTGGCCAGCATCGCGTTGGATGCAGCTAACAGCACTGCGGCTCCAGCCCTTAATGCTCTTGATGCCCCAGATGCCCCAGATGCCTTACTTCAGCGTACCCGCCAATGTGCCAGCCGCTTGGCCGCGCTAGACCTGGCCACACCCCAGCGCCTAGGCACCCTGCTTGAGCGGCTGGATGTACCCGACAGCTATACCACCAGCTACCGCGCGCTGGGGGCCTACGCTCTGACCCGCTACCCGTTTGCCGCAGGCGTGCGCCAGCTAGAGGCTCAGCGGCTGGTGGTGGCCAGCGCAGACAGTCCGCCCCCTGCTGGCACCCGCCGCCTGCGCTACAGCCCGCCCAGCGGCGTTGCAGCCGCCACTACAAACCCATCCAGCACGGCACACTTATCGGCCGCTGACCTGCGCCGCATACTGACCCCGCCGCCTAGCGACCCCTTGCAGGTACCCGCGCCCAGCCCGGCTGACCTAGAGCGCCTGTTTGCCCACTTTGCCCCCAGCTTTGACATTGACACCGCCAGCGACGACGACCTGCCGGGCACCTTGGCCTGGCAGCCCACGGCGGGCACTGCACACACTGCAAGCAGCACCACCGCCCAGAGCCTGGGCGTAGACACCAGCGCCCCCGCGCTGTACCGGCAAACCGCCACCACACGCTACGGGGGTGCAAGCCTGCTGCAGTTGGTCTACACCCTGTGGTTCCCAGCCCGGCCCGCCGCGCCCGGTGCCGTGCTAGACCTGCTGGCCGGCAAGCTAGACGGCGTGGTCTGGCGCGTCACATTAGCGCCCGACGGCACACCCTTGGTGTACGACAGCATGCACCCCTGCGGCTGCTACCACTGGTTTTACCCCACACCCGCCGCACAGCCCAAGCCTGCACCCCAAGCAGGCATTGAATGGGCCTTTATCCCGCAAAGCCTGCCGCATGCACCCGCCAACGCAGGCCAGCCCCAGCGCATGCTACTGCGCATAGCGCCTGTGAGCCATTTTGTAGACCGCGTCACGTATGTAGACCGCGTCACGCCTGTAGACCGCGTCACGCCTGAACCCCCAGCCAACGAACCCAGCAGCACAACCCCCTATGCTTGGCGCGACTACCACAGCCTGCGCGCATTGCCCCTGGGTTTGACCAGCGCCGATAGCCTGCCCGGCGCACCACCGGCAAGCCGCAGCGTATTCAACCCCCAAGGTTTTATAGACGGCACCGACCGGGCCGAGCGCTTTGTATTTTGGCCCATGGGCATCGCCCGCGCAGGCAGCATGCGCCAGTGGGGCAAGCATGCCACCGCCTTCGTAGGCCGCAGGCACTTTGACGACGCAACCCTGATGGAGCAGCGCTTTAACTTTGCCCCGGCACACTTCGCGCCCTGAAATTTCGCCGTGCCGACTAAGGTTGAAGTTGCCAAAGAATTAGCCGCTTACTATTTAAATAGTAGCTGCCCGTGCTGCATTTCCTTGGGCCATAGCCCTATTTGGCTTTAAAAATCGCCACTTCCATAGCCCTGCGCCAGGCTTTCAAAGCGGGTTAGCTCTTTGATGAACGCCAGCTTGCAGGTGCCGGTGGGGCCGTTACGCTGTTTGCTGATAATCAGTTCAGTTACGCCAGGCTCTTTGCTGTCTTTGTTGTAGTAGTCGTCGCGGTAGATGAACATGATCACGTCGGCGTCTTGTTCAATCGCGCCTGACTCGCGCAGGTCGCTCATCATGGGGCGCTTGTCGGTGCGCGACTCTACCCCGCGGCTTAGCTGGGACAGCGCTATCACGGGGCACTGCAGCTCTTTGGCCAGGGCTTTAAGGCCACGGGAAATTTCGCCCACCGCCGTAGCGCGGTTTTCGTCGCTCATCGAGCTGGACACGCTCATCAGCTGCAAATAGTCCACCACGATCAAACCCAGCTTGCCGCCCATTTGCCGCGCCAGCCGGCGTGCATTACCGCGCAGTTCGCTGGTAGTCAGGCCAGGGGTTTCGTCAATGTGCAGGCTGATGTTGCGCAGCTTTTCAATCGCCTCGGTCAGGCGCGGCCACTCGTCGTCGTGCAGCTTGCCAGTGCGCAAGCGCATTTGGTCAATACGCCCAATCGAACCCACAATACGAATGGCCAGCTGGCTAGCGCCCATCTCCATAGAGAACACCGCTACAGGCAACTGCTCTTTAAGGGCAACGTGCTCGGCAATGTTGATGGCTAAGGCCGTTTTCCCCATACTCGGTCTGGCGGCCAAAATTATCAAGTCACCGGCTTGCAGGCCTGAGGTCATGCGGTCTAAGTCGGCATAGCCGGTGGGCACACCGGTGATGTCGTTGGGGTTTTCTGACATCTCTACCACGCGGTCTAGCAGGGCCACCACCAGGCTGTCCATCCCTTGAAAGCCTTGCTTCATGCGCGAGCCTTCTTCGCCGATGGAGAAGATTTTTTTCTCGGCTTCGTCTAGTATTTTGGCAACATCTTTGCCGCCAGTGTTAAAGGCGCTGGTAGAAATTTCGTCACTGGCGCTGACCAGCTTGCGCAAAATAGCGCGCTCGCGCACGATCTCGGCGTAGCGGCGAATATTGGCGGCGCTGGGCACGTACTGCGCCAGCGAGTTGAGGTAGACAATGCCGCCCACTTCGTCGGCCTTGCCTTGGGACTGCAGGCTTTCAAATACGGTAATCACATCGGCAGGTTTGGTTTTGTCCACCATGGCCTTGATGGCGTCGTAGATCAAGCGGTGTTCGTAGCGGTAAAAGTCAGCGCCGCTGCCAAGCAAGTCGCTCACGCGCTCCCAAGCGCCATTGTCTAGCAGCAGGCCGCCCAGCACGCTGGACTCCGCCTCTATGCTGTGCGGCGGAATGCGCAGCTGGGCTATGGGCGATGTGTCTAGGCCGTAGCTGGACAAGTCGGGGGAGTAGTCATGGTCAAGTGGGTGGTCAAGCTGATGGTGGGGATCGCCGTCGTTGCTGGCGGGGTTTAAAACTGCAGACATGGTGTGGTGTTTTTCCTAGGCCTTGATGCTAGTGCGCGGGCCTTGTGGGGGCAAGGGATAAGCCTGTGGATAAGTTGCGGACGGATATGTATAAATGGGTCTCTTGCACCAAGGTGTGAAACTCTGTTGCAAGGGATGGTCTGATGAGCAGCTATTAAAGGCTGCCCGCAATGCAAAACGGGCCAAGATTGCACTGGCCCGTTAGGAAGTGGTGCGCATTAAAAACATCTGTTGGTAAGAACATCCGTTTGCAAAAATGCGTCTGAAATGATTTGGTCGGTGTGAAAGGATTCGAACCTTCGACCCCTTGCACCCCATGCAAGTGCGCTACCAGGCTGCGCCACACACCGAAGCTTCAGATTATAGCGTGA
>JAYWGO010000034.1:0-77034 GCA_043778205.1 Polaromonas sp. | reverse complement strand
GTTGCTCCAGAGTTTGCTTTCTCGCATTTTCTTTTTCCATGGTGGTTGGATTAAAAAAGATAGCAAAGGTTCAAACTTTATTAGGCCTGATCAATAGCGCTGCTGCTGGCAGGGTCAATGTCTTGGGCCAGTTGGTAGGCCGCTTTAAAGCTGCGCGGTGCATCGGCTTTAGATTCAATGCGCACCACATCTGCCTCAATGGCAATCGTCAGTTGCTCTTTGGCCAAGCCGGGCAGGTCCAAAGACAGCGTTACATGGGTGTCGGTGGACTCAACTTGCACGCCTTTGCTGCTGCGCTGGATGCCTGCATCACCAAAGCGCTCCAGGCTGTGGGGGTTAAGGTACAACGATGGTGCCGCACCATAGCGCGCGGCAGTGTGAAAGTGGCGGTTTAAAGCAGAAGCTGAAACAGAAGGTGAAAAAAACATGGCGAACTCCTAGTACACTTCGCGGCTTTGCTATTGCGCCACCATTAGCGCAGAGCGTTTGCCGCATGGGCTGTATTTGCAGATGCCAGCGGTTTTTTCAAGGGAACTATGACAATGAATAAATTTCGCCGTGGGCTATTGAAAAGCCTAAGCTTGGCAACCATATCGGGCAGCATTTTTAAGCCTTTTAGTGCTATGGCCCAAGGAAATGCTGCACAAGCAGCTACATTAAAAATAGCAATGATAGAAGGTTTAAGTGGCCCGTTCGCCAACACAGGTGAGGCAGTTTTTCGCAACTTGCTGTGGGCATGCGAGCGTGTGAACGCGCGCGGCGGTGTGCGGCTGGGTGCTGGGAATGGCACTGGCGTCAGCGCCACCAGCAAACCGCTGGAACTGCTGCGCTATGACAGCAAAGGCCAAACAGAAGAGGCACTGTCAGTTTTGCGCGCTGCCATTGACGACGGTGTGCAAATTATTTGCCAAGGTAACAGTTCAGCCGTGGCGGCTGCGTTGATTGACGCGGTGAACAAACACAACGAGCGCGAGCCTGAGAAGCAGGTGATCTTTTTAAACTACTCTGCCGTTGACCCGATTTTGACCAATGAAAAGTGCAGCCCGTGGCATTTTAGGTTTGACGCGCATGCCGACATGCGCATGACCGCGCTGATGCAAGTGCTTAGCAGCGACCAAAGCGTTAAATCTGCGTATTTGATCGGCCAAGACTACAGTTTTGGCCAAACTGTGCTGCGCGAGGCGCGCCGCCAGTTGGCCCTGCAGCGCAGCGACGTGGCTATAGTGGGCGACGAGCTGCACCCACTGGGCCGCGTGAAAGACTTTGCCCCCTACGCGGCCAAAATCATCGCCAGCGGTGCCACCGCCATCATCACTGGCAACTTTGGCAACGATTTAACGCTCTTGGTAAAGGCCTGCAAAGAGGCAGGCTACCAAGGCAAGTTCTACACTTTTTACGGTAACGCGCTGGGCGCGCCTGCCGCTATTGGCGAGGCGGGCGTAGGCAAGGTGGTGGCCGTGGCCGACTGGCTGCCCAACGTGGCCAGCAAAGAGTCGGAGGCTTTTTACCAAAGCTTTAAACAGCGCTTCCCCAAGCCTGCTGACGACTACGTACACCTGCGCATGCAGCTGATGGTCGAGGCGCTGGCCCAGGCACTGCAAGCCGCGCCACTCAAGGCAGGCGCACTCGACATGGCAGCCATCAGCAGGGCGCTGGAAAAAGCCGACGTGACTTTTGCCGGCCAAAAAGGCGTGATGCGCGCCAGCGACCACCAGTTTCAGCAGCCGCTTGTCGTGGGTTTGATGGACAAAGTAGGCAGTCCTGGGGTGAAATTTGACGTAGAGGGCTCGGGTTATGGCTTTAGGGTGGTCAAAACCGTGCCGATGGCCCAAGCCGAAATGCCCACCAGCTGCAAGATGGCGCGCTTTTGACGGACGGCCAGTGCAGCATGAGGTGCGCTATGTGGTTCACAGTGTGGTGCACAGTGTGCAAGTGCCAAAGGGCAGGGGCCCGTTGACTGGTCTAGGCAGCTATTTCCGGGTTAAAATAGAAGGCTGACCTAATGACAGCGAGCGGCTTGTGCCGCCAGCTTTGAATATAAAACCGCGCGGGTGGCGAAATTGGTAGACGCACCAGGTTTAGGTCCTGACGGTGGCAACACTGTGGGGGTTCGAGTCCCCCCCCGCGCACCACTCCCTTTAGATTTTCCTAAAAGAGACACACCATGGCCGTAGCCGTTGAAACCCTCGAAAAACTCGAACGCAAGATCACCCTGACCTTGCCAGTAACCACCATCAGCAACGAGGTGGCCACGCGTTTAAAAAAGCTAGCCCGCCAAGTCAAGATCGATGGTTTTCGCCCAGGCAAAGTGCCTATGAACATCGTCTCCCAGCGCTACGGCTACAGCGTGCACTACGAAGTAATGAACGACAAAGTGGGTGAGGCTTTTGCAGTGGCTGCTAACGAAGCCAAGCTGCGCGTTGCAGGCCAGCCCACCATCACCGAAAAAGAAGGCGCGCCTGAAGGCGAAGTGAGCTTTGATGCGGTTTTCGAAGTGTTTCCCGAGGTCAAGCTGGGCGACCTGTCTACTGCAGAGGTAGAAAAAGTATCTGCCCATGTAACCGATGCCGCCATTGACCGCACCATTGACATTTTGCGCAAGCAGCGCCAGACTTTTTCCCAGCGTGCGCTGGATGCCGCCGCCGCTGCAGGCGACCGCGTCACAGTAGACTTTGCAGGTAAAGTAGACGGCGAGCCGTTTGAAGGCGGCAAAGCCGAAGCTTTTGCTTTCATCATTGGCGAAGGCCAAATGCTCAAAGAATTTGACGATGCCGTACGTGGCATGAAGTTGGGCGAAAGCAAAACCTTCCCGCTGCCGTTCCCAGCCGATTACCATGGCAAAGAGGTTGCAGGCAAAACCGCAGACTTTTTGGTCAGTATCCAAAAGCTTGAAGCCGTGCATTTGCCCGAAGTGAACGAGGCCTTTGCCAAGTCGCTGGGCATTGCAGACAGCAGCGTAGACGGCCTGCGCGCTGACATTAAGAAAAACCTTGAGCGCGAAGTTAAATTCCGTTTACTGGCCAAGAACAAAAACGCCGCCATGGACGCATTGGCTGCCAGCGCAGAGCTAGACCTGCCCAAAAGCAGCGTGCAAAGCGAAATTAACCGCATGATCGAGAATGCGCGCGCCGACCTTAAGCAGCGCGGCATCAAAGACGCAGACAAAGCACCGATACCTGATGACGTGTTTCGCCCCCAAGCAGAGCGCCGCGTGCGCCTAGGTTTGGTGGTGGCTGAGCTGGTGCGTGGCCACAATTTGCAAGCCACCGAAGCGCAGATCAAAAACCACGTAGAAGAGCTGGCTGCCAGCTACGAAAAGCCCAGCGATGTAACCCGCTGGTACTTCAGCGACAACCGCCGCATGGCCGAAGTAGAGGCTGTGATCATTGAAAACAATGTGACCGAGTTTGTATTGTCTAAAGCCAAAATCACCGAAAAATCGGTGACGTTTGACGAACTCATGGGCCAGCAGTAATCTTTTGTGCTGCAGCGCAGCTTGCTGCCTACAAATTAAACCCTTTAGGGCTTGTATCGAAAGATACAGGCCCTATTTAGTTTGCAACCCTGTTGCGGCATCAGGCCCGCATTTATGGTTACAGTAGAACCTTCTAGGAGAATTTGATGAGCCGTTTTGACACCTTTGTAGATAAAACCTTCGAGCCCGCCCAAGCCCTTGGCATGGTGCCCATGGTGATCGAACAATCAGGCCGTGGCGAACGCGCCTACGACATTTACTCACGCCTTTTAAAAGAGCGTATTATTTTCATGGTCGGCCCTGTGGAAGACTACATGGCCAACTTGGTGGTAGCGCAAATGCTCTTTTTAGAGAGCGAAAACCCCGATAAAGATATTTACCTGTATATCAACTCCCCCGGCGGCTCGGTCAGTGCCGGCTTGGCTATTTTTGACACCATGAACTTCGTCAAACCAGATATATCCACCCTGTGCACCGGTATGGCCGCCAGCATGGGCGCGTTTTTACTGGCTGCAGGTGCCAAAGGCAAACGCATTGCCCTGCCCAACGCCAGCGTGATGATTCACCAACCCTCGGGCGGCGCACGCGGCCCTGCCAGCGATATTGAAATTTCCGCCCGCGAGATTTTAAAAACCCGCGAGCAGTTGAACAAAATTTTGGCCGAACGCACCGGGCAAACCCTGGAAAAAGTTGCCCGCGATGTAGAACGCGACTTTTGGCTATCGGCTGACGAGTCCAAGGAATACGGTTTGGTAGACCAGGTTATTGCCAAACGCCCTTAAATTTAAACAAGACTGCGCCTAACGGCCTTTGTCAGCCCCGGCAAAGGCCGTTTTTACATCCTGCGGGCAGTTGTTGACGTTTTTGCTTACGTCTTCGCAGTATCATTAGACTATTAGCATCACCAGGCACCTATCCATGGCCGACCGTAAAGGCTCTCCGAGCGAAAAAACACTGTACTGCTCCTTTTGCGGCAAAAGCCAGCACGAGGTAAAAAAACTCATAGCAGGGCCCTCGGTGTTTATTTGTGATGAATGCATTGATTTGTGCAACGACATCATCCGCGACGAAGTGCTTCCCGAGAGCGAGCGCGAAGCGCGCGGCGACTTGCCAACACCGCTGGAGATTAAAAACAACCTGGACAGCTACGTCATTGGCCAAGACCCCGCCAAGCGCGCTTTGGCTGTGGCTGTCTATAACCACTACAAACGCTTGCGCTACAAAGGTGCCACCAAGCCCGGTGAAGTCGAGCTCACCAAAAGCAATATTTTGCTAATTGGCCCCACTGGCTCGGGTAAAACACTGCTGGCGCAAACCATGGCCCGCATGCTTAACGTGCCCTTTGTCATGGCCGATGCCACCACGCTTACCGAAGCGGGCTACGTAGGCGAAGACGTGGAAAACATCATCTCCAAGCTCTTGCAAACCTGCAACTACGATGTAGAGAAAGCCCAGCAAGGCATTGTGTACATTGACGAGATCGACAAAATCTCGCGCAAGTCAGACAACCCGTCCATTACCCGTGACGTGTCCGGCGAGGGCGTGCAACAGGCCTTGCTCAAAATCATTGAAGGCACCATGGCCAGTGTGCCGCCCCAAGGTGGGCGCAAGCACCCCAACCAAGACTTCTTGCAAATTGACACCACCAATATTTTGTTCATTTGTGGTGGCGCATTTGCCGGTTTAGAGAAAGTCATTGAAGCCCGCACCGAGGCTTCAGGCATTGGTTTTGGAGCCACCGTAAAAAGCAAAAAGCAGCGCTCCTTAAGCCAAAGCTTCCAAGAGATTGAGCCTGAAGACCTGATCAAATATGGTCTGATTCCTGAGCTGATTGGCCGCATGCCGGTAGTGACATCGCTGTCTGAGCTGAGCGAAGAAGCTATGGTACAAATTTTGACCGAGCCGAAAAATGCCCTGGTTAAGCAATACGCCAAACTGCTGGCCATGGAAGGCGCTGAGCTAGAGGTACGCCCTAGCGCGCTCAAAGCCATTGCCCGCAAAGCGCTGGCGCGTAAAACGGGCGCACGCGGCTTGCGCTCAATTTTAGAAAATGCCTTGATCGACACGATGTTTGACCTGCCCAACACCAGTAATGTAGAGAAAGTGGTGTTGGACGAGTCAACGATTGACGAAAATAAGCCCCCTTTGTTGGTGTACCGCGAAGCCGCTAAAAAAGCCTAAGCTTTGAAGCCTTTTACATGTTGGCGCAAACCAGACTTGAATACCGCCTAGTTTGCCCTGACATGTACCGCAGACCCTTATTTCTTGCTGAAAGCCACTATGTCAGGCAATACCACCCTTCCTCCCGAGCCGATTGACCTGCCGCTGTTGCCGCTGCGCGACGTGGTGGTTTTTCCGCACATGGTCATCCCGCTGTTTGTGGGCCGCGCCAAAAGCATCAAAGCCTTAGAGTCGGCCATGGAGTCTGAGCGGCGCATCATGCTGGTGGCGCAAAAAGCCGCCGCCAAAGACGAGCCTGCAGTAGAAGACATGTTCAGTGTCGGCTGCGTGTCTACTATTTTGCAAATGCTCAAATTGCCGGACGGCACCGTGAAGGTGCTGGTCGAGGGCCAGCAGCGGGCCATAGTCAACCAAATTACCGATGGTGAGGTGCACTTTAGCGCCAATGTGACACCTATTGAAGCCGAAGTGCTGACGGAACCACGTACCAATGACATTGAAGCACTGCGCCGCGCGGTGATTGGGCAGTTTGACCAGTACGTGAAGTTAAATAAAAAAATTCCACCAGAAATACTGACCTCTATCTCCAGCATCGACGATGCAGGGCGATTGGCCGACACCATTGCAGCCCACGTACCACTTAAGCTGGACAACAAGCAAGCCGTGCTGGATTTGTCAGACGTAAAGGCACGGCTAGAAAACGTGTTTGAGCAGATCGAGCGAGAGGTGGACATTTTAAATGTCGACAAAAAAATCCGTGGCCGTGTCAAACGCCAGATGGAAAAAAACCAGCGCGACTTTTATTTGAACGAGCAAGTCAAGGCCATTCAAAAAGAGCTGGGTGACGGGGAAGAGGGCGCAGACATTGAAGAGCTGGACAAAAAAATCAAGCTTGCCAAAATGCCCAAGGACGCCTTGAAGAAGGCCGAGAGCGAATTAAAGAAGCTCAAGCTGATGTCGCCTATGTCGGCTGAGGCCAGCGTGGTACGCAATTACATTGAGGTGCTGATCAACCTACCTTGGTCTAAAAAAACCAAAATCAAACATGACTTGGGCAATGCTGAAGAAGTGCTTAATTCAGACCATTTTGGCCTAGAAAAGGTCAAAGACCGCATTTTGGAATACCTCGCAGTGCAGCAGCGCGTGGACAAGGTTAAAGCGCCTATTTTGTGCTTAGTGGGCCCCCCTGGCGTGGGTAAAACATCGCTGGGCCAGTCGATCGCCAAAGCCACAGGGCGTAAGTATGTGCGCATGGCCTTAGGCGGCATGCGTGACGAGGCCGAGATTCGTGGGCACAGGCGAACTTACATTGGCGCATTGCCGGGCAAAGTGCTGCAAAGCTTAACCAAAGTGGCCACGCGCAACCCCTTGTTTTTGCTGGACGAGATTGACAAGCTCGGTACCGAATACCGGGGCGACCCGTCCAGCGCCTTGCTGGAGGTGCTAGACCCAGAGCAAAACCATACGTTCAGCGACCATTACGTCGATGTAGACTTTGACCTCAGTGATGTCATGTTTGTTGCCACAAGCAACTCCATGAACATTCCCCCGGCGCTGCTAGACCGCATGGAAGTTATTCGCCTGTCTGGTTACACCGAGGATGAAAAGACCAGCATTGCGCTGCGTTATTTGTCGCCCAAGCAGCTGGAAAATAACGGCGTTAAAGACACCGAGCTAGAGATTACAGAGTCCGCAGTGCGCGACATTGTGCGCTACTACACCCGTGAGGCGGGTGTGCGCTCGCTCGAGCGAGAACTGTCTAAAATTTGCCGTAAAGTGGTCAAGGGACTGCAGCTTAAAAAATACACTGCAAAAGTAGTTGTGGTGGCTGAAAATTTAAACGACTTTTTAGGTGTTCAAAAGTTCAGCTACGGCCGTGCTGAAAAGCAAAACCAGGTGGGTCAAGTTGTGGGTTTGGCCTGGACTGAAGTGGGCGGCGATTTGCTGACCATCGAAGCGGCACTTATGCCGGGCAAGGGCATCATTACCCGCACGGGTTCGTTGGGTGATGTGATGAAAGAGTCGGTAGAGGCAGCACGCACAGTGGTGCGTTCGCGCGCACGCGGCTTGGGTATCAAAGACGAAGCCTTTGAAAAGAAGGACCTGCACATTCACGTGCCAGACGGTGCTACGCCCAAAGACGGCCCCAGCGCAGGCGCAGCCATGACGACGGCTTTTGTCTCGGTACTTACAGGTATTCCTGTGCGTGCTGATGTTGCCATGACCGGTGAAATTACACTGCGTGGTGAAGTAACAGGCATTGGCGGTTTGAAGGAAAAATTGTTAGCAGCTTTACGCGGCGGTATCAAGACGGTGTTGATACCCGAAGAGAACGCTAAAGACCTGCAAGAGATTCCTGAAAATGTAAAAAACGGCCTGGAAATTGTGCCAGTGAAGTGGATTGACCAGGTGCTGGCTATCGCCTTGGAGCGCATGCCTGCTGCCTTACCTGACGATGAACTTGTGGTGGTAAATGCGATATCCTCCGGCATTGCTCCAGAAGCTGTCAAAATTAGTGCAACTGAAATAGCCGGTGTCGTAAAACACTAAAAAGTTCTGCTACAATATTGTTTGTATGCGGGAATAGCTCAGTTGGTAGAGCGCAACCTTGCCAAGGTTGAGGTCGAGAGTTCGAGACTCTTTTCCCGCTCCAGATTTAAAAAAGGGAAGCAATTGCTTCCCTTTTTTTCTCGAAATAAGAACCCTTATGGCGCGATAGCAAAGCGGTTATGCAACGGATTGCAAATCCGTCTAGCCCAGTTCGACTCTGGGTCGCGCCTCCAAACACATAAATAGCTGTTCTGAATAAAAAAACTTGCCTAGGCAGGTTTTTTTATTTCAAAAAACATCCCCTCAAACGTCTTAAGTTACCGGTATTGCACACACGGTGGCTTATGTGTGGCTGTTGGACTGTTCCATCCTTACCGCGTAATGGGAACACACCATGAGTTGGCGAAAAAAGGTAGTTTGGAGTGAGGGCATGTTGCTGCAGCCCCAACATTTGCAGCAAACCGAGCGCCATGATGACCATGCGCGCCATATTGCTTTGCGCGCCACCAAGGCGTTTTCTTGGGGCTTTACTGAAATTGAAATTGATGTAGCTTCACTGTCGCTGGGCAAAATAGCGCTGGTCAAGGCTGTGGGCATCTTTCCAGACGGCACAGTGTTTGACATGCCAGCGGTAGATCCATTGCCCGATGCCATCGACATTCCCTCCGACACGCGTGACGAAAATGTGATTTTGGCCCTGCCGGTACGTCGTGCGGGTGCGCGGGAGGCCGATGTTGAAGTGTTTGAAGATTTGGTGCGCCATAAAGTGATGGAAATGGATGTGCCTGATTCCAACACGGCGGGCGAGCGAACCGCCTTATTGCAGCTAGGCCAATTGCACACGCGGTTAATGCGGGCCAGCGAATCTACCGATGCTTGGACTAGCCTGAACATCAGCAAAATCATAGAGCGGCGCGCCGACAACCAGCTGCAGCTGCAGCGCGGCCATATCCCACCTTTGCTTAATGTGTCAGCCAGTGGGGTTTTAAAGTCCTATGTTGAAGAGCTACTGGGCTTGCTGCGCCAGCGCGGCGATGCATTGGCGGGCCGTATGACCCAAACTGGCAGCGGTGGCGTGTCCGAAATTGCAGACTTTTTAATGCTGCAAACGGTAAACCGCAATGAACCCGTTTTATCGCATTTGTCCCGCGTCGTATTGCTGCATCCAGAGCATTTTTATGAAGTGGCACTCTCACTGTCTGGGGACTTGGCTATTTTCCGCGAGACACGGCGCGGCGTGCGTTTTGGCCCCTACATACATGACGATTTGGCCCTAACTTTCCAGCCTGTGATGGACGATTTGCGTAAAAGTCTCTCGATGGTGTTGGAACAGTCTGCCATTCGCATAGAGCTGCACGACCGTAAGCACGGCGTGCGGGTAGCCGTGATCAGCGATGTGGAACTGCAGCGTAACGCAAGTTTTGTGCTGGCCGTGATGTCTACGATGCCTGGCGAAGCTTTACGCTCACGCTTCCCTACCCAGGTCAAGATCGGGCCAGTGGAGCGCATACGTGACTTGGTCAATTTGCAATTGCCTGGTGTGACATTGCTGCCTTTGCCGGTCGCACCACGCCAAATCCCGTTCCATACAGGGGCTAGCTATTTTGAGTTGGAAACACGCAATAGCGATTTATGGCGCCAGTTGGAGCAATCGGGTGGCGTGGCAATGCACATAGCGGGCGAATTTCCAGGGCTAGAGCTGGAATTTTGGGCTATCCGTTCTTAATGCCGCAGTAATTAAACAGGTACCACTTTCAAAGGCTGCACACCATGAGCTCACCAGATCCGTTTGCAGCGTTTGAATCAGAACGCACCATCATCAAACCCAAGCCGCGCACGCCAGGCGGCACGGGTGCTTACCCAGCTTATACGCCACCTACCTCTGTGCGTGCAGAAGAGGCAGCGCCTATGGACATGACATCCTTAGGGGTGCTTAACCCCTTGGTCTCGTCTGCCAGCACTTTGCTGGGGCTTATCTCTAACCTGCGCATGGTGCGGCAAGCGCCCGATATTGCGGGCTTGCGCAGTTCTTTAGCGCAGGCCGTGGGGCAGTTTGAGGCAAGTGCACAAAGCGCGGGTACGCCCAACGGCCACGTGGTGGCTGCACGCTACATTCTGTGCACTGCCTTGGACGAGGCAGTTGCTAACACCCCTTGGGGAGCACAGGCCTCTTGGAACAAGCAAAGCCTTTTGGTGCAGTTTCACAACGAAACATGGGGTGGCGAAAAAGTATTCCAGCTCTTGGCAAAACTGTCACAAGACGCAGTGGGTAACCGCAATTTGCTGGAGCTAATGTACTGTGTACTTGCATTGGGCTTTGAGGGGCGCTACCGCGTGATCGACAATGGGCGCGCCCAGTTAGACTCGGTGCGCCAACGCCTGTCTGAACTGGTGCGCAAGGACCGGGTACCCGCTGAGCCTGCCTTGTCGCCCCATTGGCGTGGTCAAGCGGTAGGCAAAACCGGGCTTGCAGACGGAGTGCCTTTGTGGGTTGCGGGGGTGTTACTGGCATTGGTTCTTGCTTTGGTGTATTTGGCATTTCGCATGAGCCTGAACTACAGGTCAGACACCACCTTCACGGCTGTGAGCAGCCTACGGGTGCCCAACGTACAAATAGTTGCCACGGTACCTACCCCAGCTAAAAATCCCCGCTTGGCTGTTTTTCTGCAGCCTGAGATCAAGGAGGGGCTGCTGACAGTGTTAGAAGAATCTGACCGCAGCATCATTCGTTTAAAGGGCGACAGTTTTTTTGGCTCGGGCAAGGCAGAGCCTAATACACAGTCGTTGCCTGTGCTTACCCGCATAGGCCAAGCGTTAGCGCAAGTTAAGGGTGATGTACAAGTGGTTGGGCATTCAGACAATCAACCGATTCGCTCGCTCAGATTCCCCTCAAATTGGCATTTGTCTACGGCGCGTGCTGAGGGTGTTCGCTCAGCATTGTTGGCCCAAGTGAGTGAGGGTCGCATGCGGGCGGTAGGCAAAGCAGACGCAGAGCCCGTTGCGCCTAACGACAACGCCGATAACCGCGCGCGCAATAGACGGGTCGATGTTATTTTGGTGCCAGACCAAAACCAAAGCATGGGCCAAACAGCCGAGGTGAAAAAATGATCAAAAAAGTATTTGCCTTTTTGTTTCACCCTTTGCTCCTTACGGCGCTAGCGCTGTTGGTAGTGGGCATTTTGATTTGGTGGGTTGGCCCTTTGGTAGCTATTGGCGCATTTACGCCGTTGGTGTCAGAGTTGGCGCGTGCAATGTGTATTGCGGTGGTGGTTGCTTTGGTGGTTCTGCGTATTGTTCTGACGCGTTGGCGCGCCCGGCGCGCAAGCCAGCACCTTACCGATGGTTTAATGCGTGCGCCTGCCGCCAAGGCCGATGCCAAAGAGCCTCAAAGTGCTGAGGAAAAAATACTGAACACCCGGTTTTCAGAAGCCGTGGCATCTTTGCGCAAAATGCGATTGCATGCCGCAGGCAAAAAACCCGGCTGGCGTGATTGGATTTCGCTGTCAAGTGGCAGCTACCTGTATGAGCTGCCTTGGTATGTTTTTATAGGCGCACCCGGAGCTGGTAAGACGACCGCCCTGGTCAATTCTGGCCTGTCCTTTCCTTTGGCAGATAAATTTGGGCCTGGTGCTATTGCAGGCGTAGGCGGTACGCGCAATTGCGATTGGTGGTTTACCGATGAAGCGGTGCTGATAGACACTGCGGGCAGATACACCACACAAGACAGCCACCAGTCGGAAGACAAAACTGCATGGGAGGGATTTCTCAAGCTGCTTAAAAAATCTCGCCCTCGCAGACCACTCAATGGCGTATTTTTAACCATCAGCGTGGCCGATTTGCTAAGCCAAGGTGCACA
Source organism: Polaromonas sp. (assembly GCA_043778205.1). Classification (GTDB taxonomy): domain Bacteria; phylum Pseudomonadota; class Gammaproteobacteria; order Burkholderiales; family Burkholderiaceae_C; genus JAAFIP01. The sequence continues at coordinate 64,972 of JAYWGO010000034.1, read as the reverse complement.
GGCGCGCAGTACACTAGCCGCGGCTATTCGTGCGCGGCTTATGGAGCTGGACACCACGCTGGCCACACGGCTACCTGTTTATATATTGGTAACCAAGAGCGACCTGTTGCACGGCTTTAACGAGTATTTTGCCAACTTAGGCAAAGAGCAGCGCGCCCAAGTATGGGGTTTTACACTGCCCTTAGAAAGTGGTGTTGAAAGCGCGGCGCTGGGCAAAGCACTGGACAAAGAATTTGGGCTTTTATCCCAGCGGCTGGACGCAGCGCTGGTAGAGCGCATGCAGCAAGAGACTGACAGTACGCGGCGTGCAGCTATCTTCGGTTTCCCTATGCAGTTTGCATCAGTTGCCCCCATGGTTACGGAGTTTATAGACCAAGTGCTTACAGGCTCTCGGTTTACCCAGCCACCTTGGGTGCGCGGCGTATATTTCACCAGTGGCACCCAAGAGGGCAGCCCAATTGACCGCATGATGGGCAATTTAGCCCGAGGCTTTGGGTTGCAAAACAACTTACTTCCTCCCATGAAAGGCAGTGCACGCAGCTATTTTTTAACTTCGTTATTGCAGCAAGTGGTATTTCCTGAACAACGCTTGGCCAGCGCTGATCTTCGCTGGGAGAGGCGGCGTCACGTAGCGCGCTTGTCTGCATTTGGCGCTATGGGTTTACTCACGCTGGTACTGCTGGGGGGCTGGACATGGAGCACTGTGCGCAACCTAGACTACCTTAAAAGTGTAGAAGCGCAAGTTGAGCCTGCGCGCCAAGGCTTGGCCGCCATGCCAGCCAGTATGCAAAACCCTGTGCAGGTGGCCCCTGTGCTGCAGGGTTTGCGCGACATGTGGATCACACCCGCCATAGGCGATGGTTCTCCGCCCAAAATGATGGGCTTGGGCTTGTACCAAGGTGAAAAAATTAACGGAGCAGCTTTCGTGGCACATCAACGTGCGCTAAGCGATGTATTTTTGCCCCAAATCTCCCGCAGACTGGAAGACCAGCTGCGCGGTGCACAAAAAGACAATCTGGAGTTTGCCTACGAAGCACTTAAAAGCTACATCATGGTGTACGAGCCTGAACATTTTGATGCGGACGCACTGAAGGCGTGGATTACCCTAGATTGGACACGCAGCCTTGACCGAGGCATTACGCAAGAGCAGCGAAAGACTTTAGAAGACCAGCTTGATGCATTGTTAGCGCAAGGTGCCCTGCGTTCACCTTTGCCTAAGGACGATAATTTGGTCGGCAGTGTGCGCGCTATGCTGTCTAGCTATCCACTGGAGCAGCGTATTTTCAGCCGTTTAAAACGCATGCGCTCTAGCGAAGACGTTCCTGCTTTCACGGTAGCCAATGCTGCTGGCCCTAGCGCACCGTTAGTGCTTGAACGTGCCAGCGGTAAACCCCTCACCCAGGGTGTACCGGGCATGTTTACTTTCAACGGCTACCATAAGCGGTTTCAAGCCGAGGTAGTTCAGCTTACAGGGCTGATGGCCATAGAAGAGCCCTGGGTTTTAGGCTTAGAGCGATCTGCTGCTAACAAAGCCCGCGATGCGGCTGGACTGGGGGCCTTGACTGACCGTGTGCGTCGCATATACCTTGAAAACTACGTTAAAGAATGGGATGCGTTGCTGCTAGATGTGCGGTTGCAACGTAGCACCAATTTAGATAAAAATATTCAAATGGCAAGGATATTGTCAAGCAACACTTCGCCGCACGTTAATTTTTTGCGTGCAGTGGTACGTGAGACCACGTTGATCGCAGCAGACAACACCGCCAAAAATGTGGTTAACAAAGCGACTGAATCTGTGCGCAGCGCACGAAAAACCCTTGAAGACTTGATCGTCGCAGACCCCGTAGCTAAAAGCGCAGACGCTGGGAAGCGTATTGAAAGCATTGTGGACGACCACTTTGAAACATTGCGTCGCCAGGTCACTGCGCCTGCACCAAACCAGCCTGCGCCTATAGACGAAACACTCAAGCTGTTTAACGATGTTTATGTATACCTTACTGCAGTGGACACTGCAGTGAAATCACGCTCACCCATGCCGCCGGGCGATATTGCAGGCAAGCTAAAAGCCGACGCTGGACGCTTGCCTGAACCTATGCGCTCTATGGTCGAGGCATTGAGCCAATCGGGTGCAGTCCAGGCGCTGAGTGCCGAGCGAGGAGGTTTAAGCCAAGACCTCAAGCCAGTGGCAGATTTTTGTGCACGGGCTATTGCAGGCAGGTACCCTTTATCGCCTAACAGCACGCGTGATGCACTGCCAGAAGATTTTGGCCAATTTTTTGGCCCAGGCGGGTTGATGGATGATTTTTTCCAAAAACGCCTTGCCAACTTGGTTGACACCAGCGCCAAGCCTTGGAAGTACAAGCCTGTAGCAGGCGAGGCTAATACATCGGCTGCAGCATTGTCACAGTTTGAACGTGCTGCACGCATTCGAGATATCTTTTTCCGCAGCGGAAAAACACCCTCTATTCGGCTGGACTTTAAAGTAGCTGAAATGGATGCCTCCATTACGCAATTTGTTTTAGATGTTGATGGGCAGCTGGTCAAGTACGCCCATGGCCCCATCTCACCTATGGCTGTCCAGTGGCCGGGAGCTAAAGGTAGTAACCAGGTGCGGGTTCAACTCACCCCGCCTTCGGCTGCAGGTGCGTCGGGCCTGGTTGCAGATGGCCCATGGGCTTTGTTCAGGTTGCTGGAAAAAGCCCAGCTAGAAAATGCAGGCGTGCCTGAGAAGTTTTTTGTGACCTTCAATATTGAAAACAGAAAAACGCGCTTTGAAGTAACCACCAATAGCGTGCAAAGCCCTCTGCGCGTACGTGAGTTGATGGAGTTTTCTTGCCCTGAAGGCCTCTGATGGACTTGTTGACTGTGCCGCAACTGAGTGCTAACCTACCTGCTTGGTTTGGCAAATTGCCAGGCAATGGAGATTTTGCGCAAAGAAGGTTGGCACCGGAGTTTTTAGAAACATGGGACGCTTGGCTGCAACGAGAAATGCTGCAATTACGCCAGCACCGCGAAGACTGGACTCCCCGCTATTTAGAGGCACCATTGTGGTACTTTGTTTTGTCTGCGGGTATTGTGAATGCACATCCTTGGATAGGAGTTTTGATGCCTTCGGTAGACTCTGTAGGCAGGTATTTTCCATTGACTTTGGCAACACCTTTATTACCCAGCATGGTCGATATCTCATCAGACCTTAATCCAGCGCACATGCACTGCTGGTGGCAGCGTAGCGCTAACGCTGCATTAACGGCTTTAGATACTGACCAAGATGCAGCACAATTTGATACCGCGCTACATTCAATTTTCAGTGAACCAGCTTCCATAGAGGAAACAACGCCCGATATTTTGCCTATGCTTTCGCCGGGACAGACTTTATGGACGACCAATATTACCCAGCAACCAACCGTGGCCCATCTGTGCAATGGGCTACCTACCAGGGCAGAGTTCGAGTTTTTATTTGGCTATCCAGACGCAATTGCTGCGTAATTGCTGTGTAATCGATTCCAACTATGACGGCAAATTCACCTCCTGATTCATCTGCTGGTTTTGACAAATCTGCTGTTGCCAGCGCGGCTGAACCTGGCGATGATGCAACCCGTATCATTTCTTCTAAACCACCTGGTGTGCAGCAGGTGCCAAACGAAGACGGTGCAACGGTTATTGTGGCTAACCCGCTGAAAAAAATCCCAGTGGATAGCCCACCGAGTTCGTTGGCAACGCAGTTTCCTATGACGCAGCCGGGCAAGTTTGAGCCTCAGCCCAATGCGCCTGAAGAGTCCAGCGATGCCAATTTACTGCCTATGGGTACACGTGTGGCGGAGTTTGAGGTTACGCGTATCATCGGGCAGGGTGGTTTTGGTGTGGTGTACGAGGCTTGGGATCACACCCTAGAACGGGTAGTGGCTATCAAAGAATATATGCCTACGGCGCTGGCCAACAGGCGCGCCGATGGCAGTGTGGTGCCTATCTCGCAGCGGCACCAAGAAACATTTGATGTCGGTATGCGCAGCTTCATCAACGAAGCGCGGCTGCTTGCCCAGTTTGACCATCCTTCGCTGTTAAAAGTTTACAGGTTTTGGCAAGAACGCGGAACTACTTATATGGTCATGCCCTGCTACAAGGGCGACACCTTGAAGCAAGCGTTGGCAGACACGCAAACACAGGTCAAGCAAAGTTGGTTGCTGGACATAATTGATGGCGTTACCCAAGCGCTGGCGGTTATGCACCGAGCCAATTGCTACCACCGCGATATTGCGCCCGACAACATCATTTTGCTGGAATCTAACGGGTTACCGGTGGTTTTAGACTTTGGCGCTGCTCGGCGTGTAATTACCAACGTAACACAGGCGATTACGGTTATTTTGAAGCCAGGCTATGCGCCTATTGAGCAGTATTCTGAAACCCCCGAGATGACGCAAGGTGCTTGGACAGACGTATACGCCTTGGCCGCGGTAATGCATGTCGCTGTAACTGGGCGTTCACCCCCACCCTCGGTGGCGCGCTTGCTCAATGACCGGTATGTTCCGCTTGCGGGAGATGCGGTTTTACTGCAAAGGTTTAGCAGCCAAGTGTTATCGGGTATCGATGCGGGTTTGGGCGTGCGGCCCGAATCTAGGCCACAGTCAATGTCGGAGTTTCGCTTAGCTTTAGGGCTGCCTAGCCTGGACGAGGGCGTGGCGCTAGCCTCAAGTGGTCGCTCTCCCGCCGCTAAAAACGCAGACGCTGCCTCGAAAATCGCTCCCTCCAGCATACAAGCTGCCGAGGGTACCCCAGCGACAGGACAAAAAAAGAGCTCTAAAGCGGTGCTTGTTGGCGCTGCAGTGGTAGCCCTCTTGGTAGCTGCGGGCGGGGTGTGGTGGATGCAAAGCACAGGGCCTGCGGTTCAAATTGCTGACGCAGGCAAGCCCACCGGCAATGCAACGGGTACCCAAGGCGCTACACCTGCCCAAGTTGCACCCGCAGGCACCGTACCCGTTGCGGTGCCTGTTGCCAAGCCATTTAGCTTAAGCCAGTCGCTCAACGATCTCTTGCTGGGTGTAAATCCAAGCTATGAAGTAGCGGCCAAGCCTGTCAAGCCGGAAGTCTTGATTGGCAAAGACAAGCTTGAGTTTCAAGTTAAAAGTAACAAAGCGGGCTTTGTTTATGTGTACTATTTGTCGTCTAACAGTGAAATGTATTTACTGTTTCCCAACGCGTTAGACAAGCGCAATCGCATAGAAGCGGGCGCTACGCTGTCACTTCCCAGGCCTTCTTGGGCCATGGACGCAGGTGGACCCGCCGGGGTTGATGAGTTTGTAGTGCTGGTAAGCGAGCGCGAACGCGACATTAAAGCCACAGGAATTCAGTACGACGGTGTTTTTGGGCAGTTTCCTGTCAAGATTCTGGCCGCACTAGAGGCTGGGCGCGGCAATGGCCCCCCGATATTGCTAGGAACCGCTCCATGCGAGGCCGCGGCACCCTGTGCAGACCCTTATGGTGCAATTAGTTTCAAAATTACGGAAAAGTAATCGTTTAGTGAGTATCCACACCTTTTTATGGTGTTAATTCTCCGAAGGAGTCGAAAATGGACACCACTAAATTTAACCGTATCTTTTGGCCAAGCGTTGCGCTCACTCTGCTGGTGGGCTGCTCTGCAACCAAGCAAACCATACAAATCCCTGGGGAGGCACCTCCTAGCGTGGTCAAGGCAACCCCTGCGCCAAGCGCCGGCGCAACCCAAGTTGCGGCTGCTTCTGCAGGGGGCACAGCCGGTGACACTGCCAATTTCTCAACCCAGCTGGCAAAATACGCCTCCACAGGCTTTGACAAAGTACCGGGTTGGACGACAGACAACTTGGTAGAGGGTTGGCCTGCGTTTTTAGAAAGCTGCAAAGTTTTGGCTAGCAGGGCCACAGAGTGGCGAGACTTGTGCACGCGAGCGCGCAGCATAGACGGAAATAGCACAGGCGCGCTTCGCAATTTTTATGAAAAAGAGTTTGCTGCCTACCAAATTCAAGACGACGACCGCAAGATAGACGGCGTGGTAACAGGTTATTTTGAGCCTGAGATCAAAGGCAGCCGTCGCTACGGTGCACCTTACATTTACCCGGTTTACGGCCAACCAGAAGACATGCTGTACCTTGATGCACGCAAAGTAGCTGCTTCACAGCGCACGGGCACGCTAGCGGCCCGCGTGGAGGGGCGCAATGTGGTGCTGCAAAGCAACCTCACTACCAAAGACATTGGGGGCCCTGGGCTGTTTGTGATCGATATGAATAACCTGGTATTAGACACCCTAGACCGCAAAGTACGCTTGCGTGCCAATGGTAAGCAACTGGTGGCCTACTACACGCGTGAAGAAATTGAAACGCTGGGCGCGCCCAATGCCAAGGTGCTGGCTTTCGTGGACAACGCCAACGCGTTGTACGAAATGCAAGTGCAAGGCTCGGGCCGCATTCGGATGCAAGAGGGCGGTGAAGTCATGCGTGTAGCCTACGCTGAGCAAAACGGCCATCCATTTCGCCCTACATTGGCCAAATCAAGTGATGGCAAGCCCGCCACCAAGACCCGCGGTCGCTCTGTAGAGCTAGATGCCGATACCGATGAAGACGATGACGCAGTACGCACCCGAGGCTTTAAACTGGCCAAACCTGCCTCCATGGGGGCTGTATTGGTACCTGGGCAAAAAGCCCCTGCACGGGCCCCCACCGGTAGCGGCATCAAAGACCCAAGTTATGTATTCTTCAGAGAAAGTACCGGCAAAACAGGTGGCCCAGTAGGTGCTTTGGGTGTGCCTCTCTCCCCCGGCCGTTCTATTGCAGTAGATCCGCGCAGCACCCCGTTGGGCTACCCGGTATTCATGTCGACCCGTGACCCGATCAACGGCGCTCCAGTGCGGCGTTTGATGATTGCCCAAGACACAGGCGGCGCTATTCGTGGTGCTGTCAGAGCAGATTACTTCTTTGGTGATGGTCCCCAGGCGGCCACCCAAGCCAGGCGCATGAAAGAGCGTGGTCAATTATGGGTGCTGCTCCCGCGTGGTCTCAAAGTGGCTGCTTCTAGCCTTCTGGCAGGTAAAACGCGTGGCGCTGGTGCCGAGGTAGAGCTAAACCAGTGCCTTGTGCCATCGGCAGATTTTTGCGCTGAAGACGATTAACTGTGACTTAGGTAACTTTTCAAAGCGGGGCTAATTGGATATAAACAACTAGCCTGCACTTTAAACCTGCAAGTTCATCGCTTGCAGGTTTTTTGCGTTCTAGTGCATTGTTTTAAGTACTTTAAGCCTTAGACCCAAGGAAATGCTGGATAGTTAGCTATTAAATTAATAGTGTATTTTGACCAACGGTAAATCGCATAAAGCAATAGCCCGCGTCAAATGTGCAGCTTGGTTGGCGCGTATTTTACGATACGTTACATTTGGAATGGTACTTGATTTGTTTTGGCACGTACCATAACACCTATGCTAAGTTATGTTGATCAAATGTAAAGTTGGCAGTGAGTAAAAAATTACAAAGTTGGGTTCAGGTTGTCATGTTGCGCTGGTGCGACCCTTTTCAAAGGCGCGCTAAGTGGGTAGGCAAATAGCAGTAAGTTATTGATTTGAATAAAAAATTATCTAACCCATCGAGAAGCTATGAGATATCTCAAAGAGGCAGACCCACCCACCGGGCAGGGTATGCGCGAAACACTGGACAGCACCGAAAGTGCGCATTTGGTCGCTTTATGGAAACGCAGGCAAGGGCTCTCCGCATCTGAAATTGGCCAGATGTACAGCATTGTCAGCCGCGCGCTGCAGCGTTGCAACCCTCCGGAGTTACAAATACTGGGAGAAGGCCGGCAGGAGCTGATTGCCCAGTTCATTTATTGCAAAGTACTGAGGTTGCAGGAGCGCGGTAAAGACGCGTTACAGAAAAACCCAACAGATACAGACAGCGAAGATGATGGGCATAGCGCCCCGTCAAGCTCTTACGCCCTGTGCGCCTACTTTCGCCGCTATTTAATCGATTGCACCCGCGCAAGTTCATTCAGAAGAAAGTTATCCATTGGCGATCAAATTACCGAAAGTCAGCTCGAAGAGCAAATTAGCGCCGAGGATGATATTGATACATGTTTGAGCGAGTTTGGACTCAGTCAAAACAAAGTAGCCCAAGCAGCAGCTTCTTTTATTGACCAACTTGATGCACCAGAGCGTATTTTGCTGTGCGAGGGTTTTGGCAAAGAGTCTGAGGGCGGTTTATCTGGCGTAGCCTCTCGCCATGCAATTACGTCCTACCATTACCGCGCAGGTCGGCTCGGCTTGGTGCATAAAAGGCAGGGACTTACCAGTGACTATGCAAAAACCTTTTTAGGGGCTTGGATAGAAAAAACTCTAGGCATTCCGATTCATGCAGAAAACATGAAAGCGATCTATTCCGTCTTCAAAATCTTAGGTGCTCAAGCGTCTTACGTTCAAGCAACCTAGGAAAAATGTGTACCCGAACGATCTCTGGCCCCCATTAGAACTTGTAGAGGCAGCGCTAGATACTGATAAATCCAGTCTCTTTGAGGACGCTGGTTCGCAAACCGGCACCTTTGAGAAACCAAACAGCCGCCATACTGCAGAGCTGATTCACCCTTTAACTGAACTGGTTCAGCGCAGAGCAGCCGTTGCCGCCAAAGCATTTACGCCTGAATGGCGCCCAGGCAGGCTGGTACAAGTGGCCAGTAACGGCTTTTTTGTAGGCATACTGCTAGATACTTTTGTGCAAGGCCAGCAATGGAATGGTTGGTTTACTGCGTGTGAAACCAGCTGGGCGTGCGAATCTGATGTTTTGCTAGAGCCTGAAGACGACCCTTTTGAGCCCATGTTTGGCGTAGTTCAAACTTGGAATCCCGTGACCCTCAAAAACTCTCCCTCGACGCAGGCTAAAGTCGTAGGCGAGGTATCCCTAGCGCGGCTGGAAGCCATTCGTGCGGTAGCCAAAGAGCACCAAGATGCAGTCAAAAGCACTATTCCGCCCGAGCCAGGCTGCATTGCATTGCGCACAGTGGCATCCCAGCACTTGGTGCTGACAGGCACTCCCCTGGGTTTGCAAGATGAGCGGTCTAAGTACCAAGCCGCTTACCGAGGTGCTGTGGCACGGTTTATTGCGTACCAGCTCACCGATCGGTTGGCCTACACCACTAAATTTCACCTGCCAGAGCTAGATGGCCTTAGCCGTGTCAAAGCATGGTTTGCCAAGGACTGGCTGGTGCGGCCCGCTTTTTCTATGCTGGCGGCTTATGTCATGGTATCTACAGTGACCAGCATGAATTTGAATGTGGCTACTGATGATTCGGTTAGTTTTCGATCAGCACCTGTGGTCGCTTTAGAAACAGGCGACTTTAAGGTAAAAATCAATGCGCAGGCTACCCTCAGTGATGTGATCGATCTCATGCGTTCGAGCGGAAGCGAAATTGTGGCAGGCCCCGACGCACAAGGTGTCTACACACTCAGGTCAAAAGACGCAGTGGCCAGCAAGGCCGCTTTGGGGCAGTCAAAGTTGGTTAACCAGCTTGGCCAGCCATAGAAGAGGCAAGCTACCATGCTATCGGTCAAGCTGCCTATGCCTGCGTTTTTACGACAAGCTTGTGTGTGGCTGGCATGTATAGTTTCTTTCTGGGCGTTTGAGGCAGCAGCTGCCCAGCGAGCACTTCTGGTCGGCGTTTCTGAGCTGGTAAACCAACCTCAGTCGCTGTGGCTACAAGCTCCACGCAACGATGTTATTTTGATGCGAGATACATTGTTAACGCAAGGATTCAAGGCCAGCGACATCATCACATTGGCTGATGGTGTACCCGGTGCCGCCATGCCAGATGCGCCGCGTATCCACGAAGCCTTAGCCCGCATGCTTAAAGATTCGCAGTCTGACGATACCGTGGTACTTTACTTTTCGGGGCATGGAACCCGGCTCAATGACAGCGCTAAAACCTACCAAGAACCCGACGATCTGGCCGAAATTTTCTTGGCCCGTGATGCGCGCACTACCAGTGCAGGAAAAGAGGCTACTTTAGACGGACAGATTAAAGACACAGACTTTGGCCGCTGGATCAAAGCATTCTTAGCTAAAAACGTGTTTGTCTGGTCTTTGTTTGACACCTGTTCAGCCGCATCAATGACCCGAGGTGTCAGCGCAAACAGCACATCATTGAATGAAGATATACGTTTTCGGGGGTTAACTTTGACAGACCTGGTTTTAAACAAAGCCAGCAAAATTAAGCTCAGTATTTTGGGTAAAAGCTTCGATGTTTCAGCGCCTAAAGACACTACAAACAAAGCCCAATATATTGCTTTCTTTGCGTCTGAAAGCCACCAAGTTTCGCCTGAACTACGCCTCCCGCGCAAGCAGCGTGATGCACTGCCGCACGGCCTGCTAACCTGGGCTGTAGCAGATGCTTTTAAGAAAAAACCAGAAACTTGGAGAGAGCTTTACCAAGGTGTTTTAAGTGCCTACCCACCCGTGATTGAAGAGTTGCAGCAACTCTTCCCCAACAGAGAGCTTCCTTCACCCGTGGCCGAGGGAGATTTAGATTACAAGATTTTCTCGAATCAAAAGCCCACTGCCGCAGGCCGGCCTACATGGTTAGCGCAGCGGGTAGGCGGTTCGCTCACACTTAAAAGTGGTTGGCTTGACGGGCTAGAGCAGGGCCAGACCGTCAGCGTCACAGCTGTCAAAAATGACGGCACAGCGCTAGCTGCTGAAGCCTTATTGGCCACCGTTGGGCCCAGTACAGCACGCCTTACCGTTCCCGCGCTGCTGGCCTCTGTGCCCCAGGTAAACACCTGGAAAGTTACAGCCTTGTCTGAGCCGGTGGCCATCAGCTTGAGGGTGCGATCTGATAACCCGTTACCCGCTGGTATTCGGCTGCCTTACCCGGCGTCGGTTAAGCGCGTAACAGACAATGCGTTTGATGCACAAGTTACCAGCTTAGCGGCTGGCGCTTACAGCTTGCAAGCCCTGCCTGCGCTGGCCAATGCTTTGCAATCGAATGCAGAAAAGCTCAGCGATGCCGCCGCCTTGCAAAGGCGCTTGCAAGACCTGGCGCAATGGAAGTGGCTGGCTTACGTTACCGACCAAGCCAAAGACATGGAGCTGCAAGGTTTCAGCGCGACTTTAGAGGTCAGTGCCAATGGCCGTGTGGTACGTAGCGATGCACTAAGTATAGATACAGTGGTGAAGCCCTTGGCCCCTCAAAACACGGCTAACTTGGTAGTTCGCAATACCAGCGGGAAATCTCTAGATTTAATCATTGCTGAGCAAGACAGTTTAGGCCAGCTTTACCCCATTTACCCAGAAGATCTGAGCGAAACCAATCGTTTTGAGCGCGGTACCAAGCAGTTTCCGGCAACCAAATCTTTCAAACTGCCCGCAAGCAGAGACAGACTTGGCTCGCGTTTGGTGGTGATTGCCGGGCTAGCCCAGTCGCTTAGCCCGCCTCGCTTGTTTGGTGCCAGCCCACGCGATACCAGCACCGATATACGGGTGCGAGGCCAACTAACAGTTGACAAAGAGCGCCAAATTTTTGCTTCAATTTTAAAGTGGAGTGACGATGCACTCCCTAAAAAATAAGCAGTTACTTTAGACTATTAAAGGAGTAATCATGAACCTTGAAGCAGACGTATTGGACATGCAAGAGGCCCTGCGCACCCTTGAAATGATAGGCAAGGAGAATGACCTGTGGATGCATGTTGAAAGCGAGCGAGCGGGCGATGTCAAAGGCGAGTCAGATCGAATCTTTATAGACCAAAAATCGCGGCTTGAACTGCTGGGCTACTATATTTCAGGTGGAAGTCTGACAGACTCTACAGGTTCCAAAAGTAAAGGGCGTCGCCAATACTCTTCACTGCGTATCTTGCGTGCTACAGATGCTGCTACTGCAAGCTTGATGGCATTGTTCGGTGCCAACGATGACATCACAGTGGAGTTGTCAAAATTTAAAGCTGGCGGCGATGTGTCTAAAGACTTGCAACCCACTTTTGCCATCACAATAAAGAAAGCACGTGTTAAGACATATACCCTTTTATCTGGGGGCGGGGCACACACTGATGTTGCTGTAGAAATCATTGAATTTGCTTTCCGCACTATAAAAATCGAGTCAGCACCACAAACCTCTACAGGGCTGCGCGGTGCGGTGCGCAGTTTTTCAGACACCATGGACAGTGCTGCATGATGAACTCTTCTGAATTACTCAAAACCTCAGACACAGCAGGAGCCCTCAAGGCCCTCAGCGAGGAGGTCCGCACAAAACCTGCCGATGCCAAATTGCGGGTATTTTTAGCCCAGTTATTGTGCGTTATGGGTCAGTGGGAGCGTGCGCTTAACCAGTTGACTGTGGCTGCAGAACTTGATGCGCTGGCCATACCTATGAAGCAAATGTATGGCGAGGCTATCCGCTGCGAAGGCCTGCGCAAAGACGTTTTTTCTGGCAAACGTACACCGATGGTGTTTGGGCAGCCCGACGAATGGCTGGCTCTTTTAATAGAGTCTTTGCTTCGCACAGGGCGCGGCGAAATGGGTGCTGCCGAAGAGCTGCGTGCAAAAGCATTTGACACAGCCCCGGTTAGCCAAGGCACCATAGACGGCGCAGCCTTTGAATGGCTGGCAGACGCAGACATGCGCTTAGGGCCAGTGCTTGAGGCTTATGTGAACGGGCGCTACTACTGGGTACCTTTTGCCAGGCTTGCCCAGATCAAGATTGAAGCCCCCGTAGACCTTAGAGACTGTGTGTGGCTTCCCGCGCATTTGCAGTTTGAAAACGGCGGCGAAGCTTTGGCACTCATACCCACGCGCTACGACGGGTCAGACCAAAATACCAGCGGTGAGATTCAGTTGGCGCGCAAAACCGAGTGGCAAGAGCTTCGGGCCGATGTATGGACGGGGCTTGGCCAGCGTGTGCTGACCAGCGAAGCGGGCGATCACGCCATCATGGATGTGCGAGAGATTAACTTCGCTGCTGCTGCGTCAGCCACTCCTACTTAACCCGCTTATGGCAGATCTCACCGCAGCGCAGGAGCGGCTTCAGCCCTCACTGCTCGACCGTCTGATTGACGACGACCCTGGCAGCCAAGTTGAAGCGGCTGACAAAAAATCGTTAACTAAACAAGCGCTGCGCCAAGCTGTGCTGAGAGATTTAGGCTGGCTTTTGAATGCTACCGGGTATTTTCCAGCCCTAGATGACAAACAGTTTCCTAATGTTTTGCGCTCAGTAATTAACTTTGGGTTGCCCACCATGTCGGGGCAGTTTGCATCATCAATCCAGCGCTCTGGTATGGAGCAAGCACTGCGCCAGTCTATTTTGAGCTTTGAACCACGCATTTTGCCGCGCACCTTAGAAGTTGAGGTGGTATTAGAAGGCCGTGTAATGGACTCTCACAACCGCGTAGGTTTAATGATAAAAGGTATGCTGTGGGCGCAGCCAGTGCCCATGGAGTTTTTAATGCGTAGCCGCGTTGACCTAGAAGAAGGTCGGTTCGTGGTCGACGACGTTGCAAAATAAAAGAACCTAAATACCTATGGACCCTAGACTACTTGAGCAATACGAGTCGGAGCTGCGTTATTTCCGTGAGTCGTCGGCCGAGTTTGCGCAAGCGTTCCCTAAAATTGCTAGCAGACTAGGGCTAGACAGCAATGAAATCTCAGACCCCTACGTAGAGCGTTTGATAGAGGCCACTGCTTTTTTATCCGCGCGTGTAGGCTTAAAGCTGGACGCTGAGTTTCCCCGTTTCACTGGCCATTTGCTAGATGTAGTCTACCCACACTACTTAGCTCCTACCCCTTCCATGCTGATAGCTGCGTGCCTACCTGATTCTGATGATGCTGCACTGGCTAATGGCCCCACTATGCCGCGTGGCAGCGGCCTGCGCACCAGGCAGGCCGTAGGGCAAGGTACCTACTGCGACTTTCGCACCTCGCAAGACCTGCGCTTATGGCCTGTTGAGGTTAAACATGCGCAGTATTTTACTTTTGCACCAGACCTTAATTTGCAAAGCCACCCGCGCGCGCGCGACATCAAAGGCGGCCTGCGCTTTGTTTTACAAGCCACTGCAGGGCTGACCTTTGACCAAATTGCAATGGATGAGCTGGTATTCCATTTTGGGGGTGCAGAAGACGTAGCTTGGCAACTGCACGAGTGTGTGCTGGGCAAACCACTGGGTGTTTTGGTGCAGCCCTTGGGCCCCAGTGGCGCTTTGCCAGGGCGTATGCAAACATTGCCTGCCAGTGTGGTGCAGCCTGTCGGTTTTGATGACAAAGAGGCCTTGCTGCCCGTCACATCTACAGGCTTTGCCGGTTATCGTCTAGTGCAAGAGTATTTTGCATTTGCCCAACGTTTTCAGTTTGCCAAAATCCAAAAACTTCGGTCTACGCTGGCCACCATGGCGGTAAGCCAAGTTGAAATCGTTGTGCTCTTCTCGCGTGGCGATGCTGCACTAGAAAAGCTGGTTACTGCAGACAATATTCAGCTGCACTGTGTACCCGCCATCAATCTGTTTAGCAAGCGGCTAGACCGTGTGACTGTGAACGACGGTGTGAGCCAGTTTCACCTTGTGCCCGACCGTACACGCCCCCAAGACTATGAGGTGCACTCTGTAACTGAAGTGGTGGGCCACAGCAAGGCTGATGCCAAGGGCGCAGCTGCAGAGCAAGCCTTTCTGCCGTTTTACGCAGCTTTTCATGGCAGCCGGCATGCCCACCCGGCGTATTACACTACCACCCGCGACCCGCGCATGCAGTCGCAAAAGCAGCGTACCCAAGGGCACCGCAGCAGCCATATTGGCTCTGAAGTGTTTATGCAATTGGTAGATCCGCAGCAGGCACCTTACGCGCTGTCCTTACGCCAGTTGGCTGTTACCGCGCTGTGCACCAACCGTGACTTGCCCTTACTTATGCAGCTAGGGCGTGGCAATGACCTGGACTGTACAGATTCATTCCCCGTAAAGCGTGTAGTTGTCATGCGTGGGCCATCGCGCCCCGTGTCGCCTGTGGTGAGCAAAGGTTTGGGCTGGAAAGTCATAGACCATTTGGCACTTAATTATTTGTCTTTGTCTGAAGGGCAGGGCGACAAAGCCGCTGCCGCTCTGCGCGAAATGCTCACCCTGTACGCTATGCACGCAGACGAATCGCGCCAAACGCAAATTGGCGGCCTGTTGTATGTGCGTACCAAGCCCATAGCCAGGCGCTTGCCTATGGCTGGCCCCATTGCATTTGGCCGTGGCCTTGAGGTAACGCTAGAAGTTGAGAAAATGGCTTTTCATGGTCACAGTGCATTTGTTTTTGGGGCGGTAATGTCGCATTTTTTAAGCCGCCATGTGAATGTGAACCACTTTATTGAAACTGTGCTTACCTTTTCCAATAAAGGTGAAGGCATGCGCTGGGAGCCACAATGCGGGACGCGGCCGATTCTGTAGACCCTGTTGGCCAGCTTAGCGGCAGCGCAACGCAGCGCGTGCATGCTACGCTGCAGCTATGGGCTGAGGGCGCGTGGAACTTTGACTACTTTGCCGTGATGCGGCGCCTAGAGTCCAGCGCCTTTCCTTTGCCGCGCTGGGGCCAAGCGGTGTTGCCCAGTGCAGAGCCCATTAGGGTTGGCCAAGAACCCTCGCTTGCCTTCGCACCTGCAGCGCTAAGCCGTGTAGATGCTGCTACAGCCCATTCGCCCCCTCGCATACGCCAGCAGTTTATTCGCTACATTGGCCCCAATGGCCCGTTGCCAGTGCACCTGAGCGACTTTATCCAAGACCGTGCGCGCAACCGCAACGACCCTACTTGGCTGTCTTTTCTAGACATGTTCAGCCACCGCTTTGCGCTGCATTTTTACCGCGCCTGGGCACAGGCCCGCCCAGCGGTGGCGCTAGACCGGCCCGCTGAAGACAACTTTAGGGGGCATATAGGTGCATTAGCAGGCATAGGTACAGCGGCAAGGCAAGGCCGCGATGTAGTGCACGACGATGCGCGCTTGCACTATAGCGGGTGGCTTAACCGCCAAGTTCGCAACCGAGACAGCGTAGAAGCTGTGCTGGCTGGCTATTTTGACATTCCTGTCGAACTAGAGCATTGGGTGGGCCATTGGATTAAACTGTTGGCAGAAGACACTACCCGGCTGGGCCGTGGCACAGTTTCGATCAAACTAGGCCAAGGTGCTGTGATGGGTACCAAGGTGTGGGACAGGCAGCACAGGGTGAGGGTGCACTTAGGGCCCTTGAGCTTGGCGCAATACAAACTTTTTTTACCTGGCGGCTCGGCGCGCTTGCACCTGCAGCGCTGGATGCAACAGCTTTTGGGTGATGAATATTACTGGGATGCCTTGCTCATCTTGCGCAAACAGGCCGTTCCCGCCACGCGCCTAGGATCTAAATCGCATTTAGGTTGGACAAGCTGGGTTGGCGAAAGCCAGCGCAGCAAGCATGCAACTGATGTAGTGATTCCTGGCTAGCAGCAGCTCATTTACAGCGGTGCAAATGTAACCACAGATTACACAGACCGCTTTAAATTCTGTAGAGCCAATTCGTCTTATGATTTTAGACAAGTCATGGAGATCTCATGAGCGAAATCAGCCGTACGGCACTGTTTGGCAAACTCAACAGCTTGGGCTACAAAGCCATTGAAGGGGCCACCATTTTTTGCAAAATGCGTGGCAACCCTTACGTGGAGCTAGAGCATTGGTTTGCCCAGTTGCTGCAAACACAAGACTCTGATTTGCACAAAATAGTGCAGCACTACGGTGTAGATGCTTCTGTAATGGCCAAAGACATGACGGCTGCCCTAGACCGCCTGCCACGGGGTGCCACCGCCATTAGCGACTTTTCCCCGCACATAGAAAACGCGATCGAACGCGCCTGGACCTACGCTACCTTGCAGTTTGGCGAAGCCCAGGTGCGCACCGGCTACCTTGTATTGGGCATGCTAAAAACGCAAAACCTGCGCGCGCCGCTGCTGGGCATGTCCAAACAGTTTGAGCGCATTAAGCCCGAAGACCTGGCTGAGAACTTTGCCAAAATTTGCGATGCCTCCCCCGAGGCCCAAATGCGCGCCCAAGACGGCACCGGCATGGGCAGTGGCACCCCCGGTGAAGACAGCGGTGCCATGGCCCCTGCCGCCATGGGCAAAGGCGATGCGCTTAAGAAGTTTGCTGTAGATCTGACCGAGAAAGCCAAAAAAGGCGAGATGGACCCCATCACCGGCCGTGACGAAGAAATTCGCCAAATAATTGACATTTTGATGCGCCGCCGCCAAAACAACCCGCTGCTCACTGGCGAAGCTGGCGTAGGCAAAACCGCAGTGGTAGAGGGCTTTGCCCAGCGCCTGGCCAAGGGCGATGTGCCGCCGCAACTGAAAGACGTCAAACTGCTCACGCTAGACATTGGCCTGCTGCAAGCCGGTGCCAGCATGAAAGGCGAGTTTGAGCAGCGCTTGCGCCAAGTCATTGACGAAGTGCAAAGCTCGCCTACCCCCATTATTTTGTTTATTGACGAAATTCACACCCTGGTAGGCGCAGGTGGTGCAGCCGGCACGGGCGACGCAGCCAACCTGCTAAAGCCCGCCTTGGCGCGTGGCAACCTGCGCACCATTGGTGCCACCACCTGGGCTGAGTACAAAAAATACATCGAAAAAGACCCCGCCCTGACCCGCCGCTTTCAGGTGGTGCAGGTGCCCGAGCCAGACGAAGCCAAAGCCATCCTTATGCTGCGCGGCGTAGCCAGCGTGCTGGAAAAGCACCACCGCGTGCAGTTGCTAGACGAGGCCATTGAAGCCGCAGTCAAGCTGTCACACCGCTACATACCTGCCCGCCAGCTGCCCGACAAAGCCGTTAGCCTGCTAGACACCGCCTGCGCCCGCGTAGCTGTGTCGCAGCACGCCACCCCGCCCGATGTAGAAGACTGCCAGCGCCGCATAGAAGCACTCACCACCGAGAGCGAGATTATTGGCCGCGAAGAATCTATAGGTATCGACGTAACCAAGCGCTCAACCGCAGTGCAAGCCCTGCTGCTTGAGGCCAACGCCCAGTTAGCCAAACTGAACGTGCGCTGGAAAGAAGAAAAAGCCTTGGTTGACCGCCTGCTAGACCTGCGCGCCCTGCTGCGCAAAGGCAGCCAACCTGTGGATACTACTAATAGTATAGCTAGAGAACCAGCAATTCCTCGGGCGACCGATACTATTGATGCAAAAAACAGCACAGAAGAAGCTGTCCCTGCTGCCCAAGACCGTGCTACTCTGCTTGCTGAGCTGCACACCCTGCAGGCCAGCATTGCCACCCTGCAAGGCGAGTCACCGCTCATCCTGGCCTCGGTAGATGAGCAAGCCGTAGCCTCGGTAGTAGCTGACTGGACCGGCATCCCCGTAGGCCGCATGGTAAAGAACGAAGTGCAGGCCGTGCTAGAACTGGCCGACACGCTAAACAAACGCGTTATTGGCCAAAAACACGGCCTAGAGATGATTGCCAGGCGCATCCAAACCTCCCGCGCTCGCCTAGACAACCCACAAAAACCCATCGGCGTGTTCATGCTGTGTGGCACATCGGGCGTGGGCAAAACCGAGACAGCCCTGGCACTGGCCGAGGCGCTGTATGGCGGTGAGCAAAACATCATCACCATCAACATGAGCGAGTTTCAAGAGGCGCATACAGTCTCTACCCTTAAAGGTGCGCCCCCGGGCTACGTAGGCTACGGCGAAGGCGGCATACTGACCGAGGCCGTGCGCCGCCGCCCCTATAGCGTGGTGCTGCTGGACGAGGTAGAAAAAGCCCACCCCGACGTGCACGAGATTTTCTTCCAGGTGTTTGACAAAGGCTGGATGGAAGACGGCGAGGGCCGCATGATCGACTTTAAAAACACCATCATCTTGCTAACCACCAACGCCGGCAGCGAGCTGGTAATGAGCATGTGCCGCGACCACGACCTGCTGCCCGATGCCAACAGCCTGGCCGAAGCACTGAAGGCCCCGCTGATGAAAGTGTTCCCACCCGCGCTGCTAGGCCGCATCGTATCCATTCCCTACTACCCATTGTCGCCCGAGATGATGGGCAAAATAGTGCGCTTGCAGCTAGGCCGCATTAAAAAGCGCGTGCTGGCCAACCACGGCGTACCGTTTGAATTTAGCGACGACGTGGTTAACCTGGTAGTGTCCCGCTGCCAAGACCCTGAGGCCGGTGGTCGCGCTATCGATGCTATTTTGACTAACACCGTGTTACCCACTATTTCAGTTGAATACTTGCAGCGCCTTGCAGCAGGTGGAGAAATCAAGCGTGTAGCTTTAGATGTAAAAGACAGTGACTTTATTTATGCGTTCGACTAAGCCAATCGTTTAACTAGGAGTAATCAAGAGAGGCGCTAGTTGGCTAGCAAAGAAGATTTTCATATTAAAAGCGATTCATCTGTCGTAGAAGACTTGATGTTTTGGCGGGTGGTGGGGCACGAGGCGTTGTCGCGCCCTTCGTTTTACCAGCTTACGGTGATCTCCAAAAACCAAACCATTGAGGCCAAAGACATTTTGGGCCACGCTTTTGATGTGGTGATTGACTTTTTAGACCCCGACGATAACCCGCACGAGCGTCACTGCCAAGGCCACGCCATACGTTTTACACGCCAAGCCCAGATAGGCCGCTTCTACCGGTACGAGATCACACTGCAATCTTGGTTTGGCCTGCTCAGCAAGCGCACCAATTCCCGTATTCACCAAGACCAATCGGTGATCAAGGTATTTGACTCGGTACTGGAAGACAGCCCCATCAAACGCGTCAAAAAAACCCAAACCGACGGCGTAATTGGCAAGCACGAAGGCAGGCGCTACTGTGTGCAGCACCAAGAAAGTGACTACACATTCTTGTCCCGCCTGCTAGAAGACGAAGGCATTTACTACTGGTTTGACGCACACGATGCCCCAGGTACCATGTATTTGGCCGATGCCAGCGATGCTGCGCACGACATGCT
The DNA here is from genome assembly GCA_043778205.1 of Polaromonas sp. Lineage (GTDB taxonomy): Bacteria > Pseudomonadota > Gammaproteobacteria > Burkholderiales > Burkholderiaceae_C > JAAFIP01. The sequence continues at coordinate 45,051 of JAYWGO010000034.1, read as the reverse complement.
GCCGGTGACCGATATTTTGAAATACCTGCCCAGCGGAGCCGGCGATTCGCGGCACAACGAAATTACCAAATGGACCACTACACGCCAGCTAGAAACCGGCAAGTTTGCATCCCGCGATAGCGACTTTAAAGCCATTAAAAAGAAGCTCATCGCCGACAAAGGTGAGCCCGACACCCATGAGCTGGCCGACCTAGAAGCCTTTGAGTTTGAAGGCGGCTACTTTAAAGACGACGATATCGAAGGCGTAGCCAAGCTGCGCCTGGACGAGCTGGTGACCCGTCGCCAGCGCCACTGGGCCTTGACCAGCTGGCCCGACGTAACCGCAGGTAGAAGCTTTACCCTGACCGGCGACCCAGAAGGTAATTTGAACGGCGACTACCTCATAGCAGCCTGCAGCTTTGTGGTCAGCCACCCCGGCTACGAAGGCATTACCTTGAAAGAAGAGCCCCGCTCCATCACCCACCTGTTGCACAAAGAGCTGGCAGCCGATGCCGTAAATGCCGACACCCAGGTAGCCTACAGCGCCTTGATAGACAGCAGCCCTGCCTTGCGTACCGGCCAGCCCGGTGCCAGCAGCTTTATGCTCACCATGCTGCCACTGGCTATGCCCTACCGTGTGCCCCGGCTTACGCCCCAGGTGGTGATGCCTGGCCCACAAAGTGCCATCGTAGTAGGCCCTGAGGGCGAAGAAATCCATGCCGATGACTTTGGCCGCGTCAAAGTGCATTTTCATTGGGACAGGTACGACAAAAGTAACGAAAAATCTACCTGCTGGGTGCGCGTGAGCCAGCCCTGGGCAGGCAAAGGCTGGGGCGGCTACTTTATCCCCCGCATTGGCCAAGAAGTGATCGTAGACTTTTTAAACGGCGACCCCGACCGCCCCATCATCGTAGGCCGGGTGTACAACGACGACCAGCCCAAGCCTTTTGGCAGCCACACCCAAAGCGGCTTTAGAACAAGATCAACCCCCAAAGGCAGCGCCGCCAACTGCAATGAGTTTAGGTTTGATGATAAAAAAGGCTCCGAGCAGGTGTACTTGCATGCCGAGAAGAACCAAGATATCAGTGTAGAAAACGACGAAACCCACACCGTGGGCCACGACCGGACCAAGACCATTGACAACGACGAGACCAACCACATTAAACGCGACCGTACTGAGACGGTAGACCGCAACGAAAAAATCACCGTGCATGGCTGGCGTACCGAAGAAGTGGACTTAGACGAAAAGATCACCATACACATGAACCGGACCGAGGTAGTAGATAAAGAAGAAAAAATCACCATCCATGGCGGCCGGACTGAGCAAGTCGATAAAGACGAGAAAATCACCATTGATGGCAATCGCACCGAGACGGTAGCCAAAGATGAGACTATCACCATCAACGGCGCTCGCACAGAGAAAATAGCCAAAGACGAGACTATCGCCATTAACGGCGCGCGTACAGAAACCGTAGCCAAGGATGAGACCATCACCATCAACGGTGGCCGTACCGAGAAAGTCGCCAAAGACGAATCGATCTCGATCAACGGCGGGCGCACAGAATCAGTCGCAAAAGACGAGAGCGTCGGCATCACTGGCGGCCGAACAGTTAAGGTGGGTAAGGACGATAGCCTTAATGTAGGGAATAACTTTACTCTTGAAGCAGGCGACTCCATTTCTTTAAAAACCGGCAGCGCCAGCATCACCATGAAAAAAGACGGCACCATCGTAATCAAAGGCAAAGACATCACCGTCGATGGTTCGGGCAAGATCAATGTCAAGGCCAGCAGCGACATCGTGATGAAGGGCTCAAAGATTTTGCAGAACTGATGCGAATCTTTATAAAGAAAGAAACCACCCATGAGCGCAAGAGACCTGATCGAAGACAAACTCACGCAAGCAGAGGCGCTGCCTGCGCATGCCAGCGCTGCGCCACCCGCCGACATGGCACGCCTGCTCAAAGCACGGCCCACCAAGCGGCAAGCTACCGCCACGCTACCCGCAGTCACCATTGGCGAACTGCTGGCCATCGCTGACGACGGTAAATCTCCCTTGGTCATCTACCCCGGCCAGCCCGGCACAGCCGCGCTACGGGCACGCGCGGTGCTAGACCTGCACGGAGCGCACATTGGCCAATCGGTAGTATTGCAGTTTGAGGGTGGCGACCCCACGCTACCCATTGTGATGGGCGTGCTACGCCAAACCGACAACCAACCATTGGAAACCTCCGGCAACGTGCAGGTAGATGCAGACGGCGTGCGCATGGTGGTCAGCGCCAAAGAGCAAATAGTGCTGCAATGCGGCAAAGCCAGCATCACGCTCACCAAAGCAGGCAAAGTGCTGATCCAAGGCAGCTACGTGTCCAGCCGCTCGACAGGTGTAAACCGCGTTAAAGGCGGTTCTGTGCAATTGAACTAAAGCAAAGCACACAGCATATGGAACTCATCAACGCCACCCGCATGGTTGCAGGCTACAACATGGGCCTGGAGCCCAGTGGGCGCGAACTGCTGGTGGTGGTCATCAAAGGCACCTTTCGCTTCCCCCTGCCCGGCGAGCCACCGGGACACTTTGCCTTGCATGATGAACAATTGCCTTTGGTGATGGCCGACACCTTTACAGGTGCACCCGGCTTTTCAGCCCCAATGTATGAAGTTGACTTTGCCCCCCGCAAACCGCGCTGCGACATCTTGCTGCTGGGCAGCGCCTACGCTCCCGACGGCAGACCCACCACGCGGGTAGAAGCAGGCCTGCGCGTAGGCAACTGGAGCAAGTCTCTGGTGGTAATAGGCCCCCGCCATTGGGAGTGCGGCCTGGTAGGTGCCACCGCTTCGCACCCCGGCGCATTCGTCAAGCAACCCATCTCATATGACGTAGCCTTTGGCGGCACCGATCTGCACCACAAAGACCCCTCCGAGCACGCCGCCTTTATGCCCAACCCTGTAGGCAAAGGCTTTCATAAACACATCAAGATGGACTGGGTAGAAGGCAAACCCCTGCCCAGCACCGAAGAAGTTAACCATGCAGTGCGCGACCCTAATGGCAACTACCGCCCCATGGCCTTCGGCCCCCTAGGCCGTGGCTGGAACTCACGCAGCCGCTTTGCGGGCACCTACGACGATGGATGGCTAGACAAGCACTTCCCGTTCTTGCCACCAGATTTTGACGAACAATACTTTCAAGCCGCCCCCATGGACCAGCAGGTGCCGTTAGGCTTCTTTAATGAGCAACCTACCCCAGTTTCGCTTGTCAATCTAACCCCTGAAGGCCTCACGCGATTCACCATCCCCAGCTTGGTAGCGCCGGTCAACATTTTTCCAAAAAAAGGTGAGCGCGAGGACTACACTGCCACGCTAGACACCGTAGTCATCGAGCCTGACTATCAGCGCTTTAGCCTTACATGGCGCGTTGCAAGACCTTTGAAAAAAAATATGTTTGAAATAGCCCAAGTGCTGATCGGCAAAAAGGGTAAAGAGTGGTGGCAAAAGCGCGAACAGATAGCGTTCCCCATCCCTGTAATTATGGTGCCCATGCCACCCAAGGAAGCGGAGCCAGCATGAGCGCTATGCCTGTCGTCATTCTCAAAACCGGCTTGGTCACTTCGGTGGGTTTAAGTGCGCCGGCCACCTGTGCAGCACTGCGTGCAAAGCTATCCAACCCGACTGAAACGCATTTTTTAGATTCGAGTGGCGACTTGATCATGGCGCACCAAGTTGTGCTGGACAAGTCGTGGACTGGGTTGACTAAACTAGTAAAGATGGCAACCATGGCAATTGAGGAGGCGCTTCAGCAGATTCCTAAATCTGAGTGGTCTCAAATTCCATTAATACTATGTGTGGCTGAAGCAGACAGGCCTGGACGTTTACATGGTCTAGATGATGCTATTTTTCAATCAATTGAAATCGAGTTAGGGGGCAGCTTTTCACCTCAATCTATGATAGTTGCACATGGACGCGTCAGTGTTGCCGTAGCTCTAACACACGCCAAATCCTTGGTTTCCCAGAGTAATATAAATCACGTCCTGATAGCGGCAACTGATAGTTTAATTACGTGGCCGGCGCTGTGTTACTACGAACGAGAAGAACGCTTGCTTAGTGCAAACAATTCCAACGGATTCATGCCTGGGGAGGCAGCGGGTGCAATGCTTGTCGGGCTAGCTGAAGAGCTAAGCAATGGGCTGTTGTGCTGTGGAATTGGCTATGGCCGAGAGCTAGCACATCTGGATAGTGGAGAGCCTTTGCGCGCCGATGGCTTGACACAAGCCATCAAGGCCGCTCTTGCTGATGTTGGTTATCAAATGCATGAAATGAATTTTCGGATTACTGACATCTCGGGCGAACAATACTATTTCAAAGAAGCTACTTTGGCGCTGTCAAGGACACTTCGCGCTAGAAAAGAAGAATTCGACATCTGGCATCCTGCGGAGTGCATTGGCGAGACTGGTGCAACTGTGGGCATTGCAATAATTTCTCTAGCTCAGGCAGCATGCCTAAAAGGATATGCGAAAGGACAAAACGTCCTAGTTCATATGTCTAATGATGGTGGACAGCGTGCAGCTATAACCCTACAACATAGAACTGCACCATGAGCAATCATGTTTACGCTAACAATATGGAAGTTTCTTGTAAGCAAGGAGCCGGTAAGTCGATTTGCGCATTTCCAGACGTGTGTTTTACACCACCGTTGACTCCTGCAACACCGCCTGGCGTCCCGATTCCATATCCAAATACTGGAATGGATAGTGATGCCACCGACGGGTCTTCGACTGTAAAGATTTCTGGACAAGAGGTAATGCTAAAGAATAAAAGCTACTTTAAACAAAGTACTGGCGACGAGGCCGGTTGTGCCCCAAAAAAGGGGGTAGTAACGAGTACGAACAAAGGTAAAGTTTATTTTAATGCTTGGTCTATGGACGTAAAAGTAGAAGGCGAGAATGTAGTCAGAAATCTTGACTTAACTACACATAATCACAATCCTCCTCCTGGTCAGACTCCACCATGGCCTTTCGTTGCTTCTGCGGCGGTTGGTAGCGGGAAAGATCCGTGCGAAAAGGAGAAGCAACGCGAGGAAGCTGCTTGCAAGGATTTCAAGAAGGAAGGTAAAAAAAATGTCTGCGCTGAAGCTGGGATGAATATAGGCATCAAGAAGCAGCGAGCTAAAAATGCCAACTGGAATAAGATGTCTTTGAATGCTATAAAAGGCAAGGAGGCAGCTGATAAATGCCTGAGAGCTCGCAAATGTCGCCTAGTCAAATATAGTGCTAAAAAAGATGGTGTTGAAGGATGCTGCCCAAGTCAGACGCCCGATCACATTGTTCCGAAAAGCTCCTTTTATAAGTCATCAGTTAGTAGTGGAAGTAAGCTGCCGGGCTGGAAAAAATACAAAATGAGTGCAGCACCTTGTCTTTGTGCAGAGGGCCCAAGCAATACCGAAGGTAGCCATGGATTACGTCATGCTGCGCATAAATTCCTGGGTCCTGCTAAAGATACTAGCCAGTCCTATACCGATCAAGTCAAGTTAGCTATTGAGAGTACGCAAGCGGTTTTCAAATCATCTAATTGCAGTAACAAATGTCTGAAGGCCCAACTTGATGATGGGCACAAAGGAATGTGCTCAACAAAGTTAAAAGATGCGAAAGTAAAGCACTCACCCTCCGGCTCCTCAGTTACCAGCAAAGCTGACCTCAACCCACTTAAAGCGCTAGGTGGAAAAGCATGTCGCTAGTAGAAGGAACTAATGTTATGACAAAGCTTGGAATGACCAAAGAAATTTTTTTTTCACGTGGCGCAGCGCGCTTCAAAGATCTAGTGTATTTATCATTAGTTGACAAAAAATTACGGAAAAAAAATATTGCCCATACCCGTTTGGCTGGTATTGATGCAGGAGAAATTGCTAATGTAAATGATTTGACTTGGACTGCTTGTGGTATGTGTGTCGTTAAGCATCCAGTCGAAAAATTAGTCGTTGTATCAGGTAATGGAGACGTGTATACCTATGTCGGAGGAACTCATGGTGCAGAAAAAATCCCAGAGCCAAAAGATCTCCGCGCTTGTTCAACAATTGATGGTTTTGCATTCGCTTGCGGTATGGGGCGAGAAGTCTATTGCAGAGAGGATGATGGGAAGTGGTCAGCTATGCCTGCACCTAAAGGAGATGGTAAGAATGTAGTTGGATTTGAGGCAATTGCTGGATTCAACCGTCGCGATTTATACGCGGCCGGCTGGCAAGGGGAGATTTGGCATTACAACGGACGCAAGTGGACTACTATAGATTCTCCAGTAAATGTGATTCTTACGGGGGTTTCTTGTGCAGAGAATGGATTAGTCTACATATGCGGGCAAACTGGGACTTTGCTGTGCGGTCGAAATGATAAGTGGGAAATTATTGAAACTGATGGATTGATAGACGATTTCTGGGACATTCGCTGGTTTAATGGCCAGCTATATGTAGCCAGCATGACTGCGCTCTACGAGTTAAATGGCAATAGTCTTGTATTGGTCAACTTTGGTGCTGACGCGCCTGATAGTTGCTATAAGCTCACTGCCGCTGAAGGTGTTTTGTGGTCTATTGGTCAGGAAAATATTTTTTCATTTGATGGAAAAGCATGGCGGCAATGGGACTAGTGTTGGCGATGACTGGCAAACCTGTCTTAGTTGTAATTCAACAGCACATCGACGATGTCAAAGTGCTCACCAATAGCCGTTCATTCCTGATATTGGCACCACACGTCAAGTTGCACCATTTGCGTCGTCTAGATGACCGCTTAATGGCGCACCTTGACGGTCTTGCTGTCGCTGGCGAATTTGGATCAAAGTTAGCTGCGACTGCGCTTGAACGTCCGGGTCGGGGTGAGACCTTTACCGCAACAGTGCGGGCCATCGAAGACCGCGATGTGCTCGGTCTTGACAAGCTGCTGGCGATTGCCGAAGCCGCGCCCGAGAGTTTGCCCAGCGTGATCTCTGCCTTCGGGTGGGTAGCTGCAGCCAACCTGCGCGGCATTACCAAGGCATATCTCGAATCCCCAAGCCCGCTACGGCGGCAGGTTGGTCTGGCAGCTTGCGCGATGCACCAGGTCGATCCTGGCGCTACGGTCGATGCTGCTTTGAATGACGATGATGCCGCCGTGCGCGTACGCGCCCTACGTTTAATTGCCCAGCTTAGCCAGATCGACAAGGTGTACGCTTGTGTGAACGCAATCGCTGACGAAAATGCGCGCTGCGCATTCGAGGCGGCATGCGCTGCCGCCTTGCTGGGTGACCGCAGTCGGGCGGTCGTTGCTTTGCAGAGGTTTGCATCCGAGCCAGGACCACCGCGGAGGCGTGCACTGGGTCTTTTGCTGAATATGCAAGATCCCAAAGGCGCCAACACCACCCTCGCAGCGCTGGCGCAAGACCCGGCTTGCATCCGTCTGCTGATCCAAGGCATCGGCACAGCCGGTGACCCGCACTATGTCCCATGGCTTATCCAGCAAATGCAAGACTTGAAACTTAGCCGCTTGGCGGGCGAGTCGTTCAGCTACATCACCGGGCTTGACTTGGCTTATCTTGACCTGGAGTGCAAGCCGCCTGAGGGGGTGGACTTTGGGCCCAATGATGACCCGAATGATGACAACGTGGCTATGGACGAGGACGATGGCTTGCCTTGGCCTGATGTGGAGAAGATAAGCAGCTGGTGGCAGGCCCATGGCCAGCGCTTTGCGCCGGGTACGCGCTACTTTATGGGCGAGCCGCCGTCTACTGCACATTGCCTGGATGTGCTGAAAAACGGCTTTCAGCGCCAGCGCATGGCGGCTGCCATTTACCTGTGCCTGCTAAAGCCGGGTACCCCGCTGTTTAACTGCGCTGCGCCTGCGTGGCGGCAGCAGCGGCTGCTGGCGCAGATGGTGGCCTAGCGGGGCGGACTCAAAGTCCAGTTTCTGCAGCTTTAAATCGCGCTGGCGCAGTAAATTGGCTATAAAAATACGGCTACCAGGGCTGCCAAACCAGGGGGTGGTACAAAATGGGTTTGTAGCTTTTTATCCGGCATCAGTAGCCTAATTTTTAAGCGTTTTAGTCCTATAACCCAAGGAAATGCTGCATGAGAAGCTATTAAATACATAGTAACTAACGTGTATGCAGCAGGTTAATTAAGTTTAACTTAACCTGCCCATTACTAGGCCGCCGCCCTAGCGCTGGCTGTTTAGCTGCCTGTGGGTATCGCCAGTCCTTTAGACCGGTATTTGAATATCGTGCCAGCCATTCGTCTTCAGATTAGTAAGATTTGGAGCACTTTATGCGCAAAATTGGTTGTACCGTGTTTTTAATGCAGGCCGAGGCATACCATGGCTGATGCTGCTTTTGACATTAAAAGTGACTCGCCAGCCAATGATGAACTGCTGTTTTGGAGCATTGTGGGGCACGAGTGTTTGTCGCGCCCGTCGTTTTACGAGCTGACGGTATTGTCCAGAAACCAGCTTATCGACCCTAAAGATATTTTGGGCAAGGCCTTTAACGTAGGGGCTTACTTTAAGGATGCCCATAACGGCAGCCATGAGCGGCGTTTTCAGGGGCATGCTGTGCGCATCGTGCGCGGGGGGCAGATGGGCCGGTATTTTCAGTACCATATTAGCCTGCGTTCGTGGGTGTGGCTGCTGTCGCGCCGCACCAATTCTCGTATCTTTCAAGACAAAACTGTTCTTGAAATAATAGACGCGGTAATGGAGGACAGCCCCATTAAGGGGTTTAAAAAGACCAAATTAGCTGGTGTTATTGGTGCCCACAAGCCGCGCCGCTACTGCACGCAGCATGCCGAGACTGACTACCAGTTTATCAACCGTTTGCTAGAAGACGAGGGCGTGTACTACTGGTTTGATTCTCACGACCAACCAGGCACCATGGTGTTGGCCGACAGCAGTGATGTGGCGCACGCAGAGTTGCCTGCTGGCAATAAACTGCAGTTCTCCCATGACGACAGGGGCCGTTTTAATGAAATTACCCAGTGGGTAGGTGCTAGCCGTTTAGAAACCGGCATGTACACCAGCGCAGACTACGACTACGAGGCTGCCAGCAAGATGCTTAGCGTAGCTACGGGCTGGCCTGAAAAGAATGACTTAGCCGACTTTGAAATGTTCGAATCGCCCGGCGGGTACGCTACCCTAGAAGAAGGCGAAGCCCGCGCTGCGCTGCGCAGCGAAGAGGCTTCGGCCAAAACCCAGCGCAATTGGGCACTTACCGCTTGGCCCGATGTAGCAGCGGGCCACAGGTTTACCTTTGAAGGCAGCCTAGAAGGCGCAAGTGATGGCGACTACCTGATTGCGGGCTGCACGTTTATCATGAGCCACGCTGGCTACGAGGGCGTTACCGCGTCTACCGCTGGCCCTTCCATACTGGGCATGTTGCGTGAAGCGCTAAACTCTGATGCAGCCAATGCCGATACGCGCGAGGTGCTTGAGCGTATGGTGGAGTCAACACCCAGTTTGCGTACTGGTTTGCTGGGCAGCAGCACGTTTTTACTCACGGTGTTGCCATTAAATAGGGCTTACCGGCCAGCGCGACTCACTCCTCGCACCCTTATGTCAGGGCCGCAATCGGCGGTAGTGGTGGGTGCCCAAGGTAAAGAAATTGACGTGGACGAGTTTGGCCGCGTTAAGGTGCAGTTCCACTGGGACCGCTATGGCGAAAAAAATGAAAAATCAAGCTGCTGGCTAAGGGTGTCGCAGCCCATGGCAGGCAATGGCTGGGGCGGCTACTTTGCGCCACGCATTGGGCAAGAAGTAATTGTAGATTTTCTTAACGCAGACCCAGACAAGCCGTTGGTGGTGGGGCGCGTGTACAACGACGACCAGCCCATACCTTTTCAGTCGCCCACCGAAAGCGGTTTTCGTACCCACTCTACGCCCGGCGGGACAGCTAAACAATTTAACGAGCTGCGCTTTGATGACAAAGCGGGTGCTGAAGAGCTGCACATGCGCGCCCAGCGCCGTATGGACGTGTGCGTAGAGCAAAACTACTACGAGCATATTAAAGGCGCTAGCAGCAGCTCGGTAGGTGGTACCCAGTTGCTCACGGTAGGCCACAAGCAGCACTTGGTGGTAAAGAACAAGCAGTATGTAAAAGTGGACGACGATGCCCATTGGCTGTACATGGGCGACGTTAACTTTGGCATTTCTAAATCTTTAAAGCTGGCTGCCACAAGCGCTATAGAGATGACCGGCGGAAATGTTCATATTGAGGCGTCTCAAAAACTAGTATTACAGTGTGGTAGCAGCATTATTCGTTTATCACCCGGCGGAATTGAGATCGAAGGCCCGTTAGTCAGGATTAATTGCGGTGCTGCGCCAGCCGCAGGCAGCAGCCCCAATGTGGTTGCCGCGAAGGAGGCTGGGGGGTCTAAATGTGCAGAGGGGAAAGACAAAGCCCCAGAGCCAAAGAAAAAACCTGTGCCGCCACCGCCAAAAGATGAACGCAAAAAAGTTCCTCCTCCACCAGACGAAGAGCGGAAAAAAGTGCCACCGCCTCCAGACGATAATCCAAAGAAGTTTCCTCCTGTGATCATCGTGCCAATTCCAGCCCAAGTGCTGTGTGTAAGCCTGCACGAAATTGTAGAGTTTGGTGATGCCGCGTTGGCTGAAATTGATGCATTGATAGAGGAGCTAGACGATGCTACCAGTGAGGTGCTAGACCAAGCCGAAAACTTAAGCCAAGATGCCGTGCAGCGTTGTGCAGACAAAGTTACTGCAGCCCAGGCTACCATGCACGATGCTAAAAAAGAGATTGCCAATGCGCAAAAAGCAGCCTGTGAGCAGCTAAGCACCGCTGGCGCGCAAGCGCAAAAGCTCACCCAAAACGTGAACAACGGCGTGAACAAAGCTATGGCCAAAGCCAACAGTGCAGTAGCCGACCCAACGGTACAAGACATTATGGGCAAAGCGGGTGTAGCCAATGATGTAAACAAAGTAGCCAGAGACGCCAATCAGCTCAACACCGACGCACAAAATACTATCGAGCGTGCCCGGGCCGATGCATTGGCTGCCAGTACAGATGCGGTCAATACAGCAGGCAAAGCAGTAGATGGCGCAGCGCAAGACGTACTTAATGAGGCAGACGCTGTAGCCAACACAGCTACCGAAGCCGCTGGAGATGCGCACCGCGCTATATCCAAAGCTTCAGACGAGGCGCGCAAAGCACTGCAGGCTGCCAAGGCCGCAGCGCAAGCCGCCATAGCTGCAGCGCGCGCTGCTATGGCCATGGCAGATGTAGATGTATGCGTACCCATTCCGGGCCTGTCCGCCATGATGGCCGCCGCCCGCGCCGAAATGGAGCGCTTGGCCGCGATGGCCAAAGCCTTGGTGAAACAAGGCAAAGAGGCTGCCACCAAGGGGCTGGATACCGCCAAAAAAGGCGTAGACGATGCCGAAAAAGCTTTGGACAATGCTGAAAAAGCAGCCAAGGATGCCGCTGAACAGGTGATAGATGAGGCCGAACGTATTGCCAATGAAGCCAAGCAGCGCGCCGAACAGTTGGCAAAAGAGGCGGAAGACGCAGGCCAAAAAGTGCTGGATGAAGCTAACCAGCGTGTGAACGATATCCAAAAACGGGTAGAAGACGCAGCCAAGGTAGCGCAGCAGCAAGCGCAAGAACTGATGCAGCAAGGCCAGCAAACCGTAGCAGACACTGTTAGCACCATCAAAAACGAGGTTGCCCGTGCACAGGTTGAGGCCATGAAAGCACTGGACAACCTGAAACCTTAAGGAGAAGTACTGATGACCCCTCATATCGTAAGCGGTGCCACGCTGATGTGCTCTATGGGTGTTACGCCATCTACCCTGATGGTGCTGCCGCTGAACCGTTTGATGAGCAGCAACATGCCTGCGGCCAACATCATGGACCACCAACCTTTGGTAAATATCATGCCGTTTGGCATGTGTATTTCACCCGCCAACCCACAAGTTGCAGCGGCTACCATAGCGGCCTTCGGTGTTCTGGTGCCGCAGCCCTGCATTCCCATGACCGTGGCACCTTGGGCACCTGGCTCGCCCACTTTTTTGGTGGGCAATTTGCCAGCGATTAACCAAACTTGCACTTGCAGCTGCATGTGGGGCGGGATGGTAACGCCTGTGGTGGCAGGGCAATTTACCGAGCTAATTGCCTAGCGCAGCAGCATACTCTTCATACTGAAATTTAATTGCAAATTGAACTGACTTGGAGTAAAACTGATTCCTCTATTACCACTTAATTTAGTATGCACATTGGAGTCTTAGTTTGATAAAAATTGAAGTCGTCAGCACACTGGGCATGCTGACAGAAAAGGCACTCTCGGCGGAATTCGGTTCCGAAGGCGGGAGCATTGGCCGTGCTTTAACCAATCTGTTGGTGTTGGACGATGCAGAGCGAACGGTGTCTCGCATTCATGCAAAAATTATCTTTCGCAACGGCACGTTTTATATTATTGACAAAGGCAGCAACCCCTTAAGCTGCAACGGCGTTGTTGTTGGGGCGGACAACGAAGCACCTATAAAAAATGGCGATACATTGCAAATTGGCAGCTTTCAATTATTGGTAAGCAAGGCAAGTAGCCGTAGCCAGGTATCTAGCCCGTTTGATGAGCCCCAACAAGCCTCCAAACTGGCTGAAAAAAGCGGCTTTGCCGGTGCAGATGATCCTTTTGCCGACTTGTTGGCGGGTTTGACACCTGCCGCTGCTCCGGCTCAGCCTACTGCCAAAAGTGCAAGCTCGCCGACTGCATCACATGCGCCCGCAATGTTTTCAGACCCGATGGGGCTGGACAAGCCGAACGCAAAAGCAGGCAAAGCAGACCCTTTTGATGACTTGATGAATTTCGGTTCAGCTAGCCCAGCAGCAGCGCAAAGCCCTGCTGGTAATGACATGGGCGGCTTTGTTGGATTGCCCGATCTTGGCTCGTCTAGCCTGGACGATTTGTTTGGATTGGGGCCTTCCAAAAGCGGAGCCGACCCATTTGCACAATCGCCGCTTGCTAGCCCTTTGTTCCAGCCTAACACCGCTTCATCTGATGACCCAATGTCTGCATTATTAGGCGATGTAATAAAGCCTACCGCTGCAAGCCGCAGCGACAATGTGCCCGCGCTTCAGCAAGCTTACAAATTGCCTGAGCCAGTGGATGCTAGGGCCAAAGTACCGCCGACGCCGCCCTTGCAGTCGGCACCGCCTGTTGCACAAGTTGCGCAACCAGTAAGGGTTGCTGCGTTTGCTCAGCCCGTACCACCCGCAGCAGCGCCACCAGCCAGAGCCTACGTACCTGCCCATGCACCTAACGCAGGCAATGCAAACGAGCTGTTAGCCGCCTTTCTGCGCGGGGTTAAAAGCACCCACCAAATGCCCACTGAGCTAACACCGGAGCTGATGGAGCGCATAGGTGCCATGCTGCATATAGCGGCACACGGCACATTGCAGCTTTTAATATCGCGGCAAGAATTTAAACGCGGTGTGCGCTCCGATGTCACCATGATATCTATTGAGGCTAACAACCCATTGAAGTTTTCGCCAACAGCAGAAGTAGCCTTGGCGCATATGTTGGGGCCTAAAGTAAGGGGCTTTATGCAGGCCGAAGAGGCCATGCATAACGCCTATGCCGACCTGCGAGCGCACCAGCTGGCCACCATGGTAGGTATGCGCGCTGCACTGGCCCATGTACTGGCCCGCTTTACGCCAGACAAGTTAGAGAGTCGGCTGACTGAAAAGTCTGCGTTAGATGCACTATTTTCAGCCAATCGCAAAGCCAAGCTGTGGGATCAATTTAACCAGCTTTACACATCTATTGCCGCTGAGGCTGAGGATGACTTTCATACTTTGTTTGGCGAAGCTTTTTCTAAAGCCTACGACGAGCAAATGCAGCGTTTTAAATCTGACCATTAAAGAGTGAGAGCACAGTGGAAATTGAAATTGTCGCGCTGTCCCAGCAAGGTGGACGCAACTACAACGAAGACTCGCAAGGGCACTGGCATGACGACCAGTACATAGCCTGCGTGGTGGCCGACGGTGCTGGCGGCCATGGCGGAGGCGATGTGGCATCTACCATCGCGCGCGCCAGCATACTCAATGGCTTTTCTACCCAGCCCGAGATTAGCAGCCAAGGGCTTCGCAAGCTGTTGCTAACCGCGAATGCTGAAGTGGTGGCGCAACAAAGTGAGGGCGGCAAGTTATCGGCCATGCGCACTACGGCAGTGGTGGTGCTGGTTGACTTGTACACCAACCAGCTCATGTGGGCGCACTGCGGCGACAGCCGGGCGTATTTGTTCAGAGATGGTAAACAATTTGCGCGCACCACAGACCATAGCCTAGTGCAGCAGCTGGTGTCCACGGGAATGATAGACGATGAAGGTGCGCGGTTGCATCCGCAGCGCAACTTGCTACTGTCTGCACTGGGCGCGCCAGACGATGAGCTGGACATATCGGTGTCTGACCTTATGACCATAGCCCCTGGCGACATACTTTTGCTGTGCAGCGATGGCGTGTGGGAGCCTTTGGCCGACAGTGTATTTGAGACCTTGCTGAAAAAATCACCCAGCCCCAAGTCGTGGCTTCAGCACATAGAAGAAAGTGTGGTGGCCAATGCAAAACCTAACCACGACAACTACACTGCGCTAACTTTATGGGCCTACGCTGGCGATGAAGTTACGCAAATAGCGCCATCAAAATAGTTTGATTTACCTTGCAAATACTAACTTTTGGAGAAAATTATGCTGCGTACTAAAGTCGTTGAGATGTCGGCACCTGTTTTAAAAAGCTCAGTAGCCATAATGTGTGCGTTGGGCTTTAGCCTGCCCACAGCCGTGCAGGCTGCATGTGACACTTTATTTGAGGCTACAGTCACTACCGGTGGTGTAAGCCAGCAAATTTGTGTGGACTCAGCCCAGAGTCTGTATGACCTGGCCATAAGAGACGCTGGCCTTACATTCCCTGGCTACACACAAAACTCCGAGGTGGTTAGCAATTTGCGCATAGTGGGCGTAGATGCCTCCCTTAGCTATGCAACCAACAGCCGTACTTTAAGCTTGGTAATTCCAGAATTAGGCGTCAACGAAACTTTTACCGGCGCTACCAGGCGAGACAGTGCTGTGCTGCTACGCCGGTTTCTTGAAAACAACCCTGACCTTTTGGCTAGGCTGCAAAGAAGGCAAGCTGCTGTGTCGCCGCTAAGCCCCATTACAGGCGTTGGCGGTATTTTGCCTAGGGCCATCATGAATGACTTTAGCGCTAGCTTTTCAGACACGCCCACACGCATAGCCACATCGCAAAGCACAGCTTCGCAAGGTTCTCAAAGCGTGTTGGGGGCGGGTATTTTGCTTAGCTCAAATACAGTAGCCAATACCAAAGTCAACACCATAGCCATACCGTTGTCTTATTCTGTACGCAACGATATTGACCCACGCAGGCAAGCGCTGGTTCGCGGCGGTATTGGCATGGTAGACGCTGGCGGTAGCCGGTCTTACCAAGGGCGCCTGTCCGCTGGGTACCGCTTTCCTATGTCTGACGAATGGGTTTTAACCCCTATGGCAGGCATGAGCTTTGCAGGCTCGCAAGATGCCGCTTATGCAGTGGGCGTGGGCAATGCGTCATTGGCCAGCACCTACACCTGGGAGTTTGACGGCTTTGACTTAACCATGGGCAACATGGTGGGGTATTACCAAACATTCAAACTACCGGTTAAAAATACCTCCGATCCTAAGATTCGCATTGCTGCGCTGGTGAACGGCTTTTTCTTAAGCCAACCTGTGAGCTTCGGTGGCAACAAAATGTCGGTGGAATATGGCTTTTCAGACACCCGTTTAGGTGGCACCGAGGTGTACCAAAATAATTCCCAAGAGCTCACTGTATCGCTGGGCACCAACAAATCTGCGCTGTCAGCCCGGAGTTTTTTCCGCGCCACTTTAGGACTGCAACGCGCCAAAGACAGCAAGGGAGCTTCGTTGTCCTTGAACTACTGGTTTTAACCAGTTAACGTTTTTTCTTAACGCGTCCATTTGACGCGACCAGGGGGTGGTATGCAAAAAAGTATCTTACCGAGTTGCGTTACGTTTGCTGTGTTGATAGCATCCGCCTCGGTTGCATTTGCAGACTACGGCACAGACCAAACAGCGTATGCAGCATCGGGCCGCTACGATTTAATTGAAAAACAAGTCGAGGCAATGGCCAAGCAAGGGCCGTTGCGAACGCGCGACCAGCATGCACTGTGCTTTGCCTACTCTAAGCTTAAGCGCTATGACAAACTCTTGCCCTGTTTAGATCAAATGCAGGCTTTGGTGGCCAAGGGTGACAGGCGCACGCGTATTTTTGGATTGGACGATGCTACGCCCTCTGCGCACCTAATGCGGGCAGAAGCCCTGACCGACCTGGGCCAGTACGGTGAGGCACGCAAACAAGCCAACGATGCACTGGTCTGGCTGCGCAAAGAAAACAGCGGTGATGACGACATGGTGGTAGGCGCCTATGCTGCAGTAGCCGTGGCCGTTGCTTTGCAGGGTGATACGGTAGCGGCAAGGCAAACTGTTGACTTGTTAAAAAACTACAGCGTACGCAGCGACTACAAGCGCGCCAAAGCTATGGCACTGGCGCGTGCCCAAATGGCCATTGGCGCCTGGGCCGATGTGGTGGTTACGCTAGAGTCCAGCGATGCAGCGTTCAGGTTTGACATGATGCTGGACAACCTGCTGTCAGGTGCTGCATTTACAGGCCGCAATAATTGGGTGTGGACCGAGCTACCGCGCGCATTTATGATGCACAAAGCCCAGTTTGAAGTAGGGCGCACAGACCTAGCCCGCGCGGGTTTTGACAAGCTACTGTCCACTCCAGAGCTCACGGTGAATGCCGAAATTTACTGGCAAGTTTTGCTAGAGCGCGGCCGCGTAGCCGAGCGCGATGGTCAAACCGAAAAAGCATTGGAGTACTTTCGCAAAGCACGCGACTTGGTAGAGTCGCAGCGCCGCTCTATACGCACCGAGACCAGCAAAATTGGTTTTGCCAGCGACAAACAAGCGGTGTACCAAGGCATTGTGCGCACCTCGCTCAAACTGGGCAATAAGGCCCAAGTGATTGAGGTGGCAGAGCAAGCCAAGTCCCGCGCTTTGATAGACATGCTGGCAGCTAAATCGGACTTTGGAATTTACGGCCAACGTGCCGCAGAAATTGCCTCTACGTTTGCTGAGTTTCAGCGGATTGACGCAGAGCTGTCGGTGCAAATTCCAGACACTTCTGTTGCGCGGCGCAGTGAACTCTCAGGCTTGCTGAACCAAGCTTCAACACGGCTGCAAACTATGGCCCCCCAGCTTGCCTCTTTGGTAACTTCAGGCAGCATTGGCGTAGAGCGTATGGCGGCAGGCTTAGGGCCCAAAGAAACTCTGGTAGGTTTTTTTGGATTCGGCCAAAGTTTGTATGGCTACACTTTGGCAGGCTCAGAGATTAGAATTTTCCAGCTCGATGGCCAAGGGCTGGCCGAAGACGTGGGTGAGCTGGTGCAGTCTATAAAAAAACGCCGCAAACAAACCCGCGATTTGGCTGAGCTGATGTACAAAAGGCTGCTCAGGCCCATGCAAAGCAGCATTGCAGGCCGTGACCTGCTGATTGTGCCAAACGGTAGCCTGCACTATGTGCCCTTTGCCGCGCTGCACGATGGCGAGAAGTTTTTAGCCCAGGGAAGGGCCATCCGCTATTTGCCATCGGCAGTGCTGCTGGGCTTGATGCCAGAGGCCAGGGCCATGACCGCGTCAAACAAAGACCCGGTTAACAAAATGCTGATTTTAGGCAACCCAGACCTAGGCCAAGCTGCATTAGACTTGCCCGCCGCACAAGCCGAGGCGCAAGATTTACAAGTGCTTTTCTCTCAAAACAGTGAGCTGTTTATACGCCGCGCTGCGACTGAAACATTGGTCAAAGAGCGTGCTTTTGACTTTACACACATTCATATTGCATCGCATGGTGAGTTTTCTGCCGATGCACCGTTGCAGTCAAAATTAAAGCTGGCCAGCGACAGTAAAAACGACGGCTTTTTGAGCGTGAGTGAAATCTATGGCCTGCGCTTAAATGCCAGTTTGGTTATGCTGTCTGCCTGTGAGACGGGCCTGGGCAGTATCAGCTCTGGCGACGATGTAGTGGGCCTGACGCGTGGATTTTTGTACGCAGGCGCACAAAACGTAGTGGGCTCGCTTTGGGAAGTCGATGATGATGCGACTGCCGAATTATCCAGGCTGATGTACGCCGCCATGAAAAAAGGTGTACCCGTCGCCAAGGCATTAGCCGAAGCGCAAGAGCAGTTGATGAAGAAAAAGCCGCATCCATTTTTCTGGGCGGCTTTTTTAAACAGTGGCACTGGGCGTTAGTAATATCTGTACCGAAAATTGTATTTGGGTGAAGAGAAACTTCAGCTTCAAACGGTTAACTAAAAATCATTATTTGTAAATTAGTTAACCAGTTTTATACATAATGGTGCTGCCAGCTAGCAAATCGAATCAAATTTTTCGAGATGCAGGTTCACAGATCTACGTCAATAGTCAAGATTAAACTTTCGTTTCCTTCTTTCAAAACTGAATTAACAACAAAATCATTGATCGTAGCGCCTAGGTAGATCATTACTTGATCACCTAATTCATCTGTCTGTGCACTCAGCGCATTCAAGAACTCGCTTTGAATCTGTTCAAAATCTTTACTTGCGTCAAAAAAGTACTTGAGATCAATATCGCCGGTAAGAAACAAAGTGAAATCGAGTCCTTGAGAGCAGATACTTTCAAATTTTTGTTTCGCCATTTTTTTAAATTGCATTTCAATACGCGAAAGAGCACTCCCACGAGCAGTTTGAGATGTTTTATTACCCAAATTGTCCGCTAATGCAAAAACTTGGAGAGCCACAAGGCTACCTTCCGTCCAAGCGGATCTTTTCTGTTTGAAGCCGTAAGTACCTTTAGCATCAAGTTTAAAGCCGATCATGAATATGCCCCTTCGATTTCAACACTAGGACTGTTGTCGTCAGATATTGAAAAAATATAAATACAACTTAGAGGTACAAAATTAGTTGAGACTTATGTCACCGCAAAAACCTGTAAAGTTTGAGGCAAGACTAATTTTGTATTGCTGGTGCGTCCAGCTGAAGCATCCAAAAAGCATGGATGTAAAGTGTAAACTTGGAAAAGGAGTGCGACATATGTACAAGTCACACTCACATTTACAACATCAGACTGCAGTTTTGTTTTGTGGAATCATCCAACCAGCTTCTTTGACAGAGTCACCAGAGCCATCTGCTTTTTGTGGGACATACGAAAAAACAAATTTACCAAAATTTAAAGTGATGTTTTCAGTCAACCGGTCCTCACCGCCGCTGCCGCCCGTAGCTATGTGACTAACAATTACATCTGACAACTTCAATTTGATGTATTCAAGAGGCTTCTTGCCGGCTGATTTACGAACTACTAAAGTAGCCTCTTTAATATGATCGCCAGAACAGCAGGCTCTTAATAATCCATGGGAGGCTAAATCTATGTATTTGGTGAAAGATAAGTCTCCAACACTTACCTTGCCAGAGCCTGAGCCGCCACCCATATGTGTAGTACCAGACTGGGTAGCACCCCAGGACCAAGATAGTACATCAATTTCTTTAGCGTGCGTATCGTCTAGTGATTCGCCATCAATCGTGTCAATCTTAATAAACATGTCTACTGCCATAATACTCACCTTTAAATAAATAGGGTTAAAACAATGCTGCCGTGTTGAAAGCCTAGGGCAATAATACTAAGCAGCTATGTAGATAACGAGTGTGTAGGCTCAGAATAAAAGAGTTGGCAGTATTTATTTCCCACCTTTAGCGGATGGCAGTTTGGATACCAATCGCAATGACACTGTAAGGCCCTCAAGCTGGTAGTGTGGACGCAAGAAGAACTTGCTGCTGTAGTAACCTGGATTGCCTTCTATTTCCTCTACTATGACTTCTGCAGCAGCCAACGGCTTCTTTGCTTTGGTTTCTTCTGAAGAGTTAATAGGATCGCCATCCACATAATTCATGATCCAGGCGTTCAACCAGCGCTGCATTTCGTCTTTTTCTTTAAAGCTACCGACTTTGTCGCGCACTATGCACTTGAGGTAGTGGGCAAAGCGGTTGCAGGCAAACAAGTAGGGCAGGCGTGCAGCCAGGTTGGCGTTGGCTGTGGCATCGGGGTCGTCGTATTCAGCAGGCTTGTTCAGTGACTGGGCGCCGATGAAGGCCGCAAAGTCAGAGTTCTTGCGGTGAATCAGGGATAGCAAACCGGCCTTGGACAGCTCGGCTTCGCGGCGGTCGCTGATGGCGATTTCAGTGGGGCACTTTTGGTCTACACCACCGTCATCGCTAGGGAAGGTGTGCAGCGGCAGGTTTTCTACTGCTCCACCCGATTCAATGCCACGAATGCGAGAGCCCCAGCCGTACTGTTTGTATGACCGGTTGATGTTGGTGGCCATGGCATACGCTGCGTTGGCCCAAGTGTATTTGCCGTGGTCTGCGCCTGCGGTGTCTTCTTCAAAGTCAAACTCTTCTACGGGGTTGGTTTTAGCGCCATAGGGTGTGCGTGCTAAAAAACGCGGCATGCACATGCCTAAATATTTAGAGTCGTCAGACTCGCGCAGGCTGCGCCAACCCGCATACTCTGGGGTAGAGAAAATTTTAGTTAAATCGCGTGGATTGGCCAGTTCTTGCCAAGACTCCATCTGCATGAGGGATGGGCCCGCACCAGTAATGAAGGGTGCGTGGGCTGAGGCGGCTATTTTTGCCATCTCGCCCAGCAGTTCTACATCGGGCGGGCTTTGGTCAAAATGGTAGTCGCCCACAAGCGCACCAAAAGGCTCACCACCAAACTGGCCGTATTCTTCCTCGTACACTTTTTTAAACAGAGGGCTTTGATCCCATGCAGCACCTTTAAAGCGTTTGAGGGTTTTGCCAAGCTCTTGTTTGGAGATGTCCATCACCCGAATTTTCAGATGCTCGTCAGATTCAGTATTGTTCACCATGTAGTGCAGGCCGCGCCATGCACCTTCGAGTTTTTGAAACTCTTCGTTGTGCAATATTTGGTTAACTTGCGCGGTAAGCTTTTCATCTATCGCAGCAATCATGGCGTTGATGGATTGGGTAACGTCTTTGCCAATCAGCTTAGTTTGACCAAGCGCTTGTTGGGCCAAGGTTTGCACAGCAGTTTCAACTGCACTTTTCGCCTCGTTGCTCTTGGGTTTAAACTCTTTTTGCAGCAAGGATGCAAAGTCGCTACCTTCGTAGCTTACGCCTTGGATCGCACTTTCTTGGACAAGTTTTTCAGCCATATTAATTCTCCTGGTGGTGTTTGCTTATGGGGTGGTTTGGCTTTAGGCCGCTGGAGGCGCTTCGTCTTCCGCTTTTTTGCTTGCGGCTAAGCTTTGCAGTAGAGCCGGGTCTTCCATCACTTTGGCCAGCAATTCTTCTGCACCGCCTTTGCCGTCCATGTAGGTGACCAGGTTAGACAGCTGGGTGCGGGCTTCTAGCAGTTTGTTCAGAGAGTCAACCTTGCGCGCCACGTTTGCTGGCGAAAAGTCGTCCATGCTTTCAAAAGTAATGTCTACTTTCATATCGCCCTCACCAGTAAGGGCGTTTGGTACAGAAAAAGCCGCACGTGGGCGCATGGCCTTCATGCGGGTGTCAAAGTTATCGGTGTCAAATTCTAAAAACTTGCGATCGCCTACGGCGGCCAATGGGTCAGCGGGCTTACCCGACAAATCTGCCAGCACGCCCATGATGAAAGGGAGCTGCACCTTTTTTTGCGCACCGTACAGCTCGACATCGTATTCAATTTGTACGCGGGGAGCCCGGTTGCGGGCAACAAATTTTTGACTGCTAGAGGCCATGGTGATTTCCTTGGTTAAAAAAGTGAAGGGTTAAGAAATGGATGAATTGAAGACGAAATAAACGCGGTGTTGCATGCTGTTTAGACTTTAAGGAGGCCTGCCTGTCACCATCTGTATGCTGCCCACAGAGTCAGGTGCCAGGTCGGCCATGATGTCCATAAAGCTCACGCCCACCAAGCGCTTGGCACGCTTAATCAGCAATGGTGCGGGGTTGCCAGGCTCTGTGCGTTCTAAAAAAGTGATAACTTTGTCCAGCATGGCCAAAGCGTCTTGCCGGTTGGCAATTTCGCCTCGCACTGTGCCAGCTGCTCGCACTTCAGCGGGGCCGCTGTTGCTGTTTTCGGCAGGTTGGTCTTCGGCACTTGCACCGCCTCTAGCTGCTTCGCATGCCTGGCGCAGCATGTGGGTTATGCTGCGCAGCGGCTTAAGGTCGGGCTCGTCTACGCGGCCTGTTTTCTCGGCAATCAATGACTGAAGTTTTTGCACCAACACCGCTGTGCTAATGGCGGCCTCTAGCAAGGCGGGATCGGCTGCGTGAATATCTTGCAGTGCGCCTTCAATTTGCCCTGCTGCGTAGCCTGGGTCAGTGGCTATAGCCACTATTTTGCCTTGCGCTATGGCGATATCTCGTACCCGAATCAGGCCGACATTGCGTGAGGTGCCAATGGTGCATTCATAAACGTCGCGTAAAACCATGCTCGAATCTGACAGTGGTGCCAGTGCGTTGAGCCGCATGGTGGGGTCTAGCGCTTCTTCAGCATCCAGCTGGGGGTGCAGAGTGTCCCAAAACTTGTCTGTTAGCTCGGTAATTAAGGTGAGGCCCAGTGCCAAGCCTTGTATGCCTTGGGTGCGCGTAGCGGCTCGCAGCGCCAAGATAGCAATGCGGAAATCTTTGCTGCGTTGCAGCAAATCTGTGATGTTACCTGTAAGGCTGCGCCACTCTGGCTCGACTGCGGGTATGACGGTATCGCCAAACTGCTGCTCAGCCTTGGACTGCGCTGCAGCTTCCAAGGCCATGTAGGCGGGATCGTATTCAAGGTCATCACCGCTGGGCGATGACTCGCTTACAGGTTCTAGCAATTTTTCTATGGATGCAGTACTTAGCATGGCGACGTTTTAGTTGAACTTAAAAATACTTGAACCTATAGAACCCTTGTTTAAGGGATATAAACCATAAAACGAATGGCGTGGCCTAAATTTCAAGTGCTGTAAAAATCGCCTAATCTGGGGCAGCTGTGATAACCTTAAAGGCTTGTTGACCCTCTCATTCCATGCTAGGAACCCCCCATGTTGCATGCTTCATTTTTGACCAGTTTCCCCCTGCTTGGCCTGCGCCTGAAGGCAGCCACACGGCAGCCTGCGTGGCGCGCTTGGGCTGCTGTGGCCGTGGCGGCTATGCTGGCCGCTTGCGCTTCGCCACCGCCGCCGGTGGTGTCTACGGTTCAAGTCACGGTGGTGGCGGGGCCTGATACCAACCCCGATGCGCGCAAACGCGCCTCCCCTGTGACGGTGCGTATGTATGCCTTGAAGTCGTCAGCCCCGTTTGATGCGGCAGACTTCTTCTCGCTATTTGACAAAGACACTGCCACACTGGGCGCTGAGCTGGTGCAACGCGAGGAAATGCTGATGACCCCTGGCCAGCAAAAGTCGCTGGCCTTAAAGCTGGGCCCTGAGGTTAAGGCGATTGCTTTTTTAGTGGCTTTTCGAGACCTAGAGCGGGCCCGCTGGCGCGCAGTGCAGGTGGTAGACATTGGCAAAACCGCTGAACTTACGGCCAAAATAGCGGGCAGTCAGGTCAGCCTAGAGCACAAAGTGATTGTGGTCAAAAAATAGGCATTGTTTTCAACCGCACCTGCACTTACATTTGCCAAACCGGCCAGTACAGGCCCGCTGGGCAAAATGCCTGCGGTTATAATCAGATTCGCTATTTGTTTGTCGGGCAACATGCCTCCAAAGTTTGGTTTTAAGCCAAAGTAGCCCAGTTAAAAGTGTGTGTCTGGCCTGAGTGGTGGAATTGGTAGACACAGCGGACTTAAAATCCGCCGCTTCGTTCATAGCGGGCGTACCGGTTCGATTCCGGTCTCAGGCACCAGTTGCTTGGCACACACTTGCCAGATTTGCGCTAGCACCCGCAAAAGTACTACACTCTGTTTTATGTCACCCAATTCCCAGCCCTACGAGATTCACGTGCACGGCGATGTGCCGCTGCGTGAGGACGTGACTTTTGCCCAGCTAGAAGAGGCGCTCAAACCTTTGTGGTCTTATGCGGGTGCCAAGTCGCTGGTGCGCGGCGCTGTTAGCTCGTATGAGGAAGAGCCTGGCTTGCGCTTTGATGCCAAAGAGCATGTGCTGCACATGTGCTGGACGGTGCCTGCAGATGAAGATATTCGCCAAGCACTGGAAGAGATGTGCATGGGCCTCAATGAGCTGGCCAGCGCAGGTGCAGCGATAGAAATTAGCATCTACGACACCGAGTTTGACGACGAGGATGAAGATGACGACCACAGCCAAGAAGAAGGCGCCGAGTCGCGTGACGACTTTCTGATGTTGTTTGTGGGCCCTACGCCCGGCGACATTATGCAAGTGCAGCGCGACATGCTGGTTGAAGATGTGATGGCCGTAGTAGAGCGCCACTTTGACCGCGCCGAGATGCAGGGCATAGTGACTGAGGTGGACAAACTGTTTACCCAGCGGTTTGATGCCTTGGTAAATTCGCTGCAGGTAGGCCGCCCACCACGCGGTTCAGGCGGCGGCTCGGGTGGACCCGGCGGCCACGGCGGGCGCAAGCCCCGCCATTTGCACTGAAGTCTTGTGGTGCCTTCGAAAACCGGTTTTTGAAGCGTTTTAGCCCTCTGGCCCAAGGAAATGCTGCACGGGCAGCTATTATTTTAATAGTAATCAGTAAAAACAATCGGGGCACAAACCTCGGTAGCGTGCGTTGCCGCCAATCAGTACTTGCTCGCCTTCGAGGATGCGCTCGCCGCTGTCGTTAAAGCGGGCGTTCATGCTGGCTTTTTTGCCGCACTCGCAAATGGTTTTCATTTCTTCAATATCGTCAGCCAATGTCAGCAGGGTGGCGGCTCCGGGAAAAGCTTTGCCCCTAAAGTCACTGCGCAGGCCGTAGCACATTACCGGCGTATGCAGCGCATGTGCCCAGCGGTGCAGTTCTTCTACCTGCAGCGGGGTTAAAAACTGCGCCTCGTCTACCAGCACGCAGGCTAATTTGGCGATCCAGCGTGCCTGCTGGGCATGGGCTATGCGTTCGGCCATGCTATGGGCCGCGTTAAAGGTAACGGCTTCGCGGCTCAGGCCCAGGCGCGAAGCAATCAGGCCGCTGCCGTCCCGGTTGTCTAGCTCAGCGGTTAGCAGCACCACGGCCATGCCGCGTTCTTCGTAGTTGTAGGCGGCTTGCAGCAGCGAGGTGGATTTGCCAGCGTTCATGGCGGCGTAGCGAAAATACAGTTTGGCCATAGCGTGTGTCGTTAAGCCGTCAAGCTTACCGCACATAATGCAGGCACACCTTCAGGAGTCACCCTATGGCCATTTTTAGTCAAGACGCGCTGAACCCCGGCGTGAAAAAGCGCGAAGTATTTGGCTGGGCCATGTACGACTTTGCCAACTCAGGCTACACCACGGTGGTCATTACCGCTGTGTTTGCCGCGTATTTTGTGGGCGGCATTGCCAAGGGGGCCGAATGGGCCACTTTTGCCTGGACACTGGCGCTGAGCATCTCCTACGCTATTGTCATGCTCACCATGCCCAGCCTGGGCGTGTACGCCGACCAGCATGCCGCCAAAAAGAAACTGCTGGCGCTGTTTACCGTGGGCTGTGTGCTGTCTACCGCCGCCCTGGCGCTGGCCGGGCCGGGCAGCGTGGCACTGGCTTTTGTGCTGATTGTGATTTCTAACACCTTCTACAGCTACGGCGAATCGCTGACTGCCTCGTTTTTGCCCGAGCTGGCCCGGCCTGAAGGCATGGGCAAGGTGAGCGGCTGGGGCTGGAGTTTGGGTTACTTTGGCGGCATGCTGGCGCTGGGTATTTGCCTGGGCTTTGTGATTTGGGCGGGCAAAAATGGCATCAAGGCCGACGGCTTTGTCCCTGTCACGATGCTGATCACGGCTTTTATTTATGGCGCTGCGGCGTGCGTCACGCTCAAACTGCTGAAAGAGCGGGCGGTGCCTAGGGCGGCACCTGCTCAGCAAAGCGGGCTTAAAGCCTCTTTGGTGCAGCTGTACGCCACCTACCAACAGGCCCGGCGCTACCAAGACTTTATGTGGCTGCTGCTGTGCGCGGTGTTTTACCAAGGCGGCGTGGCGGTGGCCATTACGCTGGCGGCTATTTATGCAGAGCAGGTGATAGGCTTTGTGCAGTCTGAGACGATGGTGCTGATTTTTGTGCTGAATTTAGCGGCGGCGGCGGGGGCGTTTTCTTTAGGCTATGCCCAAGACCGCTTGGGCCATAAGCTGGCCCTGGGTGCAACGCTGGTGGGCTGGACAGCCACCTGCATTATTGCCGCACTCACCACCACCAAAGGCGGTTTTTGGTATGCGGCTGCTTTGGCGGGTGTGTGCATGGGTGCAAGCCAGTCGGCGGGGCGGGCTATGGCCGGCATGCTGTCGCCGCCCCAGCAAGCAGGCGAGTTTTTTGGTCTGTGGACCTTTGCCACCCGCCTGGCCAGCATCATTGGGCCGCTAACTTATGGCGCTATTACCTGGGCCACAGGCGGCAACCAGCGCGTGGCCATCGGCTCAACGGCGGTGCTATTTATCATCGGTTTGGCAATTTTGCAAAAGGTAGATATGCAGCGGGGCAGGGCAGCGGTGGTGGCCTAAGCTGCAAGTTGAATGCTCTGTATTTAATAGCTAATTATGCAGCATTTACTTGGGCAGTACGGCTAAATGCTGCCTTAAAAATTTAGAAAAAATGACCTAAAGCACTGCCAGCGCTGCCACAGCGCTGCGTGACACGCGCTCTAGCTCAGAGATCTGCTTATCCGTCAATGGCCCCATCATCGCGTTAATCACCACAGCTTGCGCAGCGTAGGCCTGCAGCGCTAAGGCACGGCCGCTGGGCGTAAGGCTAATCAGTTTGCTGCGCTTGTCGGTACTGCTGTCGGTGCGCGTGATCCAGCCCTGCAGCAGCATCTCAGACAGCACAGCGCTCATATGGCTTTTGGTTACAAAGCTCTGCTCGGCGAGCTGCTGCTGGGTAGGTTGCGCGTGCATTAGCAGGTTCATCATCACATCGTGTTGTGCCAGCTTGAGCCCCAAGGGCGCGATGCGCTGGGATAACGTGTCTGAGCACTTTTGGTAAGTGCGCACCACAGCTAACCAGGCATCGGTGCCGCGCACGCAGGCTGGGGTGGTTATTGGACTGGCGGCTCTATTTATAACTGTCATGTGTGGGTGTATATAGTTCAATAACGAACTATAATAGTAAATTAATGAACTAATTATAGCCTCATAATTTACCTACTTGAAAGCCCCACCATGCTAGAAATGTTAAACCCCTCCGCTGGCGACGTGCTGCGTTTTGCAGCCACCGTAGTTAAAGTGCGCAGCGAATTGAACCGCGCCATGAAAGACAGCCCCGCCAAGGCCCAGGCCCGCGCGGTAGAGATATTTTGTGCACCGCCCGCAGCTGCCCGCCGGCCACCCAGTATTGACAGGCTTAAAGACGACACCCAGCGCTTTTTTGGCTGGAAAGCCGCGCAATGGGCTGCGTTTGAAGCGCCTGTAAAAGCACTGTTGGCCAGCGCCGTGCGCACCCATGTTCTGCACGAAGGACTCAAAGTGCAGTGCTACCACTGGCTGCCCACCACTGCTCAAATCAAGCCGCGCAAGCCTGTGGGCCGCATGCTGCTGTGCCACGGCTGGGAGGGCTATGGGCTGAACTTTGCATTGCTGATTTATAAAGCACTGGCTGCAGGCTATGAGGTGCACACCTTCGACCATTTGGCCCACGCAGCCAGCGAGGGCACGCAAAGTGGACTGCCCAAGGTACTAGATACCTTGCTTACAGTAGCCGCCAACACAACGCAGCAGCATGGTGCTATCGACGTGCTGGTGGGCCATTCGTTAGGCGGCGCAGCAGCTGGCTGGGCTGCGGCCCACCGCGCTATTCAGGTGCAGCGTTTGGTGCTGATAGCGCCGTTTTATGACACTTACCAACTCTCTGCCTTGTGGGCCAAAGCACATGTGCTGCCCGAGGCTGTGCGGGTACAGCTGCAACGGGGCCTAGAGGCCAGCAGCGGCAAAACCTTTGACGACTTTATGCCCCAAAGCTTGGCGCCTTTACTTAACCAACAGCCAGAGTTGCCTGTACTGATAGTGCACGACAAGGCGGACAAAATTACCGCCTACCATCACAGCGCGGCCATGGCTAGGCTGGGCCAGCGCACTACACTGCTAACGGTGCGCCAATTAGGCCATATTGCGGTTCTTGCAGACGAGGCCTGCGCACAGGCTGTGATGGACTTTATAGCGGGGTAATAGGCTTTGTTTTCTGCGCAGCCACCCTTACAACTGAGCGCAATATGCTATATATTTAATAGCTTTTTGAGCACTATTCCCTTGGGCGTAAAGGCTTTTTCTCTTAAAAAATTGGCCTAGCGCAGCAAAGAGTTGCCCAAAGATACTGGCCCGTAGTACGCCTTGGTTTTACTAGCGGTATTGTCTGCATCGGTCATCAATGCCACCCCTACCAGTGCACCTGGGGCTTCGCCGAAGGCGCGTGCAAAGTCGGCTTTGATGTCGCGCTCGTAGTCTAGCCATTGGCCTAGGTTTTTACGGCCTGATTCCACCGTGATGGTACGTACCCGGTCAGTACGCGCGCTATGGCTGATACTGCCTGCCACCCGTTGGTTGCACCAAGCGTAGACCAATGTGGCGTAGGGCAGCTCTTCGCCAGTAACTGCACGGGACAGCTCCGACAGCAAGCCGTATTTGCTGGACAACTTGCTGCGATCGCCCTCGAACGTTAAAACTACACGCACAGGCGAATCGTCCCCTTCACGGGTGGCAATGTCGGCCAAGTCGATCAGCATGGGCACTTTCCACGAAAAGCGCACTTGCTCAAGGGCTTGCGCTGGCACCTTCAGGTTGTGGCGCAGCAAGCTGGCCGATGCGTCGGCCACTGCCAGCACCGCATCGCGCCCGTCCATGGTGACCTTGCTAAATTGGGTGGTTTTTTTACCTGGCAGCAAGTAGGGTTGCCAGTTTTGGCCATCGGCCCACGCAATGCTGGGCAGCGTTTTGCGGGCGGTTTGCAGTACCTGGGCTGTGTGGTCGGGCTCTTGGCTGGGGGGAGTGGTGCTGCAAGCAGCAAGGCTAAGCAGCACTGCGCTGCATACAGCTGGGGTTAGGCCTGCTGGCAATACACGAATTCTCATGGGGCTTAAAAACAGTTAAAAGAGCCAGTAAGACAGCGCAACAGCCAAACAGTTCCAAGCCATGGCAAGTCTTAATCTAACTTCGCCCCCGATTTTTGTACTGCCACCGCCCATCTGGGCATCTCAGAAGTTAAAAACTGGGCAAATTCGTCGGCCCCCAAAAACGCAGGATCTGCGCCTTGGCTGACCATGCGGTTACGTACATCGGGCAAGGCCAACACCTGCTTAAAGGCATCGCTGAGCTTGTCTACCACCGGCTTGGGTGTGCCCGCCGGGGCCAAAAAGCCGTAAAACCCCACCACGTCAAAATCTTTGGCTATTTTGGTCTCCATCACGGTGGGCACGTCAGGCAAGGCACTGTTGCGCTCACGGCTGGTTACGGCCAGGGCGCGCACTTTGCCTTGTTTGTGGTACTGGGCAGCCTGGGGAATGCTCTCGGCCATAAACTGCACTTGCCCACCGATCAGGTCGGTAAAAGCCGGGGCGCTGCCCCGGTAGGGAATGTGCACCATAAACACACCGGTAGCGGTTTTGAACATTTCAGGCACCAAGTGGCTGATGCCGCCGTTGCCTGCCGACCCATAGTTCACTTTTCCAGGATTAGCGCGGGCGTAGCTGACAAACTCGGGCAAAGTTTTGGCCGCCACACTGTTGGTGACCAGCAAAGCCAGCGGCTGCATGGCGGTGCGGGCAATAGGCACAAAATCCTTCAAAGTGTTGTAGGGCAGCTTGCTGTACAGACCAGGGTTAATGACCATCACGCCGGTGTTGGCCAACATCAAGGTGTGGCCGTCGGGGGCAGCTTTCATCACGTCTTGGGCCCCCACAATGCCGCCTGCGCCGGCCTTGTAGTCTACCGTTACGGGTTGGCCCAAGATACCTTGCAACTTATCGGTAAGCAGCCGTGCGTGCTGGTCTAGCGGGCCACCGGCGGGGAACCCCACCACAATGCGAATAGGCTTGCTGGGGAAGGTGGCTTGGGCTGCGACAGGTTGTGCCAAGCCCAGTCCAATTAGCGACAGTGTAAGCAGAGATTTGAGGGTTTTCATAAATTTGCTTTGGAAGTAGTCAGGCATGATAACCAGCAATAATCTACTGCCTACCTAGGACTTGTCCTTGGTAAGCAGCTTTAATTTAGGGAGACTGTTTTGCAAGACAACGCACACACCAAATTTTGGCCCCAGCGCTTGCCCCGCAGCATCACGCCGCCTGCCGGCTCGCTGTGGAACAACTTGGCGGTCAGTGCACTGCGGTATCCCGATAAAACGGCGCTGGCGTTTTTTGACACGCAATTGTCCTACGCAGAATTGCTATCAAAAGCACAGCTGCTAGCCCAGGTTTTGCTTGGGCTGGGTGTTAAAAAAGGCGACAGGGTGGTGGTGTGCATGCAAAACTGCCCGCAGCTGGTGGTAAGCCACTTTGCGGTGCTGCGACTGGACGCAGTGGTGGTACCAGTCAACCCGATGAACAAGGCCGAAGAGCTTAAACATTACATTACCGACCCCGACACGCAGGTGGCCATTACCACCGCAGACCTGGGCCATGAATGGGCCACAGCGTCCAACGCGCTAGCACCTGCGCTGGGGCTAAAGCACTTGCTGATCACGCATTTTGCCGATGCCTTGGGTGACAAAGCGGCTGACGATATGCCGCCGGCGTGGCGCGACTGGCTGCTGGCGCGCCACAGCGAGCCGGGTTTGACCGGCGGGGCCTGCCATGCTTGGGCTGCACTGATGGCCACTGCTGAGCAGGGCAAAGAGCAAGTTACAGGCGAGGCTGTTGCGCCGCTGCCGCCCGTAGTGGCTACCTCGCACGACTTGGCTGTGTTGCCCTACACCAGTGGCACTACCGGCCTGCCCAAGGGCTGTATGCACACGCACGGCTCCATCATGCACAACGCAGTGGCCAGCGGTTTGTGGGGCGGCGGCTCGGCAGCCAACACCATGCTGTGCGCGGTGCCTATGTTTCACATCACTGGCATGGTCAGCGTGATGCAGGCCTGTATTTTCAGCGGTGCCACACTGGTCATCATGCCGCGCTGGGACCGCGACCTGGCCGGGCGCTTGATATCGCGCCACAAAGTTAGCCACTGGACGAACATTCCCACTATGGTGATCGACCTGCTGGCCTCTCCCTCGTTCGACCAATACGACCTGCGCAGCCTGGTCTACATTGGCGGCGGCGGTGCGGCCATGCCGCAGGCTGTGGCCCAGCGCTTGTGGGAGCAGTATGGCTTGCGCTATGCCGAAGGCTATGGCCTGACCGAGACCGCCGCACCCAGCCACAGCAACCCGCCTGATGCCACCAAGCAGCAGTGCTTAGGCATACCTTTCGTGAGCGCGCAAGCGCGTGTGATTGACCCCGACACCTTGCAAACCATGCCAGTGGGCGAGCAAGGCGAAATCATCATGCACGGGCCAATGAACTTCCAAGGCTACTGGAAGAACCCCGAAGCCACTGCCAAGGCGTTTATCACGCTGGACGGTGTTAAGTTTTTCCGCAGCGGCGACCTGGGCCGTGTAGACGAAGATGGCTATTACTTTTTAACCGACCGCCTCAAACGCATGATCAATGCCAGCGGCTTTAAAGTGTGGCCTGCTGAGGTAGAGGCGCTGATGTTCAAGCACCCCGCCATTGCCGAGGCCTGCATTATCAGCGCCCTAGACGACTACCGGGGCGAAACCGTCAAAGCCATCGTGGTGCTGCGCAGCACCCATCTAGACACCACAGAGGCAGACATACTGCAGTGGTGCCGCGACACCATGGCCGTGTACAAAGCCCCGCGCAGCGTGCAGTTTGTCACCGCTTTGCCCAAGAGCGGTAGCGGTAAAGTGATGTGGCGTGCATTGCAAGAGCTACAAAATAAATAGCTGCCTGTGCACCATTTCCTTGGGCGCTATCTTTAAGAACCCTGATACATTACCGCGCTAGATCGTTCCTAGTTTCACGCAAACTATGATGGAAAACGTCGTTGAGTTTAGAAATGATTTCTCCGCGCTGTGGCGAGGGCGGTGTGAAAGACTCGAGGCGTTCTAGTTCTGTTTCTATGAATGCGTTAATGCTTCTCACAGGGGGCTCTAGTCCCATTTCGGGTGCCGCCCGCTTGCGCTCAAGCAGCGCATGAATATCTGCAACAAGGTCGGGTTTGTCTTCAATCAAGTGCAGCAGTTTTTCAAACTCAATCGGCGCGGCAAACCCATAGCGCTGTAGCCAGCGCACTGAAAGCAAGGGTCGTAGCACGTAGAAGTATTTCTTCAACGGTACCAAATCGCCCTTCAAATAACCACGAAAGTTAGTCTTGGCCATGCTGCGGTAGTGGTGGATGCCACTCTCGCAACAATAGACCGTGGGAAGCAATTCGCGTACTCGCGCTGCAAAGCTGCCGCTTTCAGCGTAGATGATAGGTGACTGAATCCATTCTACGAAAGCAGGGTTGGATTTCCAAAACAAACGCAATGCTTTGCGAATATCCCAGCCGTTAAGGTCGATGTCGTCAACAATCGGGTATTCAATCACGTCGCGCTGATCTTCCAGACCCACCGACAGGTACCAATCTTGTGGATGTGCATATATAAAACGCGCATCAAAGTCGCTGTTGGGCGATTCAAACCCCCAAGCACGACTTCCTGATTCAACAGCTAGAACAATGTGCACGCCATGCTCAGCCTGGGCAGCGTGCATGCGCTTAAGAATTTCAGTACGAACAGTTGAAGGAATGGTGCCCATAGCAGCTCAATATAGCAAAATATTCAAGATTAGCCGCAGTAAGCTGTCAAAAACTGGCGGTATTACGAAAGACTATCGGCTTTCGGCTTGGATTTTTACCCCGCCAGTGTTGTTCTTTTTTTTAGCCTGCGGTGTAGACCGTAAAATCAAGGGTTTGCACGCACTTACATTTACTTTGACTTCTACGCTAGCACCTATGACCACCAGCTCCATCCCTAACGTTACCCTTACCACCGCTGCCAATGTGTACTTTGATGGCAAATGCGTCAGCCACAGCTTTACGCTGGCCGATGGCACCAAAAAATCAGTGGGTGTGGTGCTGCCCAGCCAGCTTACTTTTGGCACCGGCGCCGCCGAGATTATGGAATGCGTGGCGGGCGCGTGCGAGTACAAGCTGGCAGGCAGCGGTGCATGGCTCACCAGCCAAGCGGGCGAGCAGTTTCATGTACCTGCTAATTCTAAGTTTGACATCAAAGTGGCCCAGGCCTACCACTACATTTGCCACTACGCATAATTTAATAAAACTACCGCTATGGCTACCATTCTGCAAAATCTACCCGTCGGCCAAAAAGTAGGCATCGCCTTCTCTGGTGGCCTAGACACCAGCGCGGCCCTGCGCTGGATGAAAAACAAAGGCGCTGTGCCCTATGCCTACACCGCTAACCTAGGCCAGCCCGACGAGCCCGACTATGGCGAAATTCCGCGCAAAGCGATGGAATACGGCGCAGAAAAAGCCTGCTTGATCGACTGCCGCGCCCAGCTGGCCGCCGAGGGCATCGCCGCCTTGCAAGCCGGTGCTTTCCACGTCAGCACCGCTGGGGTTACCTACTTCAACACCACGCCACTGGGCCGCGCGGTCACGGGCACCATGCTGGTGTCGGCCATGAAAGAAGACAAGGTCAATATTTGGGGTGACGGCAGCACCTTCAAAGGCAATGACATTGAGCGCTTTTACCGCTACGGCTTGTTGA
Source organism: Polaromonas sp. (assembly GCA_043778205.1). GTDB lineage: Bacteria > Pseudomonadota > Gammaproteobacteria > Burkholderiales > Burkholderiaceae_C > JAAFIP01. Next base: position 11,142 of record JAYWGO010000034.1, on the reverse strand, counting down.
CCAACCCCGATTTGAAAATCTACAAACCTTGGCTGGACCAATTGTTCATCGACGAGCTGGGTGGCCGCGCTGAGATGAGCGCTTTCATGACCGCCGAAGGCTTTGGCTACAAAATGAGTGCCGAGAAAGCCTATAGCACCGACAGCAATATGCTGGGAGCCACCCACGAGGCGAAAGACCTGGAGTTTTTAAACAGCGGTATCAAGATCGTCAACCCCATCATGGGCGTGGCGTTTTGGAAAGACGACGTGGTGGTGAAAGCCGAGACCGTGAGTGTGCGCTTTGAGGAAGGCCTGCCCGTAGCATTGAACGGCAAGCGTTTTGACAGCCTGGTCGAGCTGATTTTGGAAGCCAACCGCATCGGTGGTCGCCACGGCCTGGGCATGAGCGACCAAATCGAAAACCGCATCATTGAGGCCAAGAGCCGCGGCATTTACGAAGCGCCTGGCTTGGCCCTGCTGTTCATCGCCTACGAGCGCCTGGTCACAGGCATTCACAATGAAGACACCATCGAACAGTACCGCATGAACGGCCTCAAACTGGGCCGCTTGCTGTACCAAGGCCGTTGGTTTGACCCGCAGGCCATCATGCTGCGCGAGAGCGCCCAGCGCTGGATAGCGCGCGCTGTCACCGGCGAGGTGACCATTGAGCTGCGCCGTGGTAACGACTACAGCCTGCTTAACACCGAGAGCCAGAACCTCACCTACAAGCCTGAGCGCCTGTCGATGGAGAAAGTAGAAGACGCACCGTTTTCACCAGCCGACCGCATTGGCCAGCTCACCATGCGCAACTTGGACATTGTGGACACCCGCGATAAGCTGGACATTTACACCAAGGCCGGGTTGTTGGCCGTGGGCAGCGGCAACGCCATGCCTAAGCTGGGTAACTAGCCGCTCATATCGCCGCAGAATAATTGAAGAAGGTACTTCACTATGGAAATTTTTGACTACGACAATGTGCTGTTGTTGCCGCGCAAGTGCCGTGTAGAGTCGCGCAGCGAGTGCGATGCCAGCGTGCAGCTGGGCAAGCACAGTTTTCGCATTCCCGTGGTGCCAGCCAACATGAAGACCGTGGTCGATGAAGCCACCTGCGCGTGGATGGCGAAAAATGGCTACTTTTATGTGATGCACCGGTTTGACTTGGACAACGTGCAGTTTGTTAAAGACATGGCCAAGCAAGGGCTGTTTGCCAGCATCTCGCTGGGCGTGAAGCAGCCCGACTACGCAACCGTAGACCAGCTGGTAGCACTAGGTCTGTGCCCTGACTACATCACCATCGACATTGCCCACGGCCATGCCGACAGTGTGCAAAAAATGATCGCCTGCTTAAAGCAAAAATTGCCTGCTGCGTTCATCATTGCCGGCAACGTGGCCACGCCCGAGGCGATTATTGACCTGGAAAATTGGGGCGCAGATGCTACCAAAGTAGGCGTAGGCCCTGGCAAAGTTTGCATTACCAAGCTTAAAACCGGTTTTGGTACGGGTGGCTGGCAGCTTAGCGCGCTTAAGTGGTGCGCCCGTGTAGCCACCAAGCCCATCATTGCCGACGGCGGCATCCGTGAGCATGGGGATATTGCAAAAAGCATCCGCTTTGGTGCCACTATGGTGATGATCGGCTCGATGCTGGCGGGGCATGAAGAGTCTCCCGGCAAAACGGTAGAGGTGGACGGCAAACTGTTCAAAGAATACTACGGCAGCGCCAGCGACTTTAACAAAGGCGAATACAAACACGTCGAAGGCAAACGCATCTTAGAACCCATCAAAGGCAAACTGGCCAACACGCTGGTAGAGATGGAGCAAGACGTACAAAGCTCAATCAGCTACGCAGGCGGCACCAAGCTGATGGACATTCGCAAAGTGAACTACGTGATTTTGGGCGGCGACAATGCGGGCGAGCATTTGCTGATGTGATGGGTGACAGTGGTGTAATAAGTATTTTTAAATCTATTCATAAATCCCCTTATTTATAGAAAAAATAGGCATTTTTACAAGTGAAAATAAATACTCTATAATCTATTCATTTATCGCTACAATTTAATGCCAAAAACCTCTGCCGTGACAAGCCCTGATGCCTTGGTTGCCGCTTTGGGTGATGAGGCTCTAAGTGCTGCGCAGTTAATGCAGCGTTTGGGTTGTAGCCAGCCAAGCTTGTCGCGTTGGGTGCGTTTGGCTGGCGGGGATGTAACTACATTGGGTCGCGCGCAACTTACGCGCTATGCACGTGCGCGGCCAGTGCGCGTAGAGCAACCTTTAGCTATTACCCAGATTGATGCTGCAGGAGCGCCGGTGGCCTGTGGCCAGCTGCACACTATTGGCATGCTGGGCGGGTCTCGCACTGCCTGGGTTGCCCAGCGGCAGGTTGAAATATTCGATGGCTTGCCATGGTTTATCACCGACATGCGCCCGCAGGGCTTTATAGGCAGGCAGTTTCCTTTGCGTATTCCGCTGCTGGGCTTGCCGCCCAGTATTGCGGACTGGGGTGACAACCATGTGTTGCACGCACTGAGTGTTGCAGGTTCTGATGAACCCGGTGATCTGGTGCTAGGGCGTGCAGCGCTGGAGGACTATTTGCTGCAGCGCACGCCTGAGCCAGTAAGCCCGCGGCGCAAAGCCAATGCCTATACGCAACTGGCCTTGCTCAAAGACCGCCAAGACCGCGGCATGTCGTCTGCAGGTGGAGAGCAAACTAAGTTCACGGTCTACGCGGATACACCCAATGGCGCAGCTCACATGATTGTGAAGTTCAGCCCGCTAGGTGCAGACCCGTTGGCCCAGCGCTGGCGTGACCTCTTGCACTGCGAATACCATGCACTGGGCGTGCTGCATGACAACAGCGCTGCGACGGGCGTTCAAGCAGCCCGTGCGCAGATTATTGATACTGATCGCACCTACCTTGAGGTGCAGCGTTTTGACCGCATAGGCCCGCGCGGGCGCTGCGGTGTGGTCAGCTTAGGTGCCATCGACGATGTGTTTATTGGCCAAAGACAAAACTGGGTGCAGACCGCCCAACAGTTGCAGCGCCTGCGCATGCTGGGCGAGCGTGATGTGCAACGCATTAGCTTGCTGTATGCGTTCGGGCTGCTGATTCATAACACCGATATGCATTTTGGTAATTTAGCGCTTTTGCATGATGGCCCCGCCAGCAAGCAGTTCAGGCTCGCCCCCTGCTATGACATGCTGCCCATGCGTTTTGCACCCAGCGCGCAAGGCCTGCGGCCCGTGCAAGTGCCCAGCGTGCTGCCCAAAGCCGATGTGCTTACAGTATGGCCTCAGGCGCAAACGCTGGCGCGTGAATTTTGGGCGCGTGTTGGCAGTGATAAAGCCATTAGCCGCAGCTTTCAACACATCGCACGCGCTGCCTTGCCTTAAATCGCATGGTATGCAAGGCGCGCGCACTTAAATTTCAGTTGTGCACGGCAGACCCAAGTTTGCCATGCGCTAGGTAGCCCATGCCCCACTGGGTGCTGCTGCGTTCAAAGTGCGTGCAATAGGGTTGCACTATGTCCCATGGTGCCCACAGGTCGGCTGCTTTGGCGTTGTAAGGGCGGTTTTTAGCCCAGGCCAGCAGGTTGAGTGGGCCTGTCCACCATGGGAAAAATTTCACCCCTGCCATGGCAATGCGTGCCCCGGGCTTGGCTTGGCGCAAGATGTTGGCAACAGCTTGGGGTGTGCGCGATACGTCGTGCACGTAGTTGAAAAAAACAGCATCGGCCTGCGCAGGCAAGGTGACGGTTTCGGCGCTGGTTTGTTGGTGCCATACATTGGTGTAGCCAGCGCGCTGCACCCGCGCCTGCGCTTGCACAAACATCTCTGGGCTTTGCTCAAAAGCCAGCACGCGGCCTTGCGGCCCGACTGCAGCATGCAGTAGCTCGTAACTCAGGCCCGTGCCTGCGCCTACGTCTAGCACCGTGTCGCCGGGCTGCAAATTTAGCAGGCTCACAGCCCGTTGGCGCAGCGGCATGGTGTACTGGGCAGACGCGTCATAGCTTGCTGCTTTAGCGCGGTATTTAAGGACAGACAGTTCGTTATCAGTTAGCTGCATAAAGGGTTACCAAGTGCTTGGTTGATAATACTTTGACCTAATCACTGTCGCCCGCCATGCTCAATTTATTACAGTCTTTCACCCCGTCTATGTCCCAAGCCTGGACTTTGCTCTCGATCGCTATCGTTTTTGAGGTGGTGGGCACGACTTGTATGAAGTTGTCCCAGGGATTTACAAATTTGCTCCCCTCGGTGGTGATGTTTGTTTGCTATGCCTTGGCTTTTTCGTGCAACACGTTTGCCACCAAAACATTGGACCTGAGCATTACCTACGCTGTGTGGTCGGGCGTGGGCACAGTGGCTACCGCTGCTATTGGCATTTTGTACTTTAAAGAACCCTCCACCGCGCTCAAGCTGGTGTGCATTTCGCTGATTGTGATAGGCGTGCTGGGGCTGCATTCTATTGCGCGCATACCGCCCGGCGGGCCGCCGCTGGGCTGACAGCTTTGGCTGTGGAGCTGGTTGGCACAGCTGGTTGGCACAGCTGGTTGCTAGGGTTGGCCAGATACCTGGGCGCGTGGGTTAGTCCATGCGCATCTGCGCTGGGCTTATTTCGCCGTAGCCAGTGTCAGACTGCAACGCACTGCTTACTATGCTTTTAGTAGCTGCTTGTGCAGCATTTCCTTGGGCGTTAGGCTTATTTGGCTGTAAAACACTGGCGGCAACGGGGCAGCTACCGGTGCGCACATAGCCTAGCGCGGCAGCCAAGCGTGCTTCTAGCGGGTCGCCTAGCTGGCGCGTTAGGTCGTCGGCGACGGGGCAGGTGGCGGCAAAGCCTGCGCTGTAGTCGGCAGAGCCGAGAGCGTTGGCAATTTCAATATTCACAGCGCTGTAGGTGGTGCCGCAGGCCTCTTGGGGCACAAAGGCATAGGGTTTTCCGTAGGTGGTGCCGCCAATGGTGATGACCGGTTTGAACGGGCGCAACGCATTAATCACCAGCTCGCTGGCCGATGCTGTGTCGCCCGAGGTAATAACAAAAACCCGGTTCACGGCAGCCAGCGGTACGGCCGGTAGGCCGTTGGTAGTGAAATTTTGCACCACGTTGTTGTCTGCCAGCTTGGCGCTGTAGCGGTAGTTGGCAAAGACCTTGCCCTCTACAGCCGCACCACCTGCCATGCTGGCTATGTTGCGGGCCTGCGCGGTACTGCCGCCGCCGTTGTAGCGAAAGTCTAAAATAAGCTCGGTAACACCTGCTGCGCTAAAGGCCTCAAAAGCGCTGCCCAAAGCCGCCGCGCCGGTGGTGATGAACTCTTGGTACATCAAATACCCCACGCGGGTACTGCCCACGGTAAGTACCCGCGCATCTATCACGGGGCTGAGCGGGAAAGTAGCCGACAGCGCGCTAAAACTGCGTTGGCCAGTGCTGCCTTGCACCACAAAATTGCGCTGTACGCCCTCGGTGCTGACGGCGCTAAGCTGGCCTGCCGTAATTTGCGCGGGCGTAAAACCATCAATGCTGACAATGGTGTCGCCGCGCTGCAGCAGGCCCTGGGTGCCCAACGGGCTGCGCGGCTCGATCAAGCGCACTTTAAGCACCGTTTTAGCGGCATCTTCGTACATCAGCGCATAGCCGTAGCCAGTGCGCGTACCTTCGGCAAAAAACTGGGTGTACTGGGCCGTGTTTTGGGTGTAGCTGTAGCGGTCTTTGGGCTTAAAAAGCAAAGAGCTCAGGTAGCCTGCAGGCGTGGTGGCAGCGTCGTTGGGGGTGCCTTGCTGGTCGTACCAAAAGTACCTGTCGTTCATGTAGTCGCGCAGCCATGCTTTTTGGTCTGTGGTGCTGCAGCTCACTGGCGCTTGCGGGTAGCCGCTGGCCAGCGTGGGCACAGCGCTGCTGTCGCCGCCGCCACCGCCACAGGCTACCAAGAGCGCACTGCCTAGAAGGCTGGCCCATGTTGCGGTGCCTAAAGCGGGCAGGTGCTGGGTTGTCGTCAATGCCATGGTGTTGGTTTTGTAAAAGTTGTGTGGGTGCAAGCGCAAAAATGGGCGCTTGCTTAGGCGGTTAAAAGCTGCAGCGCCAGCGCATGGGTACGGTGTTGCGGGTCAGTTAAAGTTTCTAGCATGCTAAAGTGGTTATGCCCTGCCATAGCTTCGCATACGGGCACATGCTGCGGGCCCCAAGCGGTATGAATCAACTGGTTTTGCCGTGCAAACTCTGCGCTTTCATCACCGCCGCATACGGCATTAAGCGGTGCACGCGGCTGGGCAAAGTACGCCGGGCTGCAGCGCTGCACATGGGCGGGTGTGAGCTGCAGGTCAGCCTGCAAATATGGGCTGTGTTGCAGGGGGGCTAAGTCATGCAGGCCCGAGATGCTTAGCGCGTTGCGCACCACTTGCTGGGGCAGCTTTGTGTCAAACCGCTCCCACTGGCAAGCCGCCATCATCGCGGCCAAATGCCCACCAGCGGAGTGGCCTGCTACAGTAATGCGCGCTGGGTCGCCGCCATACTGCCCTATGTGCTGGTGCACCCAGGCCACTGCGCGCACCGTTTGCAGGGTGATGTCTTCGATGGTGGTGGGGCTTTGGGCACCGCACAGGGCATAGTTGGGTACCACCACGCACACGCCGTGCTTGGTAAAACTGGGCGCTACAAAGCTGTGGTCAGCTTTGTCCAGGCTGCGCCAGTAGCCGCCGTGGACAAATACCAGCACCGGTACCAGCGACGACTGGTGTGTGCCGCTTGCCGGGAAAATATCGAGCTTTTCTGCGCTGCTGTGGCCGTAGCTAAGGTCTAGCACACAGGCCTGTGCTGCGCGCACCGCTGCCGAGCCGCTTTGCCAGCCTTGGACGTAGCGGCTCATAAAGTCGGGCACGCGCAGGCGGTTGTTGTACTGGTTGTCTAGGTAGGCAGGGTCGGGGTTGAAGGGAAAGCGTGGGGTCATAGCTGCACTGTAACGCCAGTGGGGTGAATTGCAAAATTCTTGTGGTTAAACGTTGCGGCTTGGTTGGTTGGGTAGGTAGCTAGAAACAAACTACAGGAAGAGCTTGCACCCAAGAGACAGCCGAACAAACCTAGCAGCGCGTAAAATCTACCCCATTGATAATGGCTTTTTTGCAGGCCATTATTTACATCAAATAGCCCTATCGCCCAAGGAAATGCTGCACAGGCAGCTATTAAATTAAGAGTAATATGAAGATAGCTGTATTAGGTATTGGACTCATGGGTTGGCCCATAGCACGCCGCTTGTGTGAAGCAGGTCACACGGTGCATGCCTACAACCGCACCCGCGCCAAAGCCGAGCGCCTGTTGCCTTTTGGTGCGCAGGTGTTTGGCACAGCAGCCCAAGCCGCAGCTGGGGCTGATGTGGTCGTTGGTGTGCTGGAAAACGGCAAGATCATGGACCAAGTGCTGTTTGCCCAAGGCACCGCCCAAGCCCTGGCCAAGGGCACGCTGGTGATCGACATGGCCAGTACCAAGCCCAGTGAGGCGCGCGACCATGCGGCCAGGCTGGCGCTGCTGGGCATTGACCATTTGGACTGCCCAGTATCGGGCGGCACCGTAGGTGCTGAAGCCGGCACGCTGGCCATCATGGCCGGTGGCAAACCCGAGAGCTTTGCACGTGCCCAGCCGGTGCTGGCCCTGCTGGGCCGCAGCACGCATGTGGGCCCGCACGGCGCAGGCCAACTGGCCAAGCTGGCCAACCAAATGATTGTGGGCATTACCATTGGCGCGGTGGCTGAAGCCCTGCTGCTGTGCCAGCGCGGCGGTGCAGACATGGCCAAAGTGCGCGAGGCCATAGGCGGTGGTTTTGCCGAAAGCCGCATTTTGCAGCTGCACGGCCAGCGCATGATTGCGCGTGACTTTGCCCCCCGTGGCCGCTTGGCCATTCAGCTTAAAGACATGCGCAATGCGCTGGACACTGCCCACGAAACCAGCATGGACATCCCCATTACCAAAGCCCTGGAAGCCCTGTACGCCCAAGCTGCAGAGCACGGCCTTGGGGAGCTAGACCACAGCGGCTTGTTTGTCGAGCTGGCCAGCCGCAACGGTATGGTCTAAGCCTAAGTTGGGTCTTTGGCATAGTTGTTGCTCGTTTGAATTTTTTCATAACGGAGTACGACAATGCCTACATTAACTGTTGATTCCCCCAGCCGCAGGCAGTGCTTGCGTGTGGCTACCAGTGCAGCTTTAAGTACAGCTTGTACTGCGGCTGTAGTGGCTGCGGGTTTGCTCCACGCCCCAGCCTGGGCACAGGCCCCACTCAAAGTGGGTATTTTGTACAACACCCCGATATCTGACGTAGGCTGGAACTTTCAGCACCACACGGGCATGCTGGAAATGGAAAAAGCCTTGGCCGGCAAAGTCAAGCTGCAGTATGTAGAAAACGTACCCGAAGGGCCTGATGCCGAGCGCGTGATTCGCCAGCTAGCGCAAGACGGCAACCAAGTGATCTTTACCCCCAGCTTTGGCTAGATGGAGCAAACTTTGCGGGTGGCCGCAGAGTTTCCGAAGGTTATTTTTGCCAACGGCACTGGTTATAAACAAGCGGCTAATGTAGCCAGCTACAGCGCCAAGTTTTACGAAGCCCGCTACCTGAACGGCGTGATCGCAGGGCATATGTCTAAAACCGGTATTGCAGGCTACGTGGCTGCGTTTCCTATCCCCGAGGTGCTGCAGGGCATCAATGCATTTACGCTGGGCATGCGCAGCGTTAACCCCAAAGCCGAGATGCGCGTGGTGTGGGTAAATTCGTGGTTTGACCCGGCCAAAGAAACCGAGGCTGCGCTGTCGCTGCTAAACCAAAACGCCGATGTGCTGGCCAACCACACCAACTCACCTGCCGTGGTGGTAGAGGCCGAGAAAAAAGGCAAATACTCTTTTGGTTACCAATCTGACATGAAAAAACTAGGCCCCAAAGGCCAGTTGTCCGCTGTGGTGCACAACTGGGGGCCGTACTACACCCAAGTGGTGCGCGACGTGCTGGCCGGGCAGTGGAAAAGTGGCAACACTTGGGGTTCGTATGCGCAAGGCTATATTCAAATGGCTGGCATGAACGCAGCCGTGCCCAAAGACGCACAAGACAAGGTGTTAAAGCTAGAGGCCGAGATGAAAGCGGGTAAGCTTTTGCCGTTCAGCGGGCCACTTAAAAGCAATGAAGGCAAAGACATCGTGGCCATGGGCGCAGGGCTGACCGACGCAGAAATTGGCGGCATGAACTACTACGTGATGGGCGTGACCGGCAAAGTGCCCAAGTAAACTTTCTCTCACCAAGCAGGCTATCTTTACAGGACTTAAACCTATGTTGATGCACCACCTTTTGCTGCGCAGCGCCGAGCGCACACCCGATAAAACCGCGTTTGTATGGGTAGACCGCGGCATGGCCCACAGCTACGCACAAGCCGTAGCGGCCATGCACGACATGGCGGGTGTGCTGACGCATTTGGGCGTACAAAAGGGCGACAGGGTCACGGTGTTTGCCCACAACGGCATGGACTACTTGTACGCCATGCTGGGTGCCTGGCGCATAGGGGCCATAGCCGCGCTGGTGAACGTGAAGTTTGCCGATGAGCTGACCTACTATTTTGCCGACCACACCCCCAAGGTGGTGATCTACACGCACGACATGCACCAAGCCGTTAGCGCGGCGGCGGCGCAGGTGCCGGGCGTGGCGCATTTGGTGTGCATGGACAAAGCCCAAGAAGGCGCACATTCGCTGCCCGCGCTGCTGGCTGCGCACCTGCCGCCGGGGCCTGACCCTGAGGACGAAAGCGCCATTGCCCATTTGTCGTACACCTCCGGCACCACCGGCAAACCCAAGGGCGCATGCCTAGCGCACGAGCCCACCGTGCGCGCTACCCGCTGCATTGCCGAGCGGCTGCGCATTACCGCAAATGACGTAGGCTTTGGCCCCAGTGCGCTGTCTAGCTCGTACCAGCTGGTGGCCAACTTGCTACCCTGCATGGCGCAAGGCGCTACGGCGCAAGTCATGCGGTTTTGGACCCAAGCCGCAGGCTGGGACGCGATGGACGCGGCCCGCGCCAGTGTGCTGGTGGGTAACCCTACATTTTTGCAAGACCTGCTGCTGGAGAGCCGCCTGCGTGGGCGCGTGCCCCACGGGTTGCGCATGGGCTTGTCGGGCGGTGGCCCCGTGCCGCCTACGCTTAAAAAAGCCTGGCGCGACAGCCTCAAACTCCCCTTGGTAGAAAGCTTTGGCCAAAGCGAGCTAGGCGGCTTTATGGCCCTAGGCTACCCCGAGCTAGAGATGGACGATGCCAAGCTTGGCCGCGTAGGCCCGGCCCTGCCCGACAAAGAAGTGTGGATGCAAGATTCTGCTGGCCAGCGCTTGCCGCCCGGCAAAGTAGGTGAGATCGTTTTGCGCGGCGGCTTTATGTGGGGCTACTGGGGCCTGCCAGAGAAAACCGCCCAAGCCACCCACGGCGGCCTGCTGCGCACCGGCGACCTGGGCTTGGTAGACAGCGACGGCTTTATCACCATGCGCGGGCGCCGATCGGAACTGCTGGTGGTGGGCGGGGTAGACTGGTACCCACGCGATATTGAAGAAGCCCTGTGCCAGCACAGCGGCGTGCGCCAAGCTGCACTGATTGGCCTGCCCGATGCCGCCCTAGGCACGCGGCCCGTGGCCTACATTACCCGCACCGATGGCGGCTTGCAAGCGGCTGCTACCCTGGACACCGCGCCCTTGCTAGAGGCGATTGCCAAAGCACTACCGCAGTACGCGCTAGGCCCGCTGACGGTGCAAATAGTGGCTGAGATGCCTATGACACCCACAGGAAAAATCGCCAAAGCCGAGCTAGCAGCCAGCGCGCTCAAGGCCGCGCAGACAGCTGCGCCAGCGGCCGTACAGATGGCCTGAACAGTAGCCTAGAGGTGTTTTCTACACCGCCATCTATGCTACATATTAAATAGCTGCTTGTGCAGCGTTTCCTTGGGTGATAGCCCTAAACCACTGAAAAATTACGCTGCGGAATATGAATGGTGTTACCGGATCACTCTAGGAAGCAGACTTATTGTCTGGGTTTATAAATCTGGAAAGATCGTTGTGCAGTGTCAGCGCCGATTGAATATTGAACCACCCTGCCGATCCAATATTGAGCCAGGGCGGGTTGCTTGATTTTGAATCAGCAACTGTGGATAAGTGTACTC